>NZ_JBJHAA010000016.1:0-103192 GCF_054050795.1 Blastococcus sp. SYSU DS1024
CCGCGGGCCGCCGGCGGGGCCCGCCCCCCCCCGGCGGGCCCCGCCCCCCCCCCCCCCCCCCCCCCCCCCCCCCCCCCCCCCCCCCCCCCCCCCCCCCCCCCCCCCCCCGCTGGCCTACCGGCTGCCGCATCCCGAGGACGGGCGCAAGGTCGTCGTCCACCTCTCCGGCCCCGGCCGCGACCGGCTGCGCCGCTGGGAGGCTCTGGTGCGCGCCCACGAGGCGGCGCTGGCCGCCTCCCTGGGCCCCGCGCGCGTCGAGGGCCTGCGCCGCGCGCTGGGCGAGCTGGCCGCCCCGGAGGGCTGATCCAGCGGACCCCTGCGGGGGAACCGGGGTCCACGCGCCGGTGCGGGCGTGCGAGGGTCTTCCCGAGACCCGATGGAGGAGTTGGCATGACCTGGCCCCGGCCGGTCCCGGTGATCGGTGACCAGACCCACGCCGCCGAACGAGCCGCGGACCCGGGGGGCTGGGCCCTGGGCGCCGCCACGGTCGAGGCGCTGCACACCGTCATCGGGGCGCGGCGGGACATCCGCCGCTACCGCCCCGACCCGGTGCCCCCGGAGCTGCTGCGGTCGGTCCTGGAGGCCGGTCACCGGGCGCCGTCGGTGGGCCACTCGCAGCCGTGGCGGTTCGTCGTCGTCACCGAGCAGGGCACGCGGGACCGCGCCGCGGTGCTCGCCGACCGCGAGCGGCTGCGCCAGGCCGAGCTGCTCACCCCCGACCGCCGGGCCCGGCTGCTCGACCTGCAGCTGGAGGGCATCCGCGAGGCGCCGCTGGGCGTCGTCGTCGCCTGCGACCGCCGCACCCACGCCACCGGCGTGCTGGGCCGCGCCACCTTCCCGGACGCCGACCTGTGGAGCTGCGCCTGCGCCATCCAGAACATGTGGCTGGCCGCCCGCGCCGCCGGCCTGGGCATGGGGTGGGTGACGCTCTTCCAGCCGCCCGACCTGGCCGAGCTGCTGCACCTGCCCGACGGCGTGCAGACCCTCGGCTGGCTGTGCCTGGGCTGGCCCGACGAGCGCCCACCCGAGCCCGGCCTCGTGCGGCACGGCTGGTCCACCCGCGCCGCGCTGGACGACGTCGTGCTGCACGAGCGGTGGCCGGCGGACGACAGCCCGGACGCGCCGGTCAGCCACCTCGCCGGTCCGCGGCCGGAGGCCGTGGTGGCCGCGCGGGACACCGGTGACGACCTGCTCGCCGTGCCCGGGTCGCTCGGGGTGCTCGACCGCGCCGTCGACCGCGTGCTGGCCCTGCCCGGACCGGTGCCGGCCACCGGCACGCTGGTCGTCGTGGCCGGTGACCACCCCGTCGCCCGCGCGCACGCGGTGTCGGCCTACCCGTCGACCGTGACCGCCGACGTGCTGGCCGCGACCCGCACCGGGGAGTCGCTCGGGGCGTCGACCGCCCGGCAGGCCGGGCTGCGGGTGCGCGCCCACCACGCGGTCTCCCCGGAGGCGCAGGGCGACCTGCTCACCGCCGACGCCCTCACCCCGGCCGTCGCCGCGGCGCTGGTCGAGGAGGGGCGGGCGCTGGGCCACGAGCTCGCCGCCGACGGCCTGGTCTGCCTCGGCGAGGTCGGCATCGGCAACACCACGGTGGCGGCCGCGCTCGCCTGCGGCCTGCTCGGCCTGGACCCCGACGACGCGGTCGGTCTCGGGGCGGGCGCCGACGCGGCGATGCTCGACCGCAAGCGGGCCGTCGTCCGAGGTGCCCTGGACCGCGCGCGGACCGAGCACGGCTCGGCGCTCGACGAGCCGCTGACGGCCCTGGCGGCGCTCGGGGGCCCGGAGCTGGCCGTCCTCACCGGGATCACGCTCGGCGCCGCGGCGGCCGGGGTGCCGGTGGTCCTCGACGGGCTGGTCACCTCGGTCGCCGCCACCGTCGCGGCGCGCCTGGAGCCGGCCGCGCAGCCGGCGCTGGTCGCGGGCCAGCGCAGCCGCGAGCGCGGGCACGCCGGGGTGCTCACCGAGCTGGGGCTCGAGCCGCTGCTCGACCTGCGCCTGCGCGCGGGGGAGGGCATCGGCGCCGTGCTCGCCGCGCAGCTGCTGCTCACCGCGCTGCGGGCCCGGCACACCGCCGGGCGGGTCCGGTGATCCCGCGGCGACCGCGCCGCGTGCTGGTCCTCGGCGGGGCGCGCTCGGGCAAGTCGCGGTACGCCGAGCAGCTGCTGGCGCGCGCCCGGGGGGTCGAGTACGTGGCCTGCGGCCTGCCGGCCGACGGCGGCGACCCCGAGTGGGCCGATCGGGTGGCCCTGCACCGCGACCGCCGCCCGGCGTCCTGGCGCACCGTCGAGACCGTCGACCTGGTCGGGGTGCTGGGGGAGCCGGGTCCGCCGCTGCTCGTGGACTGCCTCTCCACCTGGCTGGCCCGGGTGATGGACGACTGCGGCGTCTGGACCGCGGCCGAGGGCGCCGACGCGCGGCTGGCCGCCGCGGTCGACGACGTCGTGGACGCCTGGTCCGGCACCCGCCGCCGGGTGGTCGCGGTGAGCAACGAGGTGGGCTCCGGCGTCGTGCCCGCCACCGCCTCGGGCCGCCGCTACCGCGACGAGCTCGGCATCCTCAACGCCCGCGTCGCCGCCGCCTCCCAGCGGGTCTGGCTGGTCACCGCCGGGCTCCCGCAGCGGCTGCGGTGAGCGCGGCTCCGCGGTCGGTGGCGGGCGGCGGCGGGCTGCTCGCCGCGCTGGGTCTGTTCAGCGTGCTGCCCGTCCCGCAGCGGGCGCGCACCCCCGGGGCGGGCGTGCTGCGCTGGCTGCCGGTCGTCGGCCTGGTGCTGGGCGTACTGGCCTGCCTGCCCGCGCTGGCCGTCTGGCGCGGTGGCGCGGAGGGGTCGCCGCTGCTGGCCGCGGCGCTGGTCGTCGCGGCGCTCGCCCTGCTCACCCGGGGGCTGCACCTGGACGCGACCGCCGACCTCGCCGACGGTCTCGGCAGCGGGCGACCGGCCGAGCAGGCGCTGGCCATCATGCGGCGCCCGGAGGTGGGTGCCTTCGCCGTCGCGGCGATCGCCTGCACGGTGCTGGTCCAGGTCGCCGCGCTGGCGGCAGTCCTCGGCGACGCCGCACGGGGGGAGGGCGTGGTGGCCGTCGTCCTCGCGACGGTCACCGGCCGGGTGGCGGTGCTGCACGCGGCGGCGCGGCGGCCGGCAGCGGGGTCCTCGCTGGGTGTGCTGGTGGCCGGCGCGGGTTCGACCGCGGTGCGGGTGGTCGCGACCGCGGTGCTGCTCGTCGCGGTGGGCGCGGCGGTGCCGGCGACCGGCGGATCCGCCGCGGAGGCGGCGTGGGCGCTCGCCGCGGTCGCGGTGGCGCTCGCCACGACCGGTCTGCTCACCCGGCACGCGGACCGGCGGCTCGGCGGGGTCAACGGTGACGTGTTCGGCGCCCTGGTGGAGGTCGGCACGACGGTGGCGCTGGTGGTCCTGGCCGCCGGGCGGACCTGGACCTGAGCGGCGCGGGCAGGTCGTGCGGCGGACGGCGGCCGCCTCAGGTGTGCGCGTCCGCGCGGGCCGACCGCGCCCAGCGCCGCGGGCTGACCCCGGTCCAGCGCCGGAAGGCGTGGACGAAGGCCGAGGCCTCCGAGTAGCCGATCCGCTCGGCGACCTGCTCCACGCTCAGCCCCACGGTGACGAGCAGCTCCTCGGCGAGGTGCCGCCGGGTCTGGTCCACGACGGCGCGGAAGCTCGTCCCCTCCTCCTCGAGGTGGCGGCGCAGCGTCCGCACGCTCATGTGCAGCTCGGCGGCGACGGCCTCCTGGCCGGGCATCTCCTGGGGGCGGCGGAGCAGCAGGTCGCGGACCTGGCCGCTCAGCCCGCGGCGGGACACCCGCCGCTCGAGCAGCTCCCGGCACTGCGCCTCGCACAGGGCGGCGGTCAGCGGCGCCGCCTGCGGCAGCGGCTGGTCGAGCAGCCCGGCGTCGAAGACGAGGACCGACCGGGCGGCGTCGAACCGCGGCGGCACCCCGAACGCGGCGTCGTACGGCGCCGGGTCGGCGGGTTCCGGCAGCCGCAGCGCCACGCGCAGGGGGACGACGGGGCGGCCCAGGGACTCCCGCCACAGCTGCAGCGCCGCCGATGCATCGCGCAGCAGGACGAACCGGCGCACCGGCTCGGGCAGGTCGAGGTCGTCGAAGAAGAGGGTGAGCTCCCCCTCGTCCTCCTGGGCGCTGATCCGGGTGAGCGCGTAGGTCAGGTCGAGGAAGCGCATCGAGACCTCGTGGCCCTCGCGCAGCGTGCGGCTGGAGAGGAGGGCGAAGCCCCAGATGCCGTAGGTGGCCAGCCGGTAGCGCACCCCGGCGGCCAGGCCGCCGTGCTCGGGCAGCTCGGCGGCCAGCGCGGCGACGAGACGGACCTCCTGCTCGGCGCTGATCTCGGCAGCCGGGTCGGCGAGGGCCGCCTCCGCGATGCCGGCGTCCTCGAGGAGGCGCGCACGCGGCAGCCCGTGCTCCTCGGCGAGCGCGCACAGCAGCGCCGCGCTGCCCGTGCCCCGGGCGGCGGCGTGGACGGGGTTGGCCGAATTCATCAATGTGCGGCCGATTGTGTCATGGCTCACACCGCGTGCTCCTCATTACGTTCGCGGTGACAGAGGTCACGAACGTAGGGGGAGCACGAGATGACGGCCATCGCGGAACAGCCCGTCACGACGGCGACGACCGAGCACGTGGACGTGCTCATCGTCGGCGCGGGCATCTCGGGCATCGGGGCGGCGCACCACCTGAAGGACCGCCTCCCCGGCCGGACCTTCGCCATCCTGGACGCGCTCGACAGCCGCGGGGGCACCTGGTGGACGCACCGGTACCCGGGCGTCCGGTCCGACAGCGACCTGTTCACCTTCGGCTACCGGTTCAAGCCGTGGCGCGGGGCGTCGATCGCCACCTCGGCGGAGATCCTGTCCTACCTCGACGAGGTCATCGACGAGGACGAGCTGGCCGGGAGCATCCGCTACCGCCACCGGGTGACGAGCGCGAGCTGGTCGTCCGCGGAGCGCCGGTGGACCGTGCGGGTCACCCGCGAGGACACCGGCGAGGAGCTCGCCGTCACGACCGACTTCCTGTGGATGTGCCAGGGCTACTACGACCACGGGCGCCCCTACCGGCCCGAGTGGCCGGGGACGGACCGGTTCCGCGGCGTGGTCGTGCACCCGCAGCAGTGGCCGGACGACCTCGACCACTCCGGCAAGCGGGTCGTGGTCATCGGCTCGGGCGCGACCGCCGCGACCCTGGTCCCCGCCATGGCCGAGACCGCTGCCCACGTGACGATGCTGCAGCGTTCCCCGACGTTCTTCTTCGCCCGACCCCGCACGCACGAGCTGGCCGAGACGCTGCGGGCCCTCGAGGTCCCGGACGAGTGGACGCACGAGATCCTCCGGCGGGCCTACATCGCCGAGGGCGACGAGATCACCCGGCTGTCGTTCGAGGCGCCCGACGAGCTGAGGGAGATGCTCATCGAGGCGATGCGTCCCCTCCTGCCCGAGGGCTTCGACATCGACAAGCACTTCAACCCCGGCTACCGGCCCTGGCAGCAGCGGCTGGCGCTCCTGCCCGACGGCGACCTGTTCACCGCGATCCGCGAGGGGCGCGCCTCGGTCGTCACCGACACGATCGAGACCTTCACCGAGAACGGGATCCGGACGTCGTCGGGGGAGGAGCTCGAGGCGGACGTCGTCGTCACCGCGACCGGCTTCGACCTCAGTCTCTTCGGGGGTGTCGCCTTCACCGTCGACGGCGAGCCGGTCGACTTCACCCAGCGGGTCACCTGGCGCGGCACGATGATCAGCGGCGTGCCGAACATGGCCTACGTGTTCGGGTACTTCCGCGCCAGCTGGACCCTGCGCGCCGACCTGGTCAGCGAGCTCGTCTGCCGGCTGCTGGCGCACATGCAGGAGCGCGGGGCCACCGTGGTCGTCCCGACCCTGCGTCCCGAGGACGCGGACATGCCCCTGCGGCCGTGGGCCGAGCCGGAGAACTTCAACTCCGGCTACGTCATGCGCTCGGTGGACCGCATGTTCAAGCAGGGCGACCGCGAGCCCTGGACCCACCTGCTGGAGTACGCGCAGGAGCGCACCGCGCTGCCCGCCGTCGACCTCGACGACTCGTCCCTCGTCTACCGCTGACCGTCCGCACCCCCGCACCTCCCATCCACCCAGAACAGGAGTCGCCGTGCCCGTCGACCAGAACATCGCCGCGATGCTGACCATGATGGAGCAGGCGGGGATGCCGCCCATGTACGAAGGCAGCCCCGAGGCCGGGCGGGCGCTGTACCTGGCGCTGACCCACGGCGCCCGCACACCGGAGCAGCTGGTGCCCGTGGGCGGCACCGAGGACCGCACCGTCCCGGGCGCCGAGGGCGACCTGCGGGCCCGCGTCTACCGCCCGGAGGGCGAGGGGCCCTTCCCGACGGTCATCTTCTTCCACGGTGGCGGCTGGGTGATCGGAGACCTCGACACCCACGACAACATGGCCCGCAACGTCTGCCGGGGCAGCGGCGCCGTGGTGGTCGCCGTCGACTACCGGCTGGCCCCCGAGCACCCGTTCCCGGCCGCGGCGGACGACGCGGTGACCGCCGCCCGCTGGATCGCGGCGCACCTCGACGAGTTCGGCGGGGACCAGCGGCTCGGTGTCGCCGGGGACAGCGCCGGTGGGAACCTCTCCGCCGTCGTCGTCCAGGCCCTGCACGCCGACGGCACGCCGGTGACGGCGCAGTTCCTCATCTACCCGGCGGTGGACGCCGAGGGCGAGTACCCCTCCCGCATCGAGAACGCCAAGGGGTACTTCCTCGAGAAGGACACCATGGACTGGTTCTACGGCCACTACGCCGGCGCCTGGGACGACGCGAAGGACCCGCGGCTGTCGCCGCTGCACGGCGCCGACCTCTCCGGCCTGCCCCCGGCGGTGATCGTCACGGCCGAGTACGACCCCCTGCGGGACGAGGGCGAGGCCTACGGCGAGGCGTTGCGCGCCGCGGGCGTTCCCGCGGACGTCCGGCGCTACGACGGCATGATCCACGGCTTCTTCGACATGGGCACGATCTCGCCGGCCGCGCAGACGGCGATCGACGAGAGCAGCGCGCGCTTCGGCGAGCTCCTGCGCGGCTGACCCGCCCGAGCGCGGGCGGGGCCACCGCCCTGGCCCGGCCCGCGCCCCGTCGGCCGCCGACCGGGCCGTCGCTCACCCGGCGGGGAAGAAGGCGCGCAGCCCGAGACGGGTCGGTCGCCGGAACGGCCGCCAGGCGCCGAGGGGCTGGGCCAGCCGGTCGGCGACCACCCAGAGCACGGCCGGATCCAGCCCCATGCCCAGGTGGCTGGCGTGCACGGCGACGTTCTCGCTGAGCGGCCCCGCCTGCTGCAGGCAGGTGCGCCAGTCGACGACGCCGTCCCAGCGCGAGTAGACCGAGGTGCTCGGCACCGGCAGCGCCGGGGCTGGGCGCACGTCCCGCACGGCCCGCAGGCGGCGGTACTCCTGGTACATGCCGGCGCCCGCGGCGGCGCGGCGCGGCCGGGACGGCACCCCGGCGACGGGGGAGCCGAGCGAGACCACCTGCCGCACCAGCTGGGGGGAGCGCTCGGCCAGCCGACGGGCGAAGATGCCACCGAGGCTCTGCCCGACGATGCTCACCGGTCCGCCGTGCTCGTCGGCGAGCCGCTGCACCAGCGCCCGGACGCCGTCCACCACCTCCGGCCGGGGCCCGTGGTTGCGGCCGAGGTCCCAGCCGACCACGGGGTGGCCGAGCCGGCCGATCCAGCGGCGCAGCGTCCGGGTGGAGGCGTCGGAGGCCAGCCAGCCCGGGAGGACGACGACCGGGTGCGGCTCGCCGCGGGGGGCGAACCGGAGCAGCGGGGACCCAGCCGCGAGCGCGCCGGCGCTGACCAGCGCGCGGGCCGGCTCGGTGAGGGCCAGCAGGTCGTCGGTGCGGGTGCCCCGGGGCCGTCCGGACGGGTTGCTCACCCGACCTGCATGCCCGGCCAAAGGTGGGATCAGTCGGTCGGCGGCAGCACGCGCGGGACGAACACCTCGTCGATCGGCCGGGGGCCGACGTACTGGCGGCAGGTGCAGGGCACCCAGCTGTGCCCGGACCAGCGGCCCCGCTTGTCGTAGGTGTCGCGCCGCAACTCGGCGTAGCAGGTGTTGCTCTCGGTGTCGTGCTGGCTGAGCGTGTGCCCGCAGCCGCACAGCGGGGTCATCGGTGGGGGCGGGGCGCTCGGCCGGCCCCGGCCCAGTCGCCCGGCGACGAAGCCGGCGCCGAGCAGCGCCGCGCCCACCAGCAGGCTGATCGGATCCATCTGCGTGCACCTCCCGCGCGAGACATCGACGGTAACGCGCGAACGCCGTCCTCCGGCGGGGTGACCGTCGGTGACGCCGGCGCCGGCGGGTCGGTCGCGCAGCGTGGCCGTCGTCGCGGAGCCGGTTTCGCCCGATCGTGGTGATTGAGCGCCGGTGATCCGGGGCACGTGTGACCCGTGGACACGTACGCCGTGGGTTTCGCCCGTCCCGACCGCTGGTCCGGCGGGCCGCGCACCGAGCCGAGCTACCCGTGGCACGCCGTGGAGGCCCACCGCCCGCCGGCCGAGCTGGACGGCGAGGTGGAGCTGGCCCTCTGCGGGGCCATCGTCCAGGTCTGGGGTTCCCAGAAGTGGGAGCGCATCGGCGTGGGCCGCACCGGTTGCCCCGAGTGCGCGCGCCTCACCGCCGTCGACAACCGGCTGACCACCGCCCGCTGACCCCGGGCTCCCGGGTCGGCCGGCCGGAGCCGGCCGACCCGCTCAGCGCCGCTCGGGCTTCCGGCCGCTGATCGCCGACAGCCCGGTGATCGCCCGGCCCACGATCAGCGCCTGCACCGAGTCGGTGCCCTCGAAGGTGAAGATCGCCTCCATGTCGGCGTGGTGCCGGGCGACGTGGTGGTCGAGCAGGATGCCGTCGCCGCCGAGGATGTCGCGCGCGTCGGCGACGATCGCCCGCGCCTTGGCCGCGTGGTTCATCTTGGCCAGCGACGCCATCGCCGCCGTCATCCGGCCGGCGTCGGCGAGCTTCGACAGCCGCCAGCACATCAGCTGCATCGACGTGATCTCCGCCAGCATGCGGGCGAGCTTGTCCTGCACCAGCTGGAAGCCCGCGATGGGCTGGCCGAACTGCTCGCGCCGCAGGGCGTGGGCCAGAGCCAGCTCGTAGGACGCCGTCGCCAGGCCCAGCGCCCGCCAGGCGACCGTGTAGCGGGTCCGGTCGAGCATCGAGGAGACGTCCTTGAACGAGTGGCAGTTGGCCAGCTTGTTCTCCGCCGGCACCCGGACGTCGGTCAGGGTGATCTCGGCCTGCCACACCGCGCGCAGTGCCGTCTTGCCGGTCATGACCGTCGCCTCGTAGCCCGGGGTGCCCTTCTCGACGACGTAGCCGCCGACCTTGCCGTCCTCGCCGCGCGCCCAGATGATCACGTAGTCGGCGATCGACCCGTTGCCGATCCACTTCTTCTGCCCGTTGAGCACGAAGGCGTCACCGTCGCGGCGGGCCGAGGTCTCCAGGCCCACGGCGTCGGAGCCGTGCTTGGGCTCGGTCAGGCCGAAGGCGCCGATCTTCTCCAGCCGCACCATCTCGGGCAGCCAGCGCTCGCGCTGCTCCTCGTCGCCGAGGACGGCGATCGACTGCATCGCCAGGAAGCTGTGCACGCCGTTGAAGGTGCCGATGCTCCCGTCGCCGCGGGCCAGCTCCGCGGCCACCAGGCCCGCGGCGACGTTGCTCATGCCGGGGCAGCCGTGGCCCTCGATCGTGCCGCCGACGATGCCGAGCCCGGCGAGCTTCCGCGCCATCTCGAACGGGAACTCCGCGCGTTCCCAGTAGTCGTTGATGTACGGGGTGACCTCTGCGGCGCAGAAGGCCCGGACCTGGTCGCGGATCGCGATCTCCTCCGGCTCGAGGAGGTCATCGATGGCGTAGAAGTCGGGGCTGTCGACGGTCACGGTCCCGAACGTACGGCGAACAGGTGCATGCCGCCCGTCGTCCGGTGCGCGCCGCGGTAGCTTGCGTCGTCCCGGCCCCTGCCCCTGGAGCTCCGTTGCCGTTCCTCCTCCACCGCTTCACGCGGTTGATCCGCCTGCGCCTGACCGGCTGGCGGCTGCCGCTGGCGGTCGCGGTGTTCGTCTTCCTCTCCAGCTGGCTGGCGATGGCGCTGGTCGAGCCCGTGGGCAGCGACATCACCGCGCCGGGCACCTACTGGTGGTACTTCCTCGTCACCGCCGCGACCGTGGGCTACGGCGACGTCTTCCCCAGCTCCGTGGTCGGCCGGGTCATCGGCGCCTACGTGATCGTGGGCGGCATCGTCACCCTGACCCTGCTGTTCACCCGGCTGTCCGAGGCCCTGCAGTCGTTGCGGGGCCGCCGTCTGAGAGGTGTGGTTCCCCTGGACCTGTCCGACCACGTGGTGCTGCTGGGCTACTGGCCCGGGCGCACCGAGCGGATCGTCGCCGAGCTGACCGCCGAGGGGCGGACCCAGGTCGCGCTGTGCGCCTGGGAGGACGTCATGGAGAACCCCATGCCCGACCAGCCGGCGGTGCACTTCGTCCGCGGCGACCTCACCCACGAGGACGTCATGCAGCGGGCGTGCGTGCCGCAGGCCCGGACGGTGGTCGTCGACGTGCGGGACGACAACGAGACGCTCGCCGTCGTGGTGGCCGTCGAGCACGCGCACCCCGGGGTCCACCTCGTCGCGGCGCTGCGCGACCTCGAGCGGCGGGACACGCTGCGCTACGTCAGCGCCGGCGTGCAGGGCGTCCAGTGGCACATGCCGTCCCTGCTCACCGAGGAGGCCAACGATCCCGGCATCACCCAGGTCTACAGCGAGCTGATGACCCACGGCGGGCGCAACACCTACTCGATGACCGTGCCGCCGGGCTTCCCGCACGCGACGTTCGGCGAGTGCCAGCGGCACTTCGGCGCGGCCTTCGGTGCCACCGTGCTGGCGGTGCGCGGCCCTGAGGGGCTCGCGGTGAGCCCGCCCTGGGACACCCCGCTCGCGGTGGGGACGACGCTGTACTACGTCGCAGCCGGCCGCATCCCGGCCCGGCAGCTGACCGCCGGGCGGCGTACCTAGGAGGGGTGGCCCTCGACGTCGCTCTCGTCACCCTGCGGCGCCTCGCGGGGCGCGCTCTGCTCCTCCAGGGACGCCGCCATCTCGGGCGACTCCTGCTCCAGGGCGATGTCGCGGGGCTGCGGCGTCTCGGGCTCCGTCGTCATGCCCCCACCCTGCCGCAGTGCGGCGCCCGCCGCTCCCCGGTCGTCACTCACCTCCGGCGGCCGGCCACCCCGGGCGGTAGAGCACGGTCCCCGACAGCTCGGGCACGTCGAGCACCACCGTGCCGCTGCGCTCCTGGGCGGGTGCGAGCGGAGCCGCCGGGAAGGACGCTGCGCCGGCGTCGCACACCCCGGCCGGCGAGCCGCCGGCGACGACCGTGCCGTCGTCCCCGACCAGGTGGAAGTCCCCGGCCGCCACGCTGCGCTCGCTCCCCAGCGCGGAGAGATCGGCGCCGGTGGTCACCGTGATGCGGACCGCCACCAGTGACCCGTTGCGGGGGACGACGGCGGGGTCGGCGCAGCTCACGTCCGGCAGCACCTCCTCCACCGTGACGGTGAGGACCAGGTCGCTCGTCGCGGGGTCCCGCACCTCCAGCGGCGCCCCGGGCACGAGCACCACGGTCGGTTCGGGGGTCTCGGTGGGTGGGGGCTCCGTGGGCGACGGCGCGGGGGTCCCGGTGGGTGGGGTCCCGGTGGGTGTGGGCTCCGTGGGTGTGGGCTCCGTGGGTGACGGCGCGGGGGTCTCCGTGGGTGACGGCACCGTCGGCGATGCCGGGGTGGTCAGGGGTGCCGGGGCGGGCGGCGGTGTCGAGGGGGCCGGGTGCCGGGCCGCGGACAGGGAGGACGTGTGGCCGGGGGAGGACGCGGGCTCCATGGCGGCGGGACCCGGGTCGGCGGCGAGTTCCTCGTCGAGCGGCTCGACCGGGTCCTCGTCGGAGCGGTCCGGCGTCGGCGCCGGCGTGGCCGTGGGCGACGGGGACGGCGCCGGGGGCGCAGGTTGCCGGCCCGCGTCCCCAGGGTCCGGCGGGACGGGGCTCGGAACGCCGGCGGTGGGGGCGCCGGGCAGGAACCAGTCCTCGGTCCCGGGTGGGAGAGCGCCGATGGTCGGGATCTCCAGCGGCCCCATGCCACTGCCCGCCTCGGGGGGCAGCAGCCAGATCCGCGTCTCCGCCCGGTCGTCCGCCGATACCTGCAGGCCGGCGGAGCCGGCCGCGGGCACATCGGCCCCGCTGAGCGTGACCAGCGCGGCGAACCCCAGCCCGCCCGTCAGGACTGCCAGTCCACGCAACCGGCGGAGGGCCGCCGTCTCGGCGGCGCACCGGGCCGGTGGCGACGGCGGCGGCGTCGCCCGCCTCGGCGCGGAGCGCCGGCGCGCCGGCCGGGTTCCGGGCCGGACGGCCGAGGGATCCCGCGGGACCGGCGAGGGTCGTCGCACCGCCGGAGCTCCCGAGGCGGGTGCCGCGGCGTCCGCCGCCGGGGCCGGGACAGCCCCGACGGCGGGCTCGGGCGGAGTGGTCATCGTCATCACCGCCAGGATCGGCGAGCCGGGAGGGGCCGGCTGAACGCTAACCGGCCGCGGGGCGTTCCGGTGGGGTTGGCGGAACGCGGCCTCGCCCCTCCGCTCGTGGGGGTCCGGTCGCCCTCACCGCCCGCGCAGCTCGCGGCGGAGGATCTTGCCGGTCACGGTCTTGGGCAGTTCGTCGACCAGCTCCACGCTGCGCGGGTACTTGTAGGCGGCCATGCGCTCCTTGCAGTGCGCGATCAGCTCCTCCGACGTCGTGCTCGCCCCCGGCTTGAGGCTGACGAACGCCTTCACGGTCTCGCCGCGCTTCTCGTCCGGCACGCCGACCACGGCCGACTCGCGGACGGCCGGGTGCTCGGCCAGCACGTCCTCGACCTCGCGCGGCCACACCTTGTAGCCCGAGGCGTTGATCATGTCCTTCTTGCGGTCGACGATGAACACCCAGCCCTCGTCGTTCATGAAGCCGACGTCACCGCTCTTGAGCGCACCGCCGGGCAGGCCGGCCGCGGTCTCCTCGGGCTTGCCCCAGTAGCCCGCCACGACCTGGGGCCCCTCGGCCACGATCTCGCCGATCTCGCCCAGGGGCAGGTCGCGGCCCTCGTCGTCCTGGATCCGCACCACCGTGTTCGGGGCGGGGACGCCGACCGACAGCGCACCCGAGACCGGGTCCACCGGCGACGGCGACCCGAACGGCGTCACGGTCATCGGTGAGGTCGTCTCGGTCAGGCCGTAGGCGTTGTGCACCTGCTTGCCGGTGGCGGCCAGGAAGTTCTGCTCGGCGGTCGGCGAGATCGCCGCACCGCCGGAGTAGATCGAGGTGAACGAGGCGAAGTGGTCACGCGTGAACCCGGGGGCGTTGAGCAGTGCGCTGAACGCGGTGATCGCCCCGATGGTGAACGCCGGGCGGTGCTCGGCGAAGGCGTCGAGCACGACCTGGGGCTCGAACCGGTAGGCCAGCACCAGCGGCGCCGGCACCAGCAGGCTGACCGCGATGTGCCCGATCAGGCCGGTGATGTGGAACAGCGGGGCGACGCCGAAGATCGCGCCGTCCCGGCCGGCGTGCACCCAGTCGCGGTAGACCTGCGCGGTGAAGACCACGTTGCGGTGGGTGTTCATCGCACCCTTGGGCACGCCGGTGGTCCCCGAGGTGTAGGTCAGGAACGCGACGTCGTCGGAGCGCAGGCCGACCGGCGGTGGCACCCGGCCGCGGTGGACGGCGACGAACTCGGCGAAGTCCGTCGTCCCCTCGTGCCGCTGCCGGCTGATGCCGGCGAAGAGCCGCTCGTCGTCCCGCGTCTGGAACTCCAGTTCGCTGGTCGTGAGGACGAGGCGGACATCGGTGTCCGGCACGACCTCGCGCGCCACCTCGTCGTAGAGCGTCTCCAGGGCGAGCAGCACCGTGGCCCCGGAGTCCGCGAGCAGGTAGGAGAGCTCGCGCGCCCGGCTCATCGGGTTGATCGACACCATGATCCCGCCGGCCTTCCAGGCGGCGACCATGGCGATCACGAACTGCGGCACGTTCTGCAGGTAGACCGCCAGCCGGTCGCCCGGCCCGAACCCGCGCTCGAGCAGGCCGACGGCGAGGGCGTCGCTGAGCTCGTCGAGCTCCCGGCGGGTGATCGTCCCGTCGAAGTACCGCAGGGCGACGCCGAGGGGGTCCCGCTCGACCCCGGCCCGGAACATGTCCAGGGCGGTGTCGTACTCGATCGGGTAGTCGGCCGGCTGGTCGCCGTAGAGCGCCAGCCAGGGCCGGTCGTCGTAGCCGCTCACGAGCGCCGCCTCACTTGATGACGACGGGGTTGACGGGGGTGCCGGCCGCCTTGGCGACCTTGAGCGGGGCCGCGACGTACAGGAACGCGTACTGCCCGTCCTCGGCGCAGTCCGCGGCCAGCTTCTCGAGGTCGGCGATCTCGGTGAGGGTGACCCCGAGGTTGCGCATGAGCGCGTTGTGCAGCACCAGGGCGACGCCGTTGTTGGGGTCGAAGGTGACCTCGTTGGCGATCGTGTCGGTGACCAGGTTGGGGATCTCCATCTCCTGGAACCACTGCACCAGCTCGGGGGAGTAGACCAGCCCCGGCTCGTTGAAGCCCTCGTAGAACGCCTCGCCCTGCTCGTGGAACAGCTGCAGGAAGTTGGTGCGGACGACCAGGATGTCCCGCTTCTGGATCGGGGTGCCCTGGGCCTCCGCGCAGGCGACGAGGTCCTCGTGGGTGAAGGTCTCGCCCTTGTCGAGGGTCGCCTTGCCGCGGAAACGCGCCATGTCCAGCAGCACGGCACGGCCGACGACACCGCGCTCGGCGATCGGCGCGACGCTGGCCTTCTCCAGACCGCCGACGGTGGTCCGGGCGTCGTAGCCGTTCCAGATCTTGCCGTCGTACCAGAGGTGGCCGAGGGCGTCGTACTGGGTGGAGCCCTGGAGGTAGGCGTCGATCTTGTCGTCGGCGTAGTGCAGGCCGCCGGGGTAGTCGGCGCCCTTGCCGCCCTCGTCCCAGTCGCTCTCGTCGAGCACCTGGGTGCGTACGGCGGGGGTGCGGCCGGGCCAGACCGGGTCGCCCTTCGGGTCGCCGATCAGCCGCTGCAGGGTGAAGACCTTGCCCGAGCGCACGAGCTGGACCGCGGCGAGCACCTGCTCGGGACCGAGGTAGTTCAGCGCGCCGACCTCGTCGTCGGGCCCCCACTTGCCCCAGTTGGTGGGCGCGTCCTTCAGGAGCTCACCGAGGTAGGGCGCGGTCGTGGGGGTGTCGGTCACGGATGCCTCCAGGGCTGGTCGACGGCCCGTCCGTCGACGGGCGGGGCGGTGACCTGGACTATTCGCCGCTGTGGTGCCGACCACAACCGGCGTGCAACATTCGGTGCAACCGCACGCCGCCCGAGCCGCAGGGGGACCCCTTGACCACCAGCACCGTGCCCGGCAACCCCGAGTCCGTCTTCACCTACGGGGCGCCGCAGCTGAAGTTCGGCAGCGGCGCCTCCGACGAGATCGGCTTCGACCTCAGCCGGTACGGCGTGCGGCGGGTCCTCGTGGTGACCGACCCCGGGGTGGCGGCCACCGGGCACCCGCAGCGGGTGGCCGACCAGATGTCGCAGTTCGGCATCGAGGCGCGGGTGTTCGACGGCGTCCACGTCGAGCCGACCGACCAGAGCCTGGTCGCCGCCATCGACGAGGCCCGGTCGTCGGGCCCCTGGGACGCCTTCGTCGCCGTCGGCGGTGGGTCGAGCATCGACACCGCCAAGGCGATCAACCTGCTGACGACCAACCCCGGCGAGCTGATGGACTACGTCAACGTGCCGGTCGGCAAGGGCCAGGCGCCGTCGCAGCCGCTCAAGCCGCTGGTCGCCGTCCCGACGACGACCGGCACCGGCTCGGAGAGCACCACGATCTGCGTGATGGACGTGATCGCCCAGCGGGTGAAGACCGGCATCAGCCACGCCTGGCTGCGGCCCACCCTCGCCGTCATCGACCCCGACCTCACCCTCAGCCAGCCGCCCGGGGTGACCGCGGCGTCGGGGATGGACATCCTCTGCCACGCGCTGGAGAGCTACACCGCGCGCTGGTACACCACCTACGACCGCAAGAGCCCCGACCAGCGGGTGCCCTACTGCGGCTCCAACCCCATCTCCGACATGTGGTCGGAGAAGGCGATGAGCCTGCTGGCCGGCTCCTTCCGCACCGCCGTGCGCGACGGCGAGGACGCCCGGGCGCGGTCGGACATGGCGATCGCGGCGACGTTCGCCGGCATGGGCTTCGGCAACGCCGGCGTGCACATCCCGCACGCCAACGCCTACCCGATCGCCGGGCAGGTGAAGGACTTCCACCCCAAGGACTACCCGGCCGACGAGCCGATGGTGCCGCACGGGATGTCGGTGGCCCTGACCGCGCCGGAGGCGTTCCGCTTCACCTTCGAGGCGTCCCCGGAGCGGCACGTCCGCGCCGCGGAGCTGCTGGCGCCGGGCGCCGACCGGCCCGCGGACCTGGCGGAGTTCCTGCCCACGGTGCTGGCCGACCTGATGCGCGACATCGACATCCCCAACGGGGTGGGCGCGGTCGGGTTCGGCGAGGGCGACGTCCCCGACCTCGTCGACGGCGCGATGAAGCAGCAGCGATTGCTGGCCACCTGCCCGCGCCCGGTGACCGAGGAGGACCTGGCCGGCATCTTCCGGCGGTCGATCTCGCTGTGGTGAGGCCCCCTCAGCGAGGGGGGACGACGGTCTTGGTGACCTGACCGGTCGCCACGAGGACGCCGTCCACGGTGGCCTCCGCCCGCATGAAGGCGACCGCCCGGCCGCGGCGCAGCACCGTCGCCGTCACCTCGACGGTGGAGTCGGCGCCCACCGGCCGCAGCAGCGACGCGGAGACGTCGTGGGTGACCGCGTGCTCGCCGTCGCCGAGGGAGGGCAGCAGCGCCAGGAACGAGGCGACGTCGAGGAGGGCGTAGACGACGCCGCCGTGCAGCAGCCCCGCCGGGTTCTGCGCGGCGGGGCCCACCGGGAAGCGGATGCCGGCCGCCGGGTCCGCGGCGTCGCGCAGCTCCACCCCGAGGAACCGGTGGAGCGGGATGTCCAGGACGGCCTGCACGTGGGCGTCGGTAACGAGTTCGCCGGTCACCCGGTCAGCATCCATCAACAGCCCCGGCGGCTTCCCACAGGCCCGGCCGGAGCCCGCCGCGGGGTGCGCCCGCGCTCCTAGTCTCCGCCTCGATCGCGGGACGAGGAAGGGGCAGCGGTGATCCGGTACGGGGACCCCGAGGCGCTGGACGCGCTGGCGGCCGAGCTCGTGCAGCGTGCGCGGGCCGTGCGGGACGCGGGGGAGGAGCACCGGCGCGACGGTGAGCGGGCCCGGTGGGTGTCCGACGCCGCCGCGGCGTACCGGCGCCGGCAGGCGCGGGACTGCGCGGAGGTCGACGCCGCGGCCGAGGCGATCGAGCGGGCCGCGGAGCTGCTGCGCCGGCACGCCGACGAGGTGCGCGCCCGGCTCGCCGCGATCGCCCGGGCGGAGCGGGCGGTCCGGTCGTGGCTGGCCGAGCGGGCCGCCCGCGGGGAGAACGTGCTCGAGCAGGTGGGCGCGGTGCTCGGCGAGCTCCCCGAGGCGGGCGCCGACGCCTGGCGCACCGTGCCGGCGAGGCTGAGCGGCGCGGGCCTGTGGTGACCGCCCCCGAGATCTCGGTCAGCGGCGGGGCCGGCGGCATCGAGGCGGAGCTGGCCGACCTCCTCACCCTGGGCCGGAGCAGCGCGGGCCTGGCCGAGCTGCTGACCCGCACCAGCGCGGCGTGCCACCTGGTGCTGGCCGACCCCGACCTGCTGGCCTCCGCGCTCCTGGACCCCGCGGGCGTGGCGCGGGTCGGTGCCGCCCTGCTGGAGGCGCTGGACGGCCCGGGGGGGCTGAGCGCGCTCGCCGTGCGGTTTGCGGCGCGGGCGGTGGCGCTGGAGAACGCGGCCGTGGCGTACGAGGCGGCCGACCGTGCGCTCGCCGAGCTGGCCGACGACCTGGAGTGGACCGTCGGCTACCTGTGGCCGGTCACGGCGGGGGTCGTCGTCCTGGGCGCGGCCGGGAGGGCCGTCACCGACCCGACCGGCTCGGCCGTCGACGTCGCCGCGCTGCTCGCCGACCCCGAGCGCTGGCTGACCGGGCACCCGGGGCTGGTCGACGACGCGATGGGCGCGCTGCCCGGCGCGGCCACCATGGCCGGCGGGCTCGCGGGCGGTCCCACCGGCCGCTGGCTCGGCGGTGAGGACGTCGGCGCCGCGGCCCGCCGGCTCGGGCGGCTCTGGCCCGACGGGGCCCCGGTGGTCACGCGGCTGCCCGACGACGTCAGCGGTCCTGCGGTCGCACCGCCCCGCGGGATCGACGACCTGCTGGGCGCGCTCGAGATCCGTGCCGGGCGGTCCGGCCCGGCACGCGACACGATCGCCGTCCGGGTGCTCACCCGCGCCGACGGCAGCACCGCCTACGTCGTCGACATCCCGGGTACCGGCGTCTGGAACGCGCCGGCGGGCACGGTCCACCCGCGGACCCACGACCTCGGGACCAGCCTCCGGGTGCTCGGGGGCGACGCGACGACGCGCCAGGCGGCGATCGCCGAGGCGCTGCACCGGGCCGGGGCGGGCCCGTCGGACCCCGTGCTCCTGGTCGGGCACAGCCAGGGCGGCATGGTCGCCGCGCAGGCGGCCGCGGAGGCAGGCGGACCCGGCTTCGGGTTCGACGTGCGGGCCGTGGTCACCGTCGGCGCACCCGTCGCCCGCGTCGTCGTCCCGCCGGAGGTGCAGCTCCTCGCGCTGGAGAACCACCACGACCTCGTCCCGCAGCTGGACAGCCGCGCCAACGACGACAGCCCGAACGTCACCACCGTGACCTTCGCGGCGCAGTACGGCAGCGTCGCGGACAACCACGCCATCGGGACGGCGTACCGGTCCGCCGCCCGTGCGGTCGACGCCGGCGAGGACCCGTCGCTGGCCGCGTTCCGCGCCGGTGCCGCGCCCTTCCTCGTGCCGCCCGGTGAGCAGGCGTCGGTCGTCGCGCACGTCTACGAGATCGGCAGGAGATGACGCGGCCGCGCTGGCTAGTCTGCCGTGGTGCAGGGGGCGGCGGTGGTGCTGCCGGAGTTCTCCCTCATCGTCCTGGGGCTGGTGCTGCGCCGCTGGGCCTGGCGGTCCCCGGGGTTCTGGGCGGAGCTCGAGCGCCTCGTGTACTTCGTGCTGTTCCCGGCGCTGCTGTTCCGCACCACGCTCGCCGCCGACGTCGCCGCGGCCGGTACGGGGGCGGCCCTGCTGGCGGCGGTGGGGGGGATCGCGGTGGGCGCGCTGCTCGGCGCGCTCGTGCGCTGGTTCCCGGGCATCGACCGGGTGACCGCGGCCTCGGGATGGCAGACGGCGTTCCGCTTCAACTCCTTCCTGGCGCTGGCGCTCGTCGACGACCGCGGGCCGGCCGCGCTCGCGCTGATGGGCGTCCTGCTGGGCGTCACCGTCCCCGCGGTCAACGTCCTCGCGGTGATGGCCCTCGCGGGAGGCACCGCCGCGGCGAGCGGACGCGGCGCGCTCCTCGGCGTGCTCGGGGCCGTCGTGCGCAACCCGCTGATCGTGGCGACCGTCGCCGGGCTCGCCGGGAACGCCGCCGGCCTGGTGCTGCCGGAGCCGGTCGACGCCACGCTCGGCCGGATCGCCGCCGCGGCCGTGCCGATGGGGCTGCTGACGGTGGGCGCGGCGCTCCGGATCGGTGAGCTGGCCCGCCGGGAGTGGGCGCTCTCCGGCTACCTGGCGGCGGTCAAGCTGCTCGCGGTGCCCGCCGCGGCGCTGGGCCTCGTGGCGCTCCTGGGCATCGACGGCGACCAGCGGGCCGTCGTCCTCGCGTTCGCGGTCGTGCCGCCCGCCACGGCGTCCTACGTGCTGACCGCGCGCATGGGCGGCAACGGCGGGTTCGTCTCCGCGCACGTCTCCCTGGCGACGACGGCCGCGCTCGTGACCGTGCCGCTGTGGTTGCTCGTCGCGGGCTGACGGGGTGCGCGGTCCGATAGCGTCCTGCGGCATGTCGCGGCGGCGCACGATCGCGATCACCGGCGGGATCGTGGTGCTCGCCCTGGGCCTGTCGGTCCTGATCCCGGGCAGCCCGACGCGGGCCTTCGCCCGGGGCGCCGTGCACGCGGAGTGCGTCACGTGGGTGGGTGACGACGGGAACCGGTCGCTGGCGGTCTACGGGGACTCGATCAGCCGCGCGGACAGCGAGCCCCGGTTCGGCTTCCACGGCGGTCGCTCCTGGTACTCCTACCTCGTCTGCTCCGACGAGTTCACCGACGGCGCGAACGCGGCCGTGGCCGGCGAGACGGCGGCGGACGTCCTGGAGCGTCTGGAGGCCGACGAGCCGCGGGTGGACGTCCTGGTCGTCCAGGCCGGCACGAACGACCTCCGCCTCGGGGTGCCGACGAGGGAGACGGTGGCGAGCCTGCGCCGGGCGGTCCGGCTCGGGCAGGAGGTCGCGGGCACCGTGCTGCTGGCGACGGTGCAGCCGTGGACGGGCACGGACGCCACGGCGCTCAACGCCGCCGTCCGCCGGCTGGCGGAGGAGACGGGCGTCGAGCTGGTGGACTTCGCCGGCGTGCTGGGCGACCGCGACCTGACCCGGGACGGGGTCCACCCGACGGAGGCCGGCGCCCGGGCGCTCGCCGACCTGGTGGCGGAGGCGGTGACCTAGCCGCCGCCCGGGCAGCTCCGGGCGGTACGCCGCCCATGACGGTCGGGCTCGTCGAGCCGGCGAGCAGGGCGGATCAGTCCATCGCGTTCAGCGACGCGACGGACTCGCGCGTCGGGCCGAAGCCGATCGGGGCGTGCTGGAGGTAGTGCGTCCGGGACGTCCCGGCCGCCGAGTAGATGCCCTGCTTGATGTACACCGACTGCCCCTCGTACAGGTTGGCGACCTGTTCGGAGAGGACCTTCTCGCCCTGGTGCCAGACCTCGATGAGGCCCTTCGCCGGGTCGGGGGACCAGATGAAGCGGACCGTGTGGTCGTTCCAGGCGCCCTTGTCGATGGTGCCGAGGTTGAACGTCCGGACGTACTGCGCGTCGCCGGCGATGCGGCCTCCCGTGCCACCGCGGACGTCGACCATGAGGTTCTCGTCCACGTCCGACCAGAAGTGCACGTTGGGGTTGCCGGAGTTCACCGTCTGGTGCCACTGGGTGTAGATCAGGAACTGGCCGCGCTCGTCCCAGTCGAAGTCGGCCGGGAAGAACGTGGACCAGGCCCACCACTGCTCGTCGCCGGGCCGGACGTCGCCGGAGTCGGCGATCGAGTCGCGGACCTCGGAGCGCAGGGTGCCCTGCGTACCGTTCCAGCCGGTGTCGCCGGGTTGCACGGTGAAGAAGGCGGTGCGCTCGGAACCGGGGTACGGGTTGGCCGTGGTGGTGCCGTACTGGTCCGGCCGGAGGGCGTGGATCTCCGGCCAGGGAGCGGGTGCCAGCGTCGTGGCGTCGTAGCCCCAGACCCTCGTGGGCTGGACGGTGGGCAGCTCGGGCGCAGGGTCCGTCGCGAGCGGGGTCGTCGGCGTCGTCGGGGGCGTGGTGGGCTCCGTGGCAGGCGTCGGCGGCTCGCTGGTCGTGGCGGGCTCGGACGGAGGGGGCGTCGGGGCCGCCTCGGCCGGGGTGGTCGGCTCGGCCGGCTGGCCGCCGGGGTAGATCTGCACCGGCTCCGTCCGCTCACCCTGCACCTTGGCGTGGTCCCGCGGCACGACCACGAAGGCGTACCTCGGGGTGGACAGCGGCAGGCGCGGCGACGTCCAGGCGGTGGCGCTGGTGGAGCCCACGATGCGACCGGCGGCGCTGGAGGTGACGTCGATGACGAGGTAGTCGCGCGCCCCGGACACCCCCGACCAGTCCAGCGAAGCCCGCTGATCGACGGCCTTGCCGGTGAGATCGGCCGGGGCGAGCAGCACGGCGGCGGCCTGGGTCTGCGACGTGACGGGCCGAGGGGCCTCCAGGACGGCAGCGGTGAGTCCGGCGCCGCCGATCAGGGTCAGCGCCGCCAGGACGGCCAGGTTGCGCGTGTTCATGGCGACGGCGGTTGCACGTTGTGTCACTGCTCGATTACGACACGTCGGGAAGGCGGCGGTGCAGAGGCGCGCCGGTCGCTCTCGTCGTGGACCTGCTGCCGCACCTCCGGCCCGGGGCAGGGCCGGCCGCGGCACCGGAGTGGCGCGCCACCGGCGCCGACGTGCGCTCCGTGCCCACGCCCGACCGGAGCGGTGTCCTTGCTCACGCGGGCAGCGCGGCGCGAGCGCCGGGCAGGACGCCGCGGCCCGGAAGTGGTGGGGCGGGTGGGGCTCGAACCCACGACCCAGGGATTATGAGTCCCATGCTCTGACCAGCTGAGCTACCGCCCCGGACCCGCCAGCCTGCCAGACGGCGCCGCGGCGCCGCAGTCACGCCCTGGGGTCGGTGGGACGAACCGACAAGGTCCGTTACCCCCCTGTGACATTCGGGCGATCCGCTTGTACCGTCTCTCGCGGCCCACCCGATCCCGCTCCCGAAACCCGGGGGCTCGGGCGGGCCCCGCCGAACTCTGCGGCCTCACCGCCGCGGGGACCGGGGACCCACGTTTTCTGGGGTGAATCCCGTCTGCGCCACCACGGGCAGACAGGTAGGGCATGTTCCGGCCCGAACCCGTCAGCTGACCTGGTAGGCGGATCGAGGAACGGAGACCGTCGCCTTGGCGACCTCGCACCACCTGCGCAACCACGTCCCGGCCGCGCCCGCGCGCCGGACCCTCCGCCGCACCCGTCTGGCGGCCACCGCCGCCACCGCGCTGCTGGCGCTCGCCGTGCTCGGGACGCCGACCGCGGCGGCCGCGCCCGGCGACGCGCGCAGCGAGCACGACCGCGTCGAGGCGGAGGTCGCCGGCATCGAGCAGCGCGTCCGCGACGCCGAGGAGCGCCTGCAGCAGCTGACCCTGCGGGCGGAGGAGGCCAGCGGCGCCGTGCTCGCCGCGCAGGCCGAGCTCGACCGCGCCCGCGAGCACGCCGACGCCATCGCCGCCGAGCTCGCCGCCGTCCGGGAGGCCGTGGCGAGCACCCAGGGCGAGGTCGCCGCCATCGGCCGGGAGGCCTACATGGGCAGCGACCAGTCGATGAAGCAGTTGGAGATGGTCCTGCACGCCGAAGGCCCGGGGGAGCTCCTCCAGCAGGCCGCGACGCTCGACCTCCTCGGCGAGGACCGCGCGCAGGTGCTCGAGGACCTGCGGGTGGCCGAGGCCCGCGAGGCCCGGCTCGACCAGGAGGCGAAGACCGCCGTCGCCGAGCGGGATGCCGCCGCGCGCAAGGCGCAGGGCATGCAGGCGGAGGTCGACGCCCTCCTCGCCGCCGCGCAGGCCGACTTCGACGCGCTCACCGCCGAGAAGGCGGCGCTGGACGAGCAGCTGCGCGAGGCGGAGATCCGCATGCTCAGCCTCCGCGGCACGGCCGATCCCGTCGCCGCCTGGTCCGAGCAGCAGGCCACCGAGCAGGCGGCCGTCGCGGCTCCGGTGACCGGGGGTGCCGGCCAGCTCACCCAGGGGCGGGTCACCTCCTGCTACGGCAGCCGGTGGGGCACCCAGCACCTCGGCGTGGACATCGCCGCACCGATCGGCACCCCGATCTTCACGCCGGAGCCCGGGGTCGTGCTGCAGGCCGGCCCGGCCAGCGGCTTCGGTCTCGCCGTCGCCATCCAGCACCACGACGGGGCCATCACCGTCTACGGCCACGTGAACCAGTTCTTCGTCTCGCCGGGCCAGGTCGTCAGCGGTGGGCAGCAGATCGCCGAGGTGGGCAACCGGGGGCAGTCCACCGGCCCGCACCTGCACTTCGAGGTGCACTACGGCGGCCTGTACGCCAACCGCTCCAACCCGGTGCCGTGGCTGGCGCAGCGTGGCATCACCCTCGGCGGCAGCTGCGGCTGAGCCTGCCGGTGCGCTCGTTCCGGGAAACCGGACCGGGCGGACGGCGGGTGCCTCGATCCGGCTGCGTGCCGCCGTCCTGGGAGCGCTCCTGGTCGCCGGCGGTGTCGTGGCCGTGCGGCTCGACCTGCCGTCCGGGGAGCAGCTGCGCACCCTGCTCGACGGCGGCGGCGCGGAGGTCTGGGTGCTGCTGGTCGTAGCGCTGGCGGTGGCGCTGCTGGCGCCCGTCCCGCGCTCGGTCCTGTCGGCGCTGGCCGGCGCGGTCCTCGGGTTCGGTCCGGGCCTGGCGGTCGCGCTCTCCGGCGGCCTGCTGGGGGCGGCTGCCGCCTTCGGGCTGAGCCGCACGCTGGGCCGCCCGGCCGCCGAGCGGCTCGCCGGCCCACGGCTCCGCCGCGCCGATCGGCTGGTCGCCGGACGCGGCTTCCTGTGGGTGCTCGGCGGCCGGCTGGTCCCGGTGGCGCCGTTCGTGGTGGTCAGCTACGGGGCGGGCCTGGCCGGGGTCCGGTTCGGGCACTTCCTCGCGGCCACCGCCGTCGGGCTGGTGCCCAGCACGGTGCTCCAGGTGGGTGCCGGCGCGTCCACCGGCGTGCTCGTCTCCTGGCTCGGGGGAGCGGGCTAACCCCGGCCGAAGAGCCGCCCCAGCATCCCGCCGGCCCCGCCGACGGTACGGGCGGCCAGCTGGAGGATCGGTCCGCCCGGGATGCCCGGCACCTGCTGCACGATGGGCGCCAGCTGGAGGAGCCCCGCCACGTCGTGCACCGCGAGCCGGCGACGGGCGACCGCCGGTACCGGGTTGACCCGGCCGGCCGCGGCGTCGAGCAGGAGGTCGGCGGCGGCCTCGACGGCCGGGCCCTCGACGACCCCGGCCGGTACCCGGCGCACCTGCCACCCGTCGCCGTCCGCGGTGAACCCCCAGCCGCCGTCGGGTGTCACGAGGCTGACGCGGCCCGCGATGCCGGAGGAGGCGGCCAGCGCACCGGTCACGTCGGTCAGCGCCGCGAGCCCCGACTGCAGCACCGGGGCGTGCGGCGGCGGCGCACCGCAGGACACCAGGTCCAGCCCGTGGACGGCGAGCTCGTAGGCCTGCCCGAGGACGACGCTGAGCAGCGGCAGCCGGCCGACGACCGAGACCGCTGGTGCGGTGTCGAGCTCCACCGGCTCGTCGGCCAGGTAGCGGGCGGTCGCCTCGCGGTTGCGGCGCAGGGCGGCCAGCACCTCGGCGCGGGAGGCGCCGCGGTGAGCGGCGGTCACCCGCGCGTTCACCGCGTCCGGGTCGGGAGGCGTGCCGGAGCCGCCGGTCCGGGCGGAGGCGATGAGGTCGGGCAGCGCGGTGTGGTCGTCCCAGCAGCCCAGGTGCACGCAGATCTCGTGTGCCCGCCACCCGGGCAGCCGGGACCGGCGGTCGAGGTCCACCGACTCCGCCTGCGCGAGGAAGGCGTCCCACGCGTCCAGCACCATCCCCGCGACCGCGTCGCGGCCCGCGTCCGCCATGCCCTGGTGTCCACCCACGGGGGGAGCCCTACCCGGAGGCCGCGCGCGGCAGGCACGGACCACCGTGGCACCGGTCACCCGCACGGGGGAGCGCGCCGTCAAGCTGCGGAGGGCGCCGACCGATCGCTCCTCTGTGAGCGAGACACCGGCGCACGACCGCCGAGCGGGCAGCGTCCACGCCTCCGGGCGACGGTCGCGCCCGGCCCCGCCAGGCGTCCTCGTCCGCCTGCGGTCCGGCCTGTACCGGCCTCTGGCCGGGGACGACGCCCGCGTCGCCTTCTGGATCCGGCACGTCCGGATCGGCGTGCTGGTCACCGAGCTCACGGCGCTCGCCGTCATCGGCTACGCGGCGCTCGCCGACGGACCCGCCGCATCGCGCCTCGCCCTGGCGCTGCTCGTCGCAGGGGTGGCGCTGGTCGTTCCGGCGACCCTGTTGCTCCCGCTGCGCGCCATGATGCGCGACTGGCGCGGACCCACCCTGTTCTACGGGTGGACGCTGGCCACCATCGTCGTGGTCGTCGTCGCCACCCGCCTCGACGGCGGGTCCACCAGCCCGTTGGACGCGCTGCTGTTCCTCACCCTGACGTTCACGGCGGTGGCGTACTCACCGGCCGGTGTCGTCGCCATGGGCACCGTCATGACCGCGGCGTACCTGTTCTTCATCGAGCTGCCGGGGACGACCACCAACGGCATGTTCTTCCTCGCCGTCCTGGGTGTCTTCACCATCGTCTGCGCGATGTCCTCGGCGAACTCCTGGGCCGCCTACGACCGGCAGATGCTGCTGATCCGCGCGCAGGAGATGCTCGCCTCCACCGATCCGCTCACCGGCATCCCCAACCGGCGGCTGTTCCTCGAGCGGGTGTCCCGCGCGGTGGAGGCCGCGGCATGGGGTCACCAGTCGGTGGTCTGCCTGGTGGATCTGGACGGCTTCAAGGCCGTCAACGATGCCGAGGGGCACGCGGCCGGCGACGCCCTGCTCAACGCGGTCGGCTCGGCGCTGGGGGCCGCCGTGCGCGAGATCGACACCGTGGCCCGCCTGGGCGGGGACGAGTTCGCGGTGCTCGCCGACGTGACCGCGGGGTTCTCCGCGGCCCTGCTCGCCGAGCGGCTGCGGACGGCCGTGGCCCTCACCGGCGCACGGTTCCAGGTCACCGCCAGCGTGGGCCTGGCCGAGATCGAGCCGGGCGACGACGTCGAGGACCTGATGCACCGGGCCGACGTCGCCATGTACCGGGCGAAGAGCACCGGCGGCGACCGGGTGGGCGTGCTGGACGCCTGACGCGGATCCGTCCACGCCGCGTGGCCTGTGGGTTACGCAACGTGGTTTTCTGCGGGGAGGACGCGCTGGTCGAAGGGGACGGTGGGCGGCGGCGCCCCCGGGTCCGCGACTACACTGCGTGACGACGCACTCGGTTGCCGTCGCTCCGGTTCCGAGCACTCCGGGACCGGTACGGTTCCGGCCGGTCGGGCGGAGCTGTGAAATCGCTGACGCAGGTAGACGCCGCCAGTGACAGATGGTATTGGCCGCTGACCAGCGACAAGGCCGTGCTCCGGCGGGCGGGCGAGCGCGGCCGTCACTTTCGTCCCAGGAGTCGCAGCCGGGCTGGCGCGATGGGGGGACCATCGTGCAAACTTGTCGCGGGAGCCCTGCTCCGCCACTGCCGATAACGGCGCGTCACCGAATCGATGGGTCCGTAGGGGAAGACGAGACCGATCGAGTCGATGGAGGTGCCCGGTGCAGCGACGGTCAACCCAGGGTGTCGTCTTCGTGCACTCGTGCCCGAAGGCGCTCTGCCAGCACGTCGAGTGGGCGCTGGAACGCGTCGTCGGCGCGCCGGTCTCCCTGTCGTGGGCTGAGCAGCCCGCGGCGCACGGTGCCTACCGTGCTGAAGTGGCGTGGACCGGTTCGCCCGGTACCGGCGCCAAGCTGGTCGCTGCGCTGCGCGCGTGGCCGATGCTGCGCTTCGAGGTGACCGAAGAGGCCAGCCACGGCAACGACGGTGAGCGCATGTCCTACGTGCCCGGCCACGGGGTCTTCCGCGCGCCCACGAGCGCCAACGGCGACCTCATCGTCACCGAGCAGCAGCTGCGGCACCTCGCGGCGACGGCGTCGTCCATCGAGGCGTTCCGGCACGGCGTCGACCAGCTGCTGGGCGCCGCATGGGATGCCGATCTGGAGGTCTACCGGCACGCCGGTGACGGCAGTCCCGTCACCTGGCTGCACCAGGTCGTCTGAAGGTCACGATCGGGGCACGACACTCCCGGCCTGGTCGGGGAGTCGTCGTAGCCTGGAGCGGGCCGTCCGGGCGCCGTCGGGGAAGCGGCGCCGGGACGGCCTTTCCACGTCAGAGCGGGATGTTGCCGTGGGCCCCGCGACCGAGCGGCGCTCCGGCCAGCGCCTCGATGAGCCGCTGCCGCGTCCGGACCGGCTCGACCACCTCGTCGACGACGCCGATCTGCAGCGCCCGGTTGACCCCGCCGGCGATCCGCTCGTGCTCCTCGGCCAGCTGCGCGTGCAGCGCCTCGCGCTCGCCGGGCGGGGCAGCGGCCAGCTTCTTGCGGTGCAGGATGCCGACGGCCGCCTTGGCGCCCATGACGGCCACCTCGGCGCCGGGCCAGGCGAACACCTTCGTGGCGCCCAGCGAGCGGGAGTTCATCGCGATGTAGGCACCGCCGTAGGACTTGCGGGTCACCAGCGTGACGCGCGGGACCACGGCCTCGGCGAACGCGTGCAGGAGCTTGGCGCCGCGGCGCACCACGCCGTCCCACTCCTGGCCGACGCCCGGCAGGTAACCGGGCACGTCGACGAGCACCACCAGCGGGATGCCGAAGGCGTCGCACATGCGCACGAACCGCGCCGCCTTCTCCGCGGACGCGGAGTCCAGGCACCCGCCGAGCCGCAGCGGGTTGTTCGCGATCACGCCGACCGTCCGGCCGGCGAGCCGGCCCAGCGTGGTGACGACGTTGGGCGCGAACCGGGGGTGCAGCTCCAGGCCCGGCTCGTCGAGCACGGAGGACACCAGCGGCTTCACGTCGTAGGCACGGTTGGTCTGCTCGGGCAGCAGCGCCGCCAGGTCGTTCCCCGCCTCGTCGTCGGCCGGGGCGAAGCTGCCCTGCGCCGCCAGCAGGTCGACGGCCAGCCGGGCGGTCTCCAGGGCGGCGGGCTCGGAGTCGGTGACCACGTGCACCACCCCGCTGCGGCGGCCGTGCGTGTCGGGGCCGCCGAGGCTCTCCATGTCGACGTTCTCGCCGGTGACCGAGCGGACGACCTCCGGCCCGGTGACGAACACCCGGCCGGCCGGACCCATGATCACCAGGTCGGTCAGCGCTGGGCCGTACGCGGCGCCACCGGCCGCCGGTCCGAGCACCACGGAGATCTGCGGGATCCGCCCGGACGCGCGGACCATGGCGGCGAAGACCTCGCCGACGGCGTGCAGCGCGGTCACCCCCTCGGCCAGGCGAGCGCCGCCGGAGTGCCAGATGCCGACGACCGGCACGCGTTCGCGCAGGGCGGTGTCGATCGCGTCGACGATGTGCCGGCAGCCGTCGATGCCCATCGCCCCGCCCATCACCGTGGCGTCCGTGCAGAAGGCCACGGCCGGGCTGCCGGACACGGCGCCGCGGGCGGCCAGCACCCCGGAGGTGTCCCGGGTGCCGAGCAGCTGCATGGAGTCGGTGTCGAAGAACCGCCGCAGCCGGTCCTCCGGGTCACGCGGGTCGGGGGCCGTCACGGCGGGCGCGGCCTGGACTGTCGTCACGGGTACCTCCGGGGCTCATGGCCGCGCTGCAGGTTCCCGCCGCGAGCTCGCGAGTGGCGGGGGGCAGCGGGGTCCTTCTTCAGGCGGTGGTGAAGACCAACGCGATGTTGTGCCCGCCGAAGCCGAACGAGTCGTTGACCGCCGCGGTCAGCTGCGCCCGGCGCGGCTCCCGGCGGACGATGTCGAGGGCCTGGACGGCGGCGTCGTCGTCGGGGTCGTCGAGGTTCGCCGTCGCGGGGACGATCTGCTCGCGCAGCGCCAGGATGGTGAACACCGACTCCAGGGCGCCGGCGGCGCCCAGCAGGTGGCCGGTCTGGCTCTTGGTGGCGCTCACCAGCACGTGCTCGCCCAGCGAGGAGCGGATGGCCGCGGCCTCGGCGGTGTCACCGACCGGGGTGGAGGTCGCGTGGGCGTTGACGTGCCCCACGTCGGTGGTGGAGAGGCCGGCGTCGCGCAGCGCGGCGGTGATCGCCCGGCCGGCGCCCTCGCCCTCCGGGTGGGGGGCGACCAGGTCGTAGCCGTCGGCGGTCGCACCCGCGCCGGCCAGGCGGGCGTGCACGCGGGCTCCGCGGGCGGCGGCGGAGTCGGCCCGCTCGAGCACGAGCGCGGCCGCGCCCTCGCCGAGGACGAACCCGTCCCGGCCCTTGTCGAACGGGCGGGAGGCGCGCTCGGGCTCGTCGTTGCGGGTGGACATCGCGCGCATGGCGGCGAAGCCGGCCATCGGCAGCGGGTGGACGCAGGCCTCCGCGCCACCGACGAGCACGACGTCGGCGCGGTCGAACCGGAGCAGGTCCAGCCCCCAGCGGATCGCCTCGGCGCCCGAGGCGCAGGCGCTCACCGGTGCGTGCACGCCGCCCTTGGCCCCGATGGCCAGGCCGACCGCCGCCGCCGGGCCGTTGGGCATGAGCATCGGGATGGTGAAGGGGGAGACCCGCTTGGGGCCCTTCTGCTCCAGGACGTCGTCCTGGCCCAGCAGGGTCAGCGCACCGCCGATGCCGGTACCGAAGACGACCGCGATCCGCTCGGGGGCGACGCCGGCGTCGCCGGCCCCGGACTCGGCCCACGCCTGCTCGGCGGCCACGACGGCCACCTGCTGGCTGCGGTCGAGCCGGCGGGCGCGGACCCGGTCGATCTGCTCGGCGGGTTCGGTGGCCAGGCGGGCGACGAGCTGGGCGGGAAACTCCCGCACCCACTCCTCGGTGATCCGGCTGACGCCCGAGCGCCCGGCGAGCAGGGCGTCCCAGGTGCTGGCCACGTCGCCGCCGAGCGGCGTGGTGGCACCCAGGCCGGTGACGACGACGTCGGTGGTGGACGGGCTCATGGGATCTCCTCGTGCGGACGACGGCCGGGTGGGCCGGATCGGGGACCGGGTCCCGCCGGCGGTCGGCCGGCGGGACCCGAGGGGGTCAGCCCTGGTTCTTCTCGATGAAGCTGATCGCGTCGCCCACCGTCTTGATGTTGGCGAGCTGGTCGTCGGGGATGGCGACGCCGAACTTGTCCTCGACGGCGGTGGCGATCTCGACCATCGACAGGGAGTCGACGTCGAGGTCCTCGGTGAAGGACTTCTCCGGGGTGGCGTCGGCGGGGTTCACCCCGGCGACCTCCTCCAGGATCTCGGCCAGACCGGACTGGATCTCCTGGGTGCTCACGCGGGTCCTCTCTCTCGGATGGGGCGGGCGGTGCCCGCCGACGTCCGGGACACGGTGTCCCGGCGAACTGGGGTGGGGCGGCTCACGGGAGCACGACCACCTGGCCGGCGAAGGTGAGGCCGGCGCCGTAGCCGAGCAGCAGGGCGAGATCCCCGCTCTTGGCCTCGCCGCTCTCGAGCAGGGCGGCCAGCGCCAGCGGCACGGAGGCCGACGAGGTGTTGCCGGAGCGGACGATGTCGCGGGCGATGACCGTGCGCTCGGGCAGCTTCAGCCGCTTGGCCATGAGCTCGATGATCCGCAGGTTCGCCTGGTGCGGCGCGAACACGTCGATGTCGTCGGGGCCGACGCCGGCGCGACGCATGGCCTCGGTCAGGGTCTCGGTCAGCTTGGTGGTGGCCCAGCGGTACACCGCCTGGCCCGCCATGCTCATGCCGGTCTCGTTCTCGGGGATGGCGATGGCCTCGTGCAGGTCGCCGTCGCTGCCCCACACCGCCGGCCCGATGGCCGGCTCGTCGGAGGCGGTCACGACCGCGGCGCCGGCGCCGTCGGCGAAGATGACCGCCGTCGCCCGGTCGTCGAGGTTGGTGTAGTCGGTCAGCCGCTCGCCGCCGATGACGAGCGCGTTGCGCGCGGTGCCGCTGCGGATGGCGTCGGCCGCGGCGCTGAGCGCGTAGCACCAGCCGGCGCAGCCGGCGTTGACGTCGAAGGCACCGGGCCGGGGCACCCCGAGCTGGTGGGCGATCCGCGGGGCGAGCCCCGGGATCGCCTTCGGCGGGCTGGTGGTCGCGAGCAGCACCAGGTCGATGTCGCCGGCGTCGAGGCCGCTGGCGGCCAGCGCCTTGCCGCCGGCCGCCACCGACATCTCCACGAGCGTCTCGTCGGGCTCGGCCCACCGGCGCTCGGCGATGCCGACCCGCGCCTGGATCCACTCGTCGTTGGTGTCCATCCGCTGGGCGAGGTCGGCGTTCGTCACCCGGCGGCGGGGCCGGTAGCTGCCGAAGCCGAGGATGCGGGCACCGGGGGCGCCGGGCGGGAGCTGGAGACGGGTCACGAGGACACCTCCGGGTAGAGCCGGGCGATCGGGTCGCCGGCGTCGACGAGGTCGCCGTCGTGCACCAGCCACTCGGCCAGCACGCCGTCGTAGCCGGCGGAGACGTTGACCTCCTCCCGGCGGCCGCGGATGCAGCCGAGCGGGGTGCCGGCGGGCAGGCGGGTGCCCTCGGCGATCTCCGCGGGGCTCACCGTCCCGCGGGCGGGCGCCACGACCATCCGCCAGTCGGGCAGGTGCTCGGCCTCGGCGCGGCCCCGCTCGGCCTCGATCAGCTCGCGGGCCCGGTCGAGGTCGGCGGGCGTGCTCACGGCGAGCACCTCGATGCCCGCGCCCTTCCACTCCCGCTTGGCCAGCCCGGCGAGCGCGCCGGCGGGCGGCAGCTCGATCACGGCGGTGACGCCCAGCTCCCGCATGGTCGCCAGGCACGCGTCGAACCGCACGGGGCTGGTGACCTGGCTGACCAGCCGGGCCAGCGCCTCGGAGCCGCAGTCGACCGCCGCGCCGTCGGCGTTGGAGAGCAGCAGCCGGCTCGGGTCGGCCGGCCGCAGCCCGCCCACGAGACCCTCCAGCTCCGCTCGGGCCGGGGCCATGAAGGAGGTGTGGAACGCGCCGGCCACCGGAAGGGGCATGACCCGCGCCTTCGCCGGCGGCTCGGCCCGGAGCGCGGCCAGCCCGTCGAGCGGGCCGGCGGCGACGATCTGGCCGGCGCCGTTCATGTTCGCGGGGCTCAGGCCGTGCTGCTCGATGGCGGCCAGCACCTCGTCCGGGTCGCCGCCGAGCACCGCGGACATGCCGGTGGGGGTCTGCGCGCAGGCGGCGGCCATGGCCCGGCCGCGGACGGCGGTGAGCGCGATCGCCGCCTCGACGCTCAGCACGCCGGCGAGCGCCCCGGCGGTGAGCTCGCCGACGCTGTGCCCGGCGATGACGACGTCGCGCCCGGTGTGCGGGGTGTGGGCCACCGGCCCCGGGAGCCCACCCAGCTCGCGGGCGACGAACAGGCTCATCGCGACCACGAGGGGCTGGGTGACCGCGGTGTCCTTGATCGCCTCGGCGTCGCCGGTCGTGCCGAGGGAGAGCAGGTCGGCGCCGGCGATCGCGCCGGCCCAGCGGAAGAACGGTTCGGCGCCGGGGAGGTCGAGCCAGTCGGTCAGCATCCCGGGCTTCTGCGCACCCTGACCCGGGGCGAGGACGGCGAGCACCTCACCACCGTGCCAGTGATCACCGGTCCCGCGCGCGGCGGTCCGGCACGAAAGCACCCCGCCGATCTTTGTGGGATTCCTCCAATACACCCGGCGGTTCAGGGCCTCGATGCGCGTTCCCGTCGTGGGAACCGGACCGTCCGGGTCAGTGCCAGAGGGAGCGGTCGCGGTCGAGCGCGGCGAGCGCGAGGGCGACCTGGAGGGTCCAGCTGCCCCGCGGGTCGGTCGCCGACAGCCCGGTGAGCTCCGCGGCGCGGCGGAGCCGGTACCGCACGGTGTTGGGGTGCACGAAGATCGCCCGCGCGCTCGCCTCGAGGTTGCCGCCGCTGCTGAGCACCGCGCGCACCGTCTCCAGCACCCCGCCACCGGCCGAGCGCAGCGGCGCGGCCACGTGCTCGTGCAGGGCGGTGCGGGCCAGCGGGTCGCCGTTCAGCGCGCGTTCGGCCAGCAGGGCGTCCGCCGCGACCGGGCGCGGCGCCTCCGGCCAGGCACCCGCCGCCCGCAGCCCGGCGAGTGCCGCGGCGGCGGAGACGGCGGCGCGTCCCAGCCCGTCCACGACCGGGCCGGTGACCACCGGGCCCGCGCCGAAGTCGTCCGCGACCCGCTCCGCAGCGGCCTCGAGGTCGCCGGTGCCGCCCAGGACGACCACCAGCTGGTCGGCGTGCACGCCGACCAGCACGTCGCAGCCCAGCCCGCGGGCGGCCCGGCGCACGGCCCCGTGCGGATCGTCGTGCCCGGCCGGCGTGGCCCCCACGACGACGAGCGCCGGCGTGCCGGCGGCCCAGCCCAGCGCCGCGGCCCGGCCGGAGAGCTCCTCCGAGCGCTCGCCACGCACCAGCGCGTCGACCACCAGCGCCTCCAGGCGCGCGTCCCAGGCGCCCCGGTTCTCCGCGAAGGTGGCGTAGACGTGCGCGGTGGCGAAGGCGACCTCGCGGCTGAACTGCAGCACGGCGAGCCGCAGCGCCTCCTCGTCGCCGGGCTCGGCGACCGATGCGACGCGCTCCTCCGTCACCTCGACGGTGACCTTGATGAGGTCGACGGTCTGCTTCAGGGCCACGGCCCGCACCAGCTCGCGCGGGGCCGCCCCGAACACCTCGCCGGTGAGGCGGGGCGGCCGCCCGGGGTTGCGGCACCACTCGACGAGCGACGCGATGCCCGCCTGGGCGACGAGGGTGACCCACGAGCGCTGGTCGGCCGGCATGGCCCGGAACCACGGCAGGTCCTCGTCCATCCGGGCCACGGCCTGCGTGGCCAACGACCCCGACGCCCGCTCCAGCCGCCGCAGCGTCGCGTCGCTCGGCGGGCGGTTGCTCACCCGGCTCACCGGGTCAGCGTGTCACGCCCCCCGGGATCGGGGAGAGTGCAGGTGTGGATCATGCCTCGGCCGGTGCTCCCGGAGCGGCGGGAGCGCCACGGTGAGCGGCCTCGACTCCCGCGTGGTGCTGGCGCCCGACGACGGCTCGCTGGGCCCGCTGCTGCGGATCGCCGACGACCGGCTCGGGCCGGGGGCCGGCTACGGCCGGCACGAGCACCGGGCGGTCGACGTCGTCGCCGTCGTCCTGGGCGGGAGCCTGCACCACCGCTGGGGCCCGGGGGCGGCCCTGGCCGCCGGTGACGTGGCGGTGCTCCGGGCGGGTGACGGGCTGGTCCACGACGAGGTGGCCGGCGACCGGGGAGCGCGGGTGCTGCAGTGCTACCTGCGCAGCGCCGCTCCCGCGGAACCCGCGGCCCACGCGGTGCACCGGTCGCCCGGGGGGTGGCTGGACCTGGGGCGCGGCGACGCCCGGCTGTGGGTGGCCCGCCCGGCAGCGGGGGAGGAGCTCGCGCCGCCGCCGGGGCTGGTGCTCGTCGCCGACGCCTCCGGCGTGCGACAGCAGGACGCCGGTCCGGTGCGCACCGGCGGGGCGGCCACGGTGCTGGTGTGGCAGCTCGACGCCTCCCGGCCGAGCTGGGCCACCTGATCGCCGGGAGGGGGTGGTGGCGACGGGCGCGACCCCGGTCGCGTGGGTGAGAGTGGGGGCATGCCGACCAGCTCCTCCGACCTGCTCGCCGCCGCGTACTCCGACGCCGACCGCACCATCGAGCTGCGCCGGCAGCTGCACCGGCACCCGGAGATCGGGCTGCACCTGCCGCGGACGCAGGCCACGGTGCTGGAGGCGTTCGCCGAGCTGCCGGTGGAGGTCACCACCGGCACCACCACGAGCTCGGTCGTGGGCGTGCTGCGCGGCGCCCGGCCGGGACCGACCTTCCTGCTCCGCGGCGACATGGACGCCCTGCCCGTGCACGAGGACAGCGCCCTGCCCTTCGCCTCCGAGGTCCCCGGCGTGATGCACGCCTGCGGGCACGACACCCACGTGGCGATGCTGGTGGGCGCCGCCCGGCTGCTCGCCGCCCGCCGGGACGAGCTGGCCGGGCAGGTCGTCTTCATGGTGCAGCCGGGGGAGGAGGGCTTCCACGGTGCGCGCTACATGCTCGAGGAGGGCCTGCTCGACGTCGTCCCCGAGGCGCCGGTCAGCGGCGCCTTCGCGCTGCACATCTCCTCGACGCTGCCGAGCGGGACGGTGAACGTCCGACCCGGGCCGATGATGGCCGCCGCCGACCAGTGGCGGATGACGCTGCGCGGCCGCGGCGGCCACGCCTCCGAACCGCACGCGGCCGCCGACCCGATCCCGGTGGCGGCCGAGATCGTGCTGGCCCTGCAGTCGATGGTCACCCGGCGGGTGGACGTCTTCGACCCCGCGGTGGTGACGGTGGCGCACATCGAGGCCGGTGCCACCAACAACGTCATCCCCGACACCGCGTACCTCGAGGGGACGATCCGGACGCTGTCGGCCGAACGTCGCGCCGACGTGGTCGCCTCGGTGCGGCGGGTCGCCACCCACGTGGCCGCCGCGCACGACCTGGAGCTGCACTGGGAGCACTTCGAGGGCTACCCGGTCACCATGAACGATCCGGGCATGGCCGCCCACGTGCTGACCACGGCGGCCGAGCTGCTGGGCCGGGAGGCCGCCGTGCTGATGCCGGCCCCGCTGATGGGTGCCGAGGACTTCTCCTACGTGCTGCAGCGGGTGCCCGGCGTCATGGCATGGCTAGGCGCCCGCCCGCACGGCATCGACCCGGCCACGGCGCCGCCCAACCACTCCAACCTGGTCGTGTTCGACGAGGAACCGCTGCCGGCCGGCGTCGCGCTCTACGCCCAGATGGCGCTGCGCGCCCTGACCGGTTAGGCGGACGCGCGCCGCACCAGCGAGGTGCCGCAGACGCGAGCCCCGGTCCCGGACCCCTCGGAGCCGATCCGGTCGAGCAGCAGGTCGACCAGCGCGCCGGTCATCTCCTCCAGCGGCTGGGCCACGGTCGTCAGCGGTGGGTCGGAGGCCGCCGCCACCTCGGCGTCGTCGAAGCCCACCACCGCGACGTCGTCGGGCACCCGCCGGCCGGCCGCCCGCAGCACGCGCAGCGCCCCGATCGCCATGGGGTCGGAGGCGACGAAGACGGCGTCCAGGTCGGGCACGTCGGCGAGGAGCCTGGTCATGGCGCGCGAGCCCCCGGCCTCGGTGAAGTCGCCCTCGGCGACCAGCTCCGGCCGGGCGGGCACGCCGGCGGCGGCGAGCGCGGCGCGGTACCCGGCCAAGCGGTCGAGGCCGGCCACCATGTCCAGCGGGCCGGTGACCGTGCCGATCCGGGTGCGGCCCAGCGACACCAGGTGGGCGGTGGCGGTGGTGGCCCCGCCGACGTTGTCGGCGTCGACGTAGGGCACCGGCCGACCGTCGAACGGCCGCCCGGACAGCACGAGCGGCACGGGGGAGCGGGCGAGCAGATCGGGCAGCAGGTCGTCGCGGTGCAGCGAGATGAGGATGATGCCGTCGACGTGCCCCTGCTGGACGTACCGGGCGACCTTCTCCTGCTCCCGCCGGCCGCGGGCGGTCAGCAGGACCAGGTTCAGATCGGTGTCGGCCAGCCGGGCCGACAGCCCGCGGACGATGCGGGCGAAGAAGGGGTCGGCGAAGACCTGGGTGTGGGACTCCGACAGCACCAGGGCGAGGGTGTCGGTGCGCCGGGTGACCAGGCTGCGGGCCGCCCGGTTGGGGACGTACCGCAGCGCCTCGACGGCGGCGTGCACCGCGTCCCGGGCCGCGGGGCTCACGCGCGGCGAGTCGTTGATGACCCGCGACACCGTCGCCCGGGAGACCCCGGCGAGCGCGGCCACCTGCTCCAGCGTGGGCGTCGGAGGCCGCGCACCAGCGGTGGTCATGGCACCTCCTCCGCGATCACGGCCGGCGCCCGGTACCACCGGCCGCCGGGAGATCACGGTAGTGCGCGCCGGTCGGCCGCACGAGGCGCGCGAGGAGATCCGCCGGTCCGGGCGAGGCGGCCGGGCGCCTGGTGTGAGAGCGTTCTCACCGCGTCGCCCGCGCACGCCCGTCGGTCGGCGCCCCGGACCCACCGACCCGCCAAGGAGCAGTGCGCCCATGTCCTCGACCGACAGCCGTCCGGAGCTCGCCGGCCAGCTCACCTTCCCGCCCGGGTTCTTCTTCGGCGCCGCCACCGCGGCCTACCAGATCGAGGGCGCCGTCGACGTCGACGGCCGGGGCCCCTCCATCTGGGACACCTTCAGCCACACCCCGGGCCGCACGTTCCGGGGCGACACCGGCGACGTCGCCGTGGAGCACTACACCCGGTACCCGGAAGACGTGGCGCTGATGAAGGAGCTGGGCCTGTCGGCCTACCGGTTCTCCGTGGCCTGGCCGCGGGTGCTGCCCGAGGGCACCGGCCGCGTGGAGCAGCGGGGCCTGGACTTCTACCGCCGGCTGGTCGACGAGCTGCTCGCCCAGGGCGTGGACCCGTGGCTCACGCTGTACCACTGGGACCTGCCCCAGGCGCTGCAGGACCGCGGCGGCTGGGCCGACCGGGACACCGCTGCCCGCTTCGCCGACTACGCCGGCATCGTCCACGACGCGCTCGGGGACCGGGTGCGGCACTGGTCGACGCTCAACGAGCCCATGGTGAGCGCCCTGCTGGGCCACCAGTCGGGGGCGCACGCGCCGGGCCTCCGCGATGCCGTCTCCGCCTCCCGCGCGGTGCACCACCTGCTGCTCGGGCACGGGCTGGCCGCGCGGGTGCTGCGCGACAAGGGGGTCGACCACCTGGGCATCACGCTGAACTTCACGCCGATGTCCCCGGCCGGCGACCGGCCCGAGGACGTCGACGCCGCGCGCAAGCTCGACGGGCAGCAGAACCGGATGTTCCTGGTGCCGATCGTCTCCGGTGCCTACCCCGAGGACGTCGTGGCGGACCTGGCGGCCGCCGGCGCCCCGCTGCCGGTCGAGGACGGCGACCTGGAGGTCATCTCCGCACCGCTGGACTGGCTGGGCGTCAACTACTACTTCGAGCAGACGGTGCGGGCCGGCGCCCGGCCCGAGGACATGCCGCCGACCTCCTTCATCGGTGGGGAGGACGTCGTCGAGCTGGACCCGGAAGGGGTCACGACGACGATGGGCTGGGGGGTGAGCCCGGAGGCGTTCACCCGGCTGCTGCTGTGGCTGAAGGAGCAGGCGCCCGGCCTTCCCCTGGTCATCACGGAGAACGGCTCGGCCTGGGACGACGAGGTGTCGGCCGACGGCGCCGTGCACGACCCCGAGCGCACCGACTTCCTGCTCCGGCACCTGGCGGCACTCCGTGCGGCGATGGCGGCCGGCGTCGACGTGCGCGGCTACTTCGCCTGGTCGCTGCTGGACAACTACGAGTGGGCCCGCGGCTACGCCCAGCGGTTCGGGCTGGTGCACGTCGACTACGCGACCCAGCGGCGCACGATCAAGGACAGCGGTCGCGCCTACGCCGAGATCATCCGCCGCCACCGCCAGCAGGCCTAGGACGACGAGGGGGCGCCGAGCAGTGCCCGGCGCCCCCTCGCCCGTTCAGGTGGCCGGGCTGGGGTCGGACCGCTCGTCGGCCGGCGCGGCCTGCACGTCGCGCACCCGGTACTTCTCCACCGCCTCGCGCACCCGCGCCCGGTCCACCTGGCCCTCGTCGGCCAGCGAGGCGAGCGTGCGCACGACGATCGACTCGGCGTCGACGTGGAAGTGCCGCCGCAGCGCCGGGCGGGTGTCGGAGAGCCCGAACCCGTCGGTGCCCAGCGTCGCCATGCCGCCGGGCACGTACGGCGCGATCAGGTCGGGGACGGCGCGCATCCAGTCCGACACCGCCACGACCGGACCCACCGTCTCCTGCAGCCGCGCGGTGACGAACGGCGTCCGCGGCTCCTCCTCGGGGTGCAGGAGGTTCCACTCCGCGCACTCGTCGGCCTGCCGGCGCAGCTCGTTCCAGGACGTCACCGACCAGACGTCGGCGCTCACGCCCCAGTCCTGGGCCAGCAGTTCCTGGGCGCGCAGCGCCCACGGCACGGCGACGCCGGAGGCGAGCAGTTGCGCCTTGACCTCGCCGGCCGCGCCGTCGTCGGCCCGCGGGCCCTCGGCGTAGCGGTACATGCCGGCCAGCAGGCCCTGCACGTCCAGGTCCTCCGGCTCGGCCGGCTGGCTGAATGGCTCGTTGTAGACCGTCAGGTAGTACATGACGTCGGGGGAGCGGGAGCCGCCCAGCGGGGCGCCCGGGTCCTCGCCGTACATGCGCACCAGGGCGTCCCGGGTGATGTGCGCGACCTCGTAGGAGAACGCCGGGTCGTACGACACCACCGCCGGGTTGGTGTGGGCCAGCAGGAGCGAGTGGCCGTCCTCGTGCTGGAGACCCTCGCCGTTGAGCGTCGTCCGCCCGGCGGTGGCGCCGAGCAGGAAGCCGCGGCTCATCTGGTCGGCGGCGGCCCAGATGGAGTCACCGGTCCGCTGGAACCCGAACATCGAGTAGAAGATGTAGATCGGGATCATCGGCTCGCCGTGCGTCGAGTACGACGTCGCGGCGGCGGTGAAGGACGCCGTGGAGCCGGCCTCGTTGATGCCCTCGTGCAGGATCTGGCCCTGCTCGGACTCCTTGTAGGTGAGCATCAGCTCGCGGTCGACCGAGGTGTAGCGCTGGCCGGCCGGGTTGTAGATCTTCTGCGTCGGGAAGAGGGAGTCCATCCCGAACGTGCGCGCCTCGTCGGGGATGATCGGCACGAAGCGCGGGCCGAGCTCGGAGTCCTTGAGCAGCTCCTTGAGCAGGCGGACGAACGCCATCGTCGTCGCCACCTCCTGCTTGCCCGAGCCGCGGCGCAGGACGTCGAGGGCCTTGTCCTCGGGCGCCTTGAGCGTCTTGAACTCCGACCGCCGGCGCGGCACCGCCCCGCCAAGGGCCCGGCGCCGCTCGAGCATGTACTGCATCTCGTCGGAGTCGGGGTCGGGCTTGTAGTAGGGCGGCAGGGTCTTGTCCAGCGCCGAGTCGGGGATGTCCAGGTAGAGCCGGTCGCGGAAGGCGGCGAGGTCCTCGGCGGTCAGCTTCTTCATCTGGTGCGTGGAGTTGCGGCCCTCGAAGTGGCTGCCCAGCGTCCAGCCCTTGATGGTCTTGGCGAGGATCACCGTCGGCTGGCCCTTGTGCTCCACCGCGGCCTTGTAGGCGGCGTAGACCTTGCGGTAGTCGTGGCCACCGCGGGCGAGGTCCCAGACCTCCTTGTCGCTCATGCCCTCGACCAGCTTGCGGGTGCGGGGGTCACGCCCGAAGAAGTGCTCGCGGACGAAGGCGCCGTCCTCGGCCTTGTAGGTCTGGTAGTCGCCGTCCGGCGTGGTGTTCATCAGGTTGACCAGCGCGCCGTCGCGGTCGGCCGCCAGCAGCTTGTCCCAGCCGCGGCCCCAGATCACCTTGATGACGTTCCAGCCGGCGCCGCGGAAGAACGACTCGAGCTCCTGGATCACCTTGCCGTTGCCCCGCACCGGGCCGTCGAGCCGCTGCAGGTTGCAGTTGATGACGAAGGTGAGGTTGTCCAGCTCCTCGCGCGCGGCCAGGCCGATGGCGCCGAGCGACTCCGGCTCGTCCATCTCGCCGTCGCCGAGGAAGGCCCAGACGTGCTGGTCGGAGGTGTCCTTGACCCCGCGCGCGTGCAGGTAGCGGTTGAACCGCGCCTGGTAGATCGCGTTGAGCGGGCCGAGGCCCATCGAGACGGTCGGGAACTCCCAGAAGTCGGGCATCAGCCGCGGGTGCGGGTAGGACGACAGCCCGCCGCCGGGGTGGCTGACCTCCTGGCGGAAGCCGTCGAGCTGCTCCTCGGTCAGCCGGCCCTCGAGGAAGGCGCGGGCGTAGATGCCGGGGGAGGCGTGCCCCTGGAACCAGATCTGGTCGCCGCCGCCGGGGTGGTCCTTGCCGCGGAAGAAGTGGTTGAAGCCGACCTCGTACAGCGAGGCGGACGAGGCGTAGGAGGAGATGTGGCCGCCGACGCCCACCCCGGGGCGCTGCGCCCGGTGCACCATGATCGCGGCGTTCCACCGGATGTAGGCGCGGATGCGCCGCTCGGCGTGCTCGTCGCCGGGGAACCAGGGCTCGCGCTCCGGCGGGATGGTGTTGATGTAGTCGGTGCTGCGCAGGGCCGGCACCCCCACCTGCTGCTGCCGGCTGCGCTCGAGCATCCGGAGCATGAGGTAGCGGGCCCGGCCGCGGCCGGCATGGTCGACGACGGCGTCGAGGGACTCCAGCCACTCCTGGGTCTCGTCGGGGTCGGTGTCGACCAGCTGGCTGGGGAGCCCGTCGGTGATGACCGCGCGGGTTTGTCCTGCGCGGGCGGGGTCGCCGTCCGGCTGCTGCGGTGCGCTCATGGCTCCATCGTCTCCCGCCGACGTAGTCCCCGTCACGTCTGTGCCCGCTCTGCGGAAAAGTCGTGTCGGACGCGCACCACCGGAGGGGCGTCCCCGGTGCGCTGGGTGCATGCAGGCTTGCGCCCGGCCCCGTATGCCCTACGCTTCCGCCTGCGGTGCATCGACGAGACGGCGCCGCCCCGGATGCCCGGCCACGACGGCCGGACGACGGCGTCGACGACAGCGAGAGGGGGGACATGACCGGGGTGCGGGTGGTTCTCCCGCTGGTCGTGTCGATCTCCGCCGCGTGTCCGTCCGTCGACCGCTCGGTCCTCCCGTGACGCCTTCGTGCGTGAACACCGGCCGGGCCGGGCACCGAACACCCCACACCTGGCCAGCAGCAGGCCGACCCATGGAGGAGCAGCAGGGATGAGCGTCGACAGCGCCGGCATGGCGGCCCGGCTGGGCATCAAGCCGGGCATGGTCGTGCAGGAGCTCGGCTGGAGCGAGGACGCCGACGAGGACCTGCGCGACTCGATCATCGAGGCATCCGGCAGCGAGATGGTCGACGAGGACACCGACGAGGTGGCCGACGTCGTCATCCTCTGGTGGCGCGAGGACGACGGCGACCTGTTCGACGCCCTCACCGATGCGCTCACCTCGCTGGCCGACGAGGGCGTCGTCTGGCTGCTGGTGCCGAAGTCCGGCCGGCCCGGGCACGTGGAGCCCGGCGACGTCACCGAGGTCGCCCCCACGGCCGGGCTGTCGCAGACCAGCAGCATCTCCGCGGCCAAGGACTGGTCCGGCATCCGGCTGGTCACCCCGAAGGCGGCGCGCAGCCGCCGCTGAGGCACGATCGGGGGCATGAGCCTCTCCGTCGGTGACCGCGCCCCCGAGTTCAGCCTGCCCGACCAGGACAAGCAGGTCGTGTCCCTGGCCGACCTGCGCGGCACCCCCGTGCTGCTCGTCTTCTACCCCTTCGCCTTCTCCGGCATCTGCACCGGCGAGCTCTGCCAGCTGCGCGACGAGCTGACCGCCTACACCGGTGCCGGGGTGAAGGTGCTGGCCATCAGCACCGACCCGGTCTTCAGCCTCAAGGCGTTCAAGGCGCAGGAGAACCTCGAGTTCCCGCTGCTCTCGGACTTCTGGCCGCACGGCGAGGTCGCCCAGGCCTACGGGGTGTTCAACGAGAAGGCCGGCATGGCCCTGCGCGGCACGTTCCTCGTCGACGCCGAGGGCACCATCGCCTTCACCGAGGTGAACGCACCCGGTGACGCCCGCCAGCAGTCCGGCTGGAAGGACGCGGTCGCGCAGCTCACGGCCGCCTGACCGGCCGCCCGGCCAGGGCCTCCCCGCCGGCTCGCGAGTGGCGAGGGGCGGGGAGGTCCTTACGCTGGGCCGGCGGGGCGCGTAGCTCAGCGGTAGAGCTCTCGCCTTACAAGCGAGCGGTCGCAGGTTCGAACCCTGTCGCGCCCACAACCCCGCCGGTGCCCGGACAGGTCAGGCGGCGGCGTCGACCCGGCCCGGCGCGGCCGGCTTCGGGAACGCCGGCCGCAGGAACGCCGGCGCCTTGAACGGCGTCCACTCGCCCTCGGGCTGCGCCAGCCGGTCGGCGATGGCCCAGAGCGCCGCCGGGTGGTGGCCGATGCCGAGGTGGCTGGCCGTGACCGCGATGTTCTCGCAGCGCTCGCCGGGCACGTTCAGGCAGGTCTGCCAGTGCACGATGCCGTCGAAGTGCGAGTAGATCGACGTCGCGGGCACCGGCAGGGGGCAGCCCTCGGACTCCAGCGGGAACTCGCGCCGCTCCACGTGCAGGTGGGCGTAGCGGTCGAACGCCTTGGTGGCCCGGGTCTGGCTGTGCCGCTCGATGCGGAACGGGCTGCCGAGGGTGATCACCTGGCGCACCTGGTCGGGGCACTGCCGGGCGAGATCGCGGGCGAAGATGCCGCCCAGGCTCCAGCCGATGACGGTCACCTCGCGCCGGTAGCGGTTGTGCAGGTAGTCGAGCTTGTCGCGCAGGCCGTTCACGCAGATGGCGGTCGGGCCGATGTTGCGGCCCAGCCCCCACCCGTGCACCCGGTAGCCGAGCCGCCGGAGCGTCGCCCGCAGCACCCGGGTGGAGGAGTCGTCGGCGAGCAGGCCGGGGAGGACGAGCACCGGGTGCCCGTCGCCCTTCGGCAGTCGCTGGGCCAGCGGACGGGCCGCCAGGTAGAGGCCGTAGTCCGCGAACGCCCTGGTGGGCTCGCTCAGGTAGAGCGGGAGCGCCGGACCGTCACCCTGCTGTCGTGCCACGTCGTCCTCCAGGCTGCCGTCCATTCGTGCACGGGCTCTACCAAGATGCGGCCTGGCTCACACCTGGCGGGGGCGCACGCGCGGGCACATGTTGCCGAACTGTGTCCTGAGTCATAGCGGACGTTCGCGTTCCGCGCCTCGCGGCCCGCCCGCGCTGCGCCCGGTGGCACCACGTGCCACCGTACGGACGACGACGGCGAGAGGAGCGGGATGGGCGAGGACGGCACACCCGGGCGGAGCAGCACGGTGGACCTCGACGGGCCCGTGCACTACCTCGACTTCGGAGGGCCGGACGACGGCCCGGCGGTCGTGCTGGTGCACGGGCTGGGCGGCTCGCACCTGAACTGGGACCTCGTCGCGCCGGCGCTGCGAGAGCACGCGCGGGTGCTGGCCCTCGACCTGCCGGGTTTCGGGCGGAGCGAGCCCGGCGGCCGCACGGCCAGCGTGCCGGCCAACGTGGCCGTGCTGCACCGCTTCCTCACCCAGGTGGTCGGTGAACCGGCCGTGCTCGTCGGCAACTCGATGGGCGGGATGCTCTCCATCCTCGAGGCCGGGGAGCACCCCGAGGCCGTCCGCGGGCTGGTGCTGCTCGACCCCGCCGTGCCCGGCCCGCGCCGGGCGCTGGATCCCCTGGTGGCCGTCACGTTCGCGCTGTACGCGATCCCGTTCGTCGGGGAGCGCTTCCTGTGGTGGCGGCGGCAGCGCACGTCGGCGCTGGTCCGCGTGCACGACATGCTCGAACTGGTGGGCGTCGACCCCGAGCGGGTGCCCGCGGAGGTCATCGACCGGTCGGTCACCCTGATCGAGGAGCGCCGGGACGTCCAGGGGATGGACCGGGCGTTCCTCGCCGCCGCCCGCTCGGTGCTCCGGGTGCTGGCCGATCCGCGTCGCTACCGCGCCGCGATGGAGTCCATCGACGTCCCCGTGCTCCTGGTCCACGGCGACCGCGACCGGTTGGTGCCGGTGCAGGCGGCCCGGGAGATCGCGCGGCAGCACCCCGCCTGGCGGTACGCCGAGTGGGCAGGCGTCGGTCACGTGCCGCAGCTGCAGGAGCCGGAGCGCCTGGTGGCCGAGGTGCTGGGCTGGATGCGGGACGCGCGGCTCGCCGGGTCGCGGGCCTAGCTCCCCCCGCCGGGGCGGAGCGTGTCGCGCAGCGCCTCCAGCCCGGTGTAGCGCGGCCGCCAGCCGAGCTCCTCGCGGGCGCGCGTGGTGTCCATGATCGCCGGCCGGGTGGCCGCCTCGACCCACTCGGCCGCCGGCGGCAGGAACGGCAGCCGGGAGACCACCCGCGCCGCGGCCTGCGCGGGTGCGGCGGGCAGCGGGATCGCGATCGCGCCGAACTCCCGGGCCACGTCCGCGGCGGTGAGGACGCCGTCGCCGGCGATGTTGTAGGCACCCGGCGGACCCGCGCCCAGGACGCACAGCAGCAGTGCCTGCCCGACGTCGTCCTCGTGGACGAACTGCAGCGGGTGGCGGGGCACCAGCATCGGGACGGGGACCGGCAGCCGCCGTGGCCGGTCGAACAACCGGCGGCCCAGCGGGGCGAGCGGACCCGGGAGCACGTCCTTGCCGCCGATGGCGTGCGGACCCACCACCACCGGCGGGCGGAGCAGGTAGAGCGCCAACTCGGGTGCCGTCGCCAGCTCGTCCTGCAGCAGGTGCTCCAGCTCGGCCTTCTCCTGGGCGTAGAACAGTCGCGCCGCCGGGCGCACCGGCCACTCCTCGGAGATCTGCTCCGGGTTGTCGCGGTGGAAGCCGTAGGCGGCGACCGAGGAGGCGTAGACGAACCGCCGGGCGCCGACCGCCGCCGCCGCGCGGAACACGTTCAGCGTGCCGTCGACGTTGATCGCCCGGGTCGTCTCCCGGGAGGCGTTGCCGGTGATCAGGAAGGCCAGGTGGACGACGACGTCGGCGCCGGCGAACGCCTCCTGCAGCCCCTCCGGGTCACGCACGTCGCCCTGCCGGTAGCGCATCTTGGTCCAGCCGCGCTCGGCCGGGTCGAACGGGCGGCGCGCGATGCCGATGATCGACCCGACGCGGTCGTCGTCCTGCAGCAGCGGCACGAGCCCGGCGCCGAAGGTGCCGGTCGGCCCGGTGACGGCCACGGTCAGCCCGCGCCCACCGGCGCTCACCGGGCGGCTGCCCGGGCCTTGGTCGTCCCCCGGGTGGGCTGCTCCACGTCGGGCGTGGCCTCCTCCGCGCGGGCGAGCTCGAGCAGCTCCTCGATGCCCCGCCGGATGCCTCCGGACAGGACGTCGACGTCGGGGAAGGCGTCGAAGTCGGCGTTGACGCCGAAGGTCATCGTGTCGAGGTAGCTGAAGATCCCGATCGAGCAGCGGGTGCCGCCGGCGATCGGCACGTAGGCGTGGGCCGAGCACATCCGGCTGCCCAGCACGTAGAGCGGCACCCGCGGCCCCGGCACGTTGGTGGTCACCGCCTGGCACCACATCTGCCCGGCCTGCATGGCCGAGCGCACACCGAGGGAGAGCAGGGTGGGGGCGACGAAGTCGCCCATCGAGATGATCGTCGGGACGTCGACGGCCTGCATCGCACGCTTGTACTCGTCCATCTGCCCGCGGATCGCGCGCAGCCGCGACACCGGGTCCGGGTCGCCGACGGGCAGGTCGACGAAGACGCAGGCAACCCGGTTGTTCAGCGATCCGCGCTGCTGCTCGGAGCGGACCGAGACCGGCACCATCGACCGCACCACCAGGTCCTCGGAGGAGAGCTCGCCGCGTCCCTGCAGCAGGTCCCGGAACCCCTTCGTGATCGCGGTGAGGACGACGTCGTTCACCGTGCCGCCCAGCGCGGTGCGCACGGACTTGAACTCCTCGAACCGGCCCTGGGTCCACGCCCAGCGACGGTGCGGTCCGATGTGCCCGTTGAGCGACCGGGCGGTCGGGGTCACGGCCTGCTTCGCCAGCGACGGCACGGTGCGGGCCAGCGTGCGCCCGGACTCGGCGAGGCCGCGGACGTTGCGGACGGTGCTGCCGACGGAGGGCAGGCTGGTCAGTGTGCGCAGCGGCTGGGTGGCCGCCTCGGTGACCGCTCCGGCGACCAGGGCCAGCGACGAGGGATCGCGCCGCGGCGTCCAGTCGCGGGGGTCGTCGTGGGTGGCCTCGGGGTCCAGGTCGAACATCAGCTGCATGAGGTCGGTGCCGGCGACGCCGTCGACCATGCAGTGGTGGACCTTGGAGATGAGTGCCCAGCGCCCGTCGGCCAGGCCCTCGACGAGCCAGAGCTCCCACAGCGGCTTGGCCATGTCCAGCCGCTGGCCGAGCACGCGGCCGGCGAGGTTGCGGAGCTGCTCGTCGTTGCCCGGGGAGGGCACCGCGGTGTGCCGGACGTGGTACAGGATCTGGAAGTGCGGGTCGTCGACCCACATCGGGCGGCCGAGCTGCAGCGGTACCTCCCGCACCCGCTGCCGGTACCGCGGCACGAGCGGCAGCTTGCTGAGCAGCAGCCGGACCACGTCGCCGTAGGTCGGTGCCGGTCCTTCGAACACGGCTACCGACCCCACGTGCATGGGGGTGTTCTCGCTCTCGGCGAAGTAGAACCCGCTGTCGAGGGCACTCATGCGGTCCACGTCTCACTCCTCGCCGCCCTGGTCGCTCTGCTCGGACCAGGGCCTCGCACGTCCCGGATGGTGGCCGCCGAAGGTAGGTGTGTCCCTCCGTGCAGGCAAGTCAGCAGTGTGGCGGCGGCCACACCTTCCGGTGCCCCGTATCCGGCCGGTCAACCGGCCTTCCGGCGCTCGACCTCGACCCGGTCGAGCAGCCCGGTGAACGCGCGGTCTACCACTGCCGTGCGGGTGAGGTTGACGCTGTGCCCGGCCCCGGGGACGACGACCAGCTCGGCGCCCGGGCCGACCGCCTCGGCGATCCGCCGTCCGTGGGCCTCGGGGGTCAGCCGGTCGTGCGTCGCGGCCACCACGGTCACCGGCACGCGGCGCAGGACCTCCAGCGCCGCCGTCTCGTCGTGGTCGAGGAAGGTCGCGTAGAACGCCATCGTCACCGGCAGCGGCGTCTCCTCCAGCAGTTGCTGCACCAGGCGCACGCTGCGCGGATCGGCGTCGTCCTTCCCGAACAGCAGCCGCCGGATGGCCCGCCGGCCGAGCCGCGTGCCCCGCCGGCGCCACCGCTCCAGCGTCGGGGCCAGCAGCTGCAGCAGCCAGAGGTACAGCGGCAGCAGCCGCAGCCGGCGCATCAGCCTCACCGCGGTGCCCAGGACGCCGGTGCTGACCAGCCCGCCGGCCGAGGTGGCGAGCAGGAAGACCCCGACGACCCGGGTGCCGAACAGCTCGGGGCGCTGCCGGGCCAGCGCGAGGATGCTCATCCCGCCCATGGAGTGGCCGGCGAGCACCACCGGGCCGGCGGGGGCGACGGCGTCGAGCACCTGCCCGAGGTCCTGGCCGGTGCGGTCGATCGTGGCCCGCGTCAGCGGCGTCCAGCCGGACCGGCCGTGGCCGCGCTGGTCCCACAGGACGAGCCGGGCCCGGTCCCGCAGCGCCGCGCGCTGGAGCTGCCACTCCGCCAGCCGTGCGGTGAACCCGTGGCAGAGGACGACGGTGAGCGGTGCGTCCTCCCCACCGCCCCCGCCCGGCCCGTCGAACTCCACGTGCAGGTCGCAGCCGTCATCGGTGGTCACCGTCCGGGAGCCCGGCGGCGGGGGGCCGTCGAGCGGGGACACGGTCAGCAGCGGCGGGTCGTCGGGCACGGCGCCATCCCAGGCCCCCGGCGCGGCACGCGCAACCGGGGCTGCCCCGGCGTGCCCGCGGCCGTCGGCTCAGTGCCCCCCGCGGCGCCCGGGGGCGGTTTCGCGCACCAGGCGGCGGGCGGCGTCGACCTCGCGGGCCACCGGGGCCAGCACGCCCTCTGCGTGCAGCTCCGCGTCGTCCGGCACGACGGACGCCCGGACGTCGTCCTCCAGGCCGCGGATCGCCCGGCGCAGGACGGCCACCTGGGCGAGGTCGGGGGCCGGCTCGCCGCCACGGCTGGCGATGACGGCCTCGGTGACCGCGTCGGCCGCGCGTTCCAGCTGCACGATCACCGGCCACCACGCGGCCGCCCGCGTGCTGATCGGCGGTGGCTCGGCCAGGCGCCGCTGCAGCTGGGTCTGCAGCTCGGTGAGCGCGCGGTAGCTGCGCCGGCGGGCGCGCCGCCGCTCGGCCGGGCCGCCGGTGAAGGCGGCCGCCACGAACGCGTCCAGGCTGCGGGCGGCGTCGCGCAGCGCCTCGTCGAGCGGGGCGCGCCAGGTCTGCGGCCACAGCAGGTAGCCGAAGACCAGCACGATCGCGCAGCCGATCAGCGTGTCCAGCAGCCGGGCACCGACCAGCCCCGGCCCGGCGGGCAGCGCGAGGTCGAGAAGCAGAATGATCAGCGGCGTCTGGAACACCGAGAACAGGCCGAAGTTGGCGTTGCGCGCCCACGGCAGCACCGCGGCCGAACCGGCCAGCGCCACGAGCACCCACCCGTTGCGGGGGAGCACCGCGAGGAGAGCGGAGCCGAGCAGCACGCCGAGGAGGGTTCCGGCGCCCCGCTGCACCGCCCGGGTGAACACCGAGCCAAAGTCGGGCTTCAGGACGATCGCGACCGTGAGCAGGACCCAGTACGGCCGCTCGATCGGCAGGTGCTGGCGGGCGATCTCGGCGATGGTCATGCACAGCGACAGCCGGACGGCGAAGCTGCGGGCGTCGGCGCTGGCGAGCGTGCGGTCGGCCAGGTCGTGGAGGCGGGTGCGGAGGTCGGGCCGGGCCACCGCCGCGGCCGCCGCGCCGGCCCGTTCCTCGGGGTCGCCCACCACGTTCCACACCAGCCGGACGCCGTGCCGGACGGCCCGCACGGCCGGGTGGCCGTGCTCGAGCGGAGCGGGGCGCTGCTCGACCAGCTCGCCGCGGCCCGAGACGGCCGCCGCCAGCGCGTGCGCGGCGGCGACGTCCTGCGGATCCGGGGGGATACCCGCGCGCGCGGCGGCGACGGCGCCCTCCACGAGCGGCGCCGCCGCGTTGAGGACGCCGGCGAGCTCCGAGAGCTCCCGGCTGCGACCGGCCGACCGGCTGCGACTCCGGATGACCCGGTCGTAGGCCGCGTTGAGCGCCGTGGTGAGCGCCCGCCGGGCCTCGGGGGCCGCGTCGCCGCCGACCGCCGCCAGGAGCTCGCCGATGCGGGTGAAGACGGCCGCGACGGCGGACCGGTCGGGGTCCAGCGGCTCGGTGCGGGCCTGGGCCAGGGTCGCGACCGTCGCCCATGCGGCGCCGCAGAGGAAGAACCCGACCTCGGCGGCGAGCGGCAGCGGTGTCACCAGGCCCGAGGCGAGGGCGGTGTAGACGAGCAGCTGCAGCGCGCCCAGGGACAGCGTGGCGTTGACGGCGCTGATCAGCGCGGCGGCCGCCGACAGCGCGGCGATGACGGCCACCGGCGCCCAGCCGCCACCGCTCGCGTACTGGCCCACGAGCAGGCCGAGTGTGCCGAAGAGCGTGGCGGCGGCGATCCGGCGCAACCGCTCGCGCAGCGGGCCGGGCTGGGGCGCGAGGCTCGCCGCGAGCGCCCCGATGGTGCCGAAGACGCCGGCGCCCAGGGGCGCGGCGGAGTCCAGGCCGCCCATGGCGACGGCGACGCCCAGGGGGGCGGGGATCGAGACGGCGAACCGGGCGACGTCGCGCCAGGGGACCGGCGGCGGCGTGGTGCGCACCAGCTCCTCGAGCCAGGCGGGGGCCCGCAGCGATCGCTGCCCACGCCGCCGCACCACGCTCCGAAGCTTGGCACTCCACCGGGCCGCCCGTGCGCACCCCCGCCTACCCTGACCAGCCGTGACCGTGCAGCTCGGGAAGGTCCTCGCCGCCCTCGATGCCCGATACGACCCGGCTCTCGCCGAGGGCTGGGACGCCGTCGGCCTGGTCTGCGGGGATCCAGCGGAGCAGGTGCGGCGGGTGCTGTTCGCCGTGGACCCGACCGCGGCGGTCGTCGACGAGGTGGTGCGGACCGGTGCGCAGCTGCTGGTCACCCACCACCCGCTGTTCCTCGGCCCGGTGCACGGCGTGCCGGCCGACGACCCGCGGGGGCGGCTGGTGCACCGGCTGGTCCGGGCCGGCGCCGCGCTGTTCGTCGCGCACACCAACGCCGACCGGGCCCCGCGCCACGGGGTCAACGACGCGCTGGCGGCGGCGCTCGGCCTCGAGGACGCCGTGCCGCTGGAGCCGACGGCCGCGGACCCGCGGGCCGGGCTCGGCCGGGTGGGCCGGCTGCCGGAGCCGATGACGCTGCGCCGGTTCGCCGAGCACGCCGCGGCCGCGCTGCCCGCCACGGCCGGGGGCGTCCGGGCCGCCGGTGACCCCGACCGGCGGATCACCACGGTCGCGGTCTGCGGCGGCAGCGGTGGCTCGCTGCTGGGCGCCGCCGCGGCGGCCGGGGCCGACGTGCTGCTCACCAGCGACCTGAAGCACCACCCCGTGTCCGACGCGCTGGAGGTGCCCGGGCCGGCGCTGTGCGACGTGGCGCACTGGGCCTCCGAGTGGCCGTGGCTGCCGGTGGCCGCCGACGTGCTGCGCCGCGACCTGGACGGCGCGGTGGAGGTGGCCGTCGCCACCCCGCGGACCGATCCCTGGACCCACCGGGCGGGCTGACCGGGGCGTCCGCGCGGTCAGCCGTGGCCGGCGGCCCGCAGGGCCTGCACGCAGCCGCGCTCGAGCGCGCGCTGGCGGCGGATCCGCGCGAGCAGCCCCGGCACCGGCTCCAGCTGCCGGGTCGCGGCCGGCCGCACCCCGGTGAGCCGGCCGTCGGCGTAGCGGCCGGAGGTGGTGTGCACGGTCCACCGCTCGACGTCGGGCACGGAGAGCTCCTGCCCGACCAGCACCGCCGGGCCGGCCACCTCCGGCGGTCCGCCCGGCAGCGCGAGCGGATCGGCGTCCCAGTCGGGGATCCGGACGGTGCGCACGTGCAGGCCGCCGTCGTCGACGGCGAGGACCGCGTCGGCGGGGCCGTCCCGGCGCCCGCCCGCGGTGACGTCGGCGGGATCGAGCACCAGCACCAGGCGCGGCAGGTACCACCAGTGCTCGCGGCGCAGCATGTGCGAGTCGGCCAGCGCCCGGGAGGGCGGGTGCTTGCGGAGCTCCTGGTCCAGCAGCTCCTCGGTGAACAGGTCGCCGTCGCCGTCCTCGACCAGGGTGAGGCGGCCGGTGGCCACCAGCGGCGCCCACCGGGAGCCGGTCAACCGTGGCTCGGAGAGGACCAGCGCGGCCGAGCCGGCAGCGGCGGCGGCGCGGGCGGTCGCCACGTGCGCCCAGGGCAGCGCGACCGCCGGCCGGCCGCCGAGGACCAGCGGGACGACGCCGGTGGCCGCCGGGGGCCCGTCCGGCGTGGACCACAACAGTTCGGCCACACCCGCGGCGTGGAGCGCGGCCAGACTTGTGGGGTCCATGGCCTGAGTGTTCACTCCCTCCGACGGCGGCGACGAAGCCGCCCTGGACCCAGGGGGTTCTGCCGTGCCCGCGTTCGTCGTGGCCGCCGTGGTCGGGGTGCTGTTCTTCCTCGGCTACCGGTATTACTCCAGCTACCTGGCCCGGAAGGTGTACGCCCTCGACCCGGCGTTCGTCACGCCGGCCCACCAGTACAACGACGGCAACGACTTCGTGCCGACGAACAAGCACGTCCTGTTCGGCCACCACTTCACCTCGGTGGCCGGGGCGGCACCGATCGTCGGCCCGGCGATCGCGGTGTTCTGGGGCTGGGGCCCGGCCCTGACCTGGATCGTCCTGGGCACCATCTTCGCCGCCGGCGTGCACGACTTCGGAGCGCTGGCGGTGTCGGTCCGGCACAAGGCCAAGAGCATCGGCACGCTGGCCGGCGAGGTCATCAACGGCCGGGCCCGGAAGCTCTTCCTGGCGATCATCTTCTTCCTGCTGACCCTGGTGAACGCGGTGTTCGCCGTGGTGATCGGGAACCTGTTCGTCGCCAACCCGGGTGCGGTCATCCCGATCGTGCTCGAGATCCCGCTGGCCATCGCGATCGGCGTCTACATCTACCGGACGCGCTCCTCGGCGCTGATCCCGTCGATCGTCGGCGTGATCGTGCTGTACGCCCTCATCCTGGTCGGCAACGCCTTCCCGATCTCGCTCGACGGGCTCGCCGAGGCGCTGGGGGTGGAGCAGACCCGCAACGTCTGGGTGGTCCTGCTCTTCGCCTACACGTGGATCGCCTCGCGCATCCCGGTGTGGGTGCTGCTGCAGCCGCGCGACTACATCAACAGCCACCAGCTGTTCATCGCCCTCGGCGTCATCGCGCTGGGCGTCATCGTCGGCATGAACACCATCCAGGCGCCGGTGATCAACGACGTGCCCGAGGGATCGCCGAGCTTCTTCCCCTTCCTCTTCATCACCATCGCCTGCGGGGCCATCTCCGGCTTCCACTCCCTGGTCTCCTCCGGCACGACGTCCAAGCAGCTGGACAAGGAGACCGACGCCCGCTACGTGGGCTACATGGGGGCGGTCGGCGAGGGGTCGCTGGCCACCGGTGCCGTCCTGGCCGCCACGGCCGGCGTCGCCGCGTCCCAGGCGGACTGGGAGGCGCTCTACCCGGACTTCGCGACCGCCTCGAGCGGGGCGACCGGCAACTTCGTCAACGGCGTGGCCCAGTTCGCGAACAACATCGCGATCCCGCTCGACCTCGCGACGATCTTCGCCGCCGTCGTGGTCATCAGCTTCGCCGCGACGACGATGGACACCGGGGTCCGGCTGCAGCGCTACGTCGTACAGGAGATCGGTGAGCTGCTCGGCATCCGGGCGCTCTCCCGCAACCTCACGGTCGCGACGACCATCGCGGTCCTCATCCCCCTCGGCATGGCGCTGCTGCCCGGCGGAGGCGAGGCGGGGTACACGTTCGGCGTCCTGTGGCAGCTGTTCGGCACCACCAACCAGCTCACCGCCGGCCTGGCGCTGTCGGTCATCGCCGTGTGGATCACCCGGCGCGGCCGCAACCCCCTCGCCGCGCTCATCCCGCTGGTGTTCCTGCTGGCCATGACGTCGTGGGCGTTGATCGTCAACCTGCGCAACTTCGTCCGGGACGACCAGTGGGTGCTGGCCCCGCTGGACGCCCTGATCTTCGTCCTGGCGGTCTGGCTGATCGTGGAGGCGGCGCTGGCCCTCCGCACCGCCTACCGCGAGCGGCCGTCCGCCCCGGTGGACGGGTTCGGGACGGGCGAGCCGGACGCGGTGGCGAAGGCCAACCCCGAGGTCGGCGAGTCGACGGCCGGGCCCACCGAAGGGCCGACCGGGACCTCGCGCAGGTGACCTCGCGGGTCGTCCTCGTCCGCGGCTCCCGGGCCGCGGGCGGGGGCGGCGGCTGCTGCAGCGGGGACGTGCGCCCCTTCGACGACGGGGGCTCGCACGCCCACGCGCCCCGGGCGGACCCGGTGGGGGAGGTGTACCGGGCGCTGCGGGCGCGGCTGCCGGCCGACGTCGCGATCGAGGTCGTCTCGCCGTCGAACTGGCTCTGGCTGCTGCCGGAGCTGGTGAGGGCCGGGCGCCGCCGCGGGCTCCGGGGCGCCGCGTTGCGCCGCTCTGTGCGTGCGGGGATGGCGGTCGAGTCGCTCGTCGTCGACGGCGTGGTGCTCGCCTCCGGTGGCCTGCCCGCACCCGCCGCCGCCGTCGACGCGGTGGAGGCGGAGCTGTCGCTGCGGTGACCCGGCCGCGTGCGGGTCACCGGCGCGGAGCGCCACCGGGGCGCGGGTAGGTTGAGCGCGTGAAGGTCGACCATTTCGAGCAGCAGAAGCTCCTGGAGCTCGCGGCGGAGGACGTCGCCCTGACCCAGCTCGCCCACCGGAAGCGGACGCTGCCGGAGGCCACGGCCGTCGAGGCCGCCGCGGAGACCGAGCGGACGCTCGGGGACGACGTCGTCCGGGCGGAGACCGAGGTCCGCGACCTGCAGCGGGAGGTGTCCCGCCTGGAGGCCGACGTCGAGACGGTGCGGCAGCGCGCGACCCGCGACCAGCAGCGCCTGGACGCCGGCGGGGTCACCGCGCGGGAGACCACCAGCCTGCAGCTGGAGCTGGAGTCGCTCGCCCGGCGCCAGGCGACCCTGGAGGACCAGGAGCTCGAGCTGATGGAGCGCCTGGAGACCGCCGAGTCCACCCTGCGGGCGGCGCAGCAGGCGCTCGAGCAGGCGCGGGCCGACCGGGAGCGCGCGGAGCAGCTGCGCGACGACGCGCTCGCCGACATCGCCGACTCCACCGCCCGGCACGAGAGCGCGCGCGCCGCGGTCGCCGGCGGCCTCTCCGCCCCGCTGCTGACCCTCTACGACCGGGTCCGCACCCAGACCGGCAGCACCGGGGCGGCGATGCTCAGGGCGCGGCAGTGCCAGGGGTGCCGGCTGGAGCTGAACGGCCGTGAGCTGGCCGCGGTCCAGAAGGCCGACCCGCACGAGGTGGTGCGCTGCGAGAACTGCGGGCGGATCCTGGTGCGCACGGCCGAGTCCGGGCTGTGAGGACGACGGGCGAGGGAGCATCGCCACAGGCTGGGGGCACCTCCCGCTTGCGGGGGACAGCGACCGAGGAGCGGATCGAGCCCGGAGTCGAACGGGGAGCGCTGTGACCCGCCGGTTCGTCGTCGAGGCCGACGGCGGCTCGCGCGGCAACCCCGGGCCCGCCGGCTACGGCGCGCTCGTGCGGGACGCGGAGACCGGCCGGGTGCTCGCCGAGCGCGCCGCGTCGGTGGGCCGGGCGACCAACAACGTGGCCGAGTACGGCGGCCTGGTCGCCGGGCTGCAGGCGGCGCTGGACCTCGACGCCTCCGCCGAGGTCGAGGTGCGGATGGACTCCAAGCTCGTCGTCGAGCAGATGTCGGGCCGCTGGAAGATCAAGCACCCCGACATGCAGCAGCTGGCGCTGCAGGCCCGCGCGATCGCGCGGAAGCTGGGCGGGGTCCGCTACACCTGGGTGCCCCGCGCGCAGAACGGCGCCGCCGACGCCCTCGCCAACAGCGCGATGGACGGCAAGCCGGTGCACCGCGACGCCGCCGCCGAGCCCAGCGTGGCCGAGGACGACGTCCAGCCCACGCCGGAGCCCGCCCCGGTGGTCACCACGGTCACCCACCTGCTGCGCCACGGGCAGACCGAGCACACCCCCGAGCGCCGGTTCAGCGGCCGCAACGAGCTGCCTCTGTCGCGCACCGGGCGGGCCGAGGCCGAGGCGGCGGGGGAGCGGGCCGGCCAGCTGGGCATCGAGGTCGTCGTCGCGTCGCCGCTGCGCCGGACGCGGGAGACCGCCGAGATCGTCGCCGGGCGCCTCGGGCTGCCGGTGGAGTTCGACGACGACCTGCGGGAGCTCGACTTCGGTGACCTGGAAGGGCTGACCTTCGACGAGGCGCGCTCCCGGCACCCTCTCGCCGTGCGCCGGTTCATGGCCGACGTGACGGTGGCCGCGCCCGGTGGGGAGTCGATCGCCGACGTGAGCGCCCGGCTGGCCGGCGCCCGCCGGCGCATCCTCACCCGGCACGCCGGGAAGACGGTACTGGTGGTCAGCCACGTCACGCCGATCAAGCTGCTGCTCGCGGCCGGGCTCGGGGTCGACGACGACGTCGTCCACCGGGTCTTCCTGGAGGCAGCCTCGCTGTGCACGGTCGCCTGGAGCTCCGACGGGCGCACCTCGGTGCGGCTGGTGAACGACACCGCGCACCTGCGCTGAGGCGGTTCCGGGATGGCGAAGCGGGCGATGGCGTGGGCGGTGGGCGTGACGCTGCTCGCGTTCGGCCTCCCGGCGCTGCTCCAGGTCGGGCGCGAGGGCAGCGGCGACGTCCTGCTCCCGCCGGCGGGTGAGCTGGGAATCCTGGCCCTCTCGGTGGTCCTCGTACTCGGGCTGACGTTCCTGATCGCCTACGGGGTGCAGCGGTGGAACCGGAGACGGGCTGGTCAGACCCGGGTGAACAGGTAGACCGACACCGCGACGCCGAACGTCACGATCACCACCCGCAGCAGGGTCGCGGGGATGCGGGTGGCGATCCGGGCGCCGAGGAACCCGCCGACCAGGCCGGCCGGGGCGGCGACGGCGACGACCACCCAGTCGACCGGGCCGAAGAGCCCGAAGACCACAAGGGTGACGGTGGCGGTGACGGCGGAGAGCGCCGACTTGAGCGCGTTGGCCAGCTTGATCCGTTGCAGGCCGATGCCCAGCACGCCCACGAGGATGACCCCGAGCGCGCCCCCGAAGTAGCCCCCGTAGGCCGTGGCGAAGAAGAGCACCACGTACAGCCACCCCGGGTCGCGGCCGGGCTCGGCGGCGTCGACGCCGGACAGCCGCCGGGTGATCGCGGGCTGGACGGCCAGGAGCAGGCTCGCCAGCAGCACCAGGACCGGGACGAGGACGTCGAAGGCGTCCGACGGCGTGGTGAGCAGCAGGACGCTGCCGGCGAGGCCGCCGAGCACCGCCACCGCGCCGAACCGGAGGAGCCGCCGGCGCTGGCCGGCGTACTCGGGGCGGAACCCGGCGACGCCGCCGAGGTACCCGGGCCACTGGGCCAGCGAATTGGTGACGTTCGCCGCCACCGTGCCCAGCCCCAGCGCGACGAGGGTGGGGAAGAGGATCAGGGAGCCACCGCCGGCGATGGAGTTGACGGCTCCCGCCAGCAGCGCGACGCCGGCCACGATGAGCAGCTCGGCGGCGGACACGAGCGGTGACCCTACGGTGGGCCCATGCGGACGCCGGGGAACGCGACGTGGCTGGCTGCTCTGCTGGGCGGCTCCGGTGTGCTGCACCTGGTCCGGCCGCGCACGTACGAGTGGCTGGTGCCACCGGAGCTCGGCGACGCCCGGGCGTGGGTGCTCGCCAGCGGGGTGGCCGAGATCGGTACCGCCGCCCTGCTCGCCGCGCCGCGGACCCGGCGGGCCGGCGGGTGGTCGGCCGCGGCCCTGCTGCTCGCGTTCGTGCCCGCGCACCTGCACCACGTCCGGCTCGGCCGCGGGAAGCCGGCGGTGCTGGCGGCCGCGGTGGTGCGGCTGCCGCTCCAGGTGCCGATGGTCTCGGCGGCGCTCCGGGTGGCCCGCGGCCGCTGAGCGCCGCTGACCGCCCGCGGCCGACGCCGGCACGGCAGACTCGACCCGTGCCCGCACCGATGCCCGACGACTGGCAGCGCGCCCTCGTCGTCGCCGCCCACCCCGACGACATCGAGTACGGCCTCGCCGCCGCCGTCGCCGTGTGGACCGCGGCGGGCAAGGAGGTGCGCTACCTGCTCGCCACCCGCGGTGAGGCGGGGATCGCCGGGATGCCGCCGGCGGAAGCCGGGCCGCTGCGCGAGGCGGAGGAGCGCGCGTCGGCCGCCGTCGTCGGGGTGAGCGAGGTGGAGTTCCTCGACCTCCGGGACGGCGTCCTGGTGGCCGGGCCCGACCTGCGCCGCGAGCTCGCGGGCGGCATCCGGCGGCACCGGCCCGATCTGGTGGTGACCACCTGGGGCGGGGACACCTGGACCCTGCCCGGGGTCAGTCCCGCAGCCCTGAACTCGCCCGACCACCGGGCGCTGACCCGCAGCGTGCTCGATGCCGTCGCCGACGCCGCCAACGAGTGGATCTTCCCCGAGCTCGCCGAGGACCCGTGGCCGGGCGTGCAGTACATCGCGGTGCAGGCCATGGGCGGGGAGCCGCCGCACGCGATGGACGTGAGCGGGGGAGTGGAGGCCGCGGTCGCGTCGCTGGCCGAGCACCGGCGGTACCTCGCGGCGCTGTCCGACGAGCCGGTCGACGAGCAGGCACGGCGGCAGATCGACATGTCGACCCTGACCGAGGACGGCGGCCGCCGGGTGGGCTTCACGCTCTACTGGGGATGACGAGCGCGGTCAGAACGGGGGCGGGTCGTCGTCCGGCTCGGCTGGTGGCGGCTCGGGTGGTGCGGTGAGGACGCGGTAGCCGGGTGGTCGGCTGGTGCGGGTGACGCCGGTGGGGGTGATGACGGTGAGCACGCCGTCGTCGCTCATCGTGTGCTGCCAGCCGGGGGCGAAGGTCTTGAGCCGGTGGTGGTGGCGGCACAGGCAGCACAGGTTCTCGCAGGCGGTGGCCCCGCCGGCGGCGTGGGGCAGGACGTGGTCGATGTCGGCCCAGGCGGCGGGTGCGGTGCAGCCGGGGTGGCGGCAGGTGCGGTCGCGGGCCTCGAGGAAGCGGTGCTGGGCGGCCGAGGGGCGGTAGCGGTCGACTGCCGCCGGCGGGCCGAGCAGCGGGCAGTCGCAGGACCGGTCGGGGTGGTCGGGGTGGTGGGGGCAGCCGGTGCGGGCCAGCCGGGCCAGCTCCGCGCGGCCGGTGACGGCCCGCAGCTTTCCGGTGGCGTCGGTGAGCGCGATCTGCAGGCTGCCGCCGGGCGGGGCCTGGATGCTGCAGGCGTCGAGTTGGGTGAGCAGTTCGCGCAGGTGGGCGGCGGTGATCGGCTCCCCGTCCACCTCCCCGACCGGCGCGGGCGCCCCGCCTGTGACCGCTTCCGACGCAGTACGGGTGAAGGCGGGCGGGCGCGGCCCACCGGCGGCCAGGAACCGGCGGGGGGTCAATGCGTCCAGTGGTGCGACCACGGTCAGCTGGGCGGTCACCGCGGGCTGCTGCTGCCAGGGGCGCAGCAGCAGATCGGCCAGCGCTCCGGCGCGCAGCATCCCGATCGGCCGCGCATCCCCGGCGTCCTTCGCCGCGCGGGCGTGCCGATCCAGGGCGTCGCGGCAGGCGCGGGCCTCGGGATGGGGCAGCAGGGCGCGCAGCTCGCTCATCCCGTCCCCGACCGGGCGCACCGTCACATCCGCCCCGCGCCGGCGGGCCTCCCGCCGCCGGTCGGCCGCGGCGGCGTCGCGGGCCAGCAGCTCGGTGCGCACCGCCGCCCGCAGCTTCCCCACCCCCAGCTCGACCGCTCCCGGCAGCACCGCCGCCTCGGCGGCGGCGATCACGCCCGGGTCGGTGTCGGCGCCGGTGGCGGCGACCTCGGCGGCGATCGCCCGGGCTCGGGGCCAGTCCAGCCGCCCCAGCCGCAGCGCGGCGAAGGTGGCCGGCAGCACGGTGGTGAGCACGTGGGCGTGCTCCAGCTGCGTCACCGCCGCCGTGCGGCTGCAGTTCTGCACTGCGGCCAGCTCATCGGGCACGAACTCACTGGCCCCCGGCGGGCCGACCTGCCCGGCGCGTTCACCGCCGGGCAGCAGGTCGGCCGGGGCGGGGCGGGCGGCGGCCAGGTCCATCACCAGCTCCGCGCGCAGCGCGGCGAGCCGCGCCTCCGCGGCCACGATCTGCCCCAGCAGCTCCGCCGCCTGCGCAGCACTGCGCCGCGCCGGCAACCAGGCACTCAACGGCTCGTCCCACCGCTGCGGATCCGGATCCTCCAGCTCCCACGGCGAGGGCGCGTCGGACACCGGCGCCACGGTCACCCCGACCGCGAACCCGACCACCGACATACCCGCAGGCTAGGCAGGGGGTCTGACAGTTCCGGCCAACCCTTCGGATCGCTGTGGCCGCGTGTGGACCGGGACCTCGTAGACTGGACCGCACGACGGACGAGTCGGCTGGGCGGTCGCGTCGGCGGGGGAGACCCCGTCGCCGAGGAACGTCCGGGCTCCACAGGGCAGGGTGGTCGTTAACGGCGACCCGGGGTGACCCGCGGGACAGTGCCACAGAAAACAGACCGCCAGCGCTCGCGCTGGTAAGGGTGAAACGGTGGTGTAAGAGACCACCAGCACGCCGGGTGACCGGCGTGGCTCGGTAAACCCCACCCGGAGCTAGGTCAAGAAGGAACGGCGGTTCGCCGCCGTTCCGCGCAGGCGTTCGAGGGTGGCCCGCCCGAGCCTGCGGGTAGACCGCTGGAGCCTGCCGGCAACGGCAGGCCTAGATGGATGACCGCCCATCGGGAGGCCGCAAGGCGCCCGTGGACAGAACCCGGCGTACAGGCCGACTCGTCCGTCATCCCCCCAGATCCAGTGCGACGGGGAGGTCGTCGTCCCGACCTGCGGAGCAGGCCCTCGTCGCCGCCGGTCCTCCAGCTGACGAAGCGGTGAGCGGCCGGTCGGCGGGCGACCCCCGGCCCGGCGGCGCCGGAGGATCAGTCGGCGACGGCGGTGACGAAGGTGCAGATGCCCTCGCCGGAGTCCGCCCGATGCCGTATCCCGATCAGCCAGAGCAGGGCCGTCTCGATCCGGTGGGCGAGCTTGCGCGGCCCCTCGTACCAGGTGCTGCCGCCGGTGGTCACCTGGACGTCCCGGAACCCGGCCAGCCGGATGTGCTCGACGAGCATCCAGTCGGGGAGGATCGAGATGTGGCCGGGCTGGTGGTAGTGCCCGGGCCCGAAGATGAACGGGGCGCCGCGCAGGAACATCTTCAGCCGTGAGTGCGGGTGGGTGATGTTCGGGGTGCTCACGACCAGCCGGTCACCGGGGCGGAGCAGGGCCCGGATCGAGCGCAGCACCTGCCGCGGGTTCTCCACGTGCTCGAGCGTCTCGACGCACATCACCAGGTCGAAGGGGCCGCGGGTCTCCTCGGTCCACTGCGGATCGTCGAGGTCGAGGCGGTGGATCCAGTCGTGCGGCGGGTCGAGGTCGGTGGGGACGACGTCGAACCCGGCGTCCCGGAGCCGGCAGGCGAGCGCCCCGCAGCCGGCACCGACCTCCAGGACCCGGCCGCCGGTGGGCAGTGCCCGCCGGGCGAGCTCGACGGCGTACTCGTGCACTCCCGGGGCGGCGTGGATGCCGTGCCCCTGGTAGGACCCGGTCGCAGCGGTCCGGGACGTGGTGGTGCGCTCGTCGGCGGTCACCCTCGGGAGTGTGACCCACCCGCCGCATGCTCGCCCGTCGCGGCGTCGGCCGGGCCCCGGGGCGGGCCTGTGCCAGGGTGGGCACGTGGAGACCCCGGCCCGGTTCGTCGCCCCGTGACGGGAGCGGTCGTCGCCGTCGCCGCGGTCGGTGGCCTGCTCGTGGGAGCGGCCGCGAACCGGGCCGCGGGCGCCTTCCCGTGGGCCGCCGCCGGCCAGGCCACCCGGCGTTCCGCGGTGCGGCCGCCGGTGCTCGAGCTGCTCACCGCGGCGCTGTTCGCGCTCGTGGCGGTGCGGCTGGGAGCGGTCGCGGAACTGCCCGCCTTCCTGGTCGTCGCCGGGGCGGGGGTGCTCCTGGCGGTGATCGACCTGCGGCACCGGCTGCTGCCCGACCGGGTGACCGGCCCGGCGGTCGTGGCGACGGCGGCGCTGCTGGCGGGAGCCGCGGCGGTGCAGGGCTCCTGGGACGCGCTGCTCCGGGCCGGGCTGGCGGCCGCCGCGCTGTTCTGCGGGTACCTGGTCATGGCGCTGATCTCGCCCGCCGGCCTCGGCATGGGCGACGTCAAGCTGGCCGGGCTGCTCGGCCTGCCGCTGGGCTGGCTCGGCTGGCAGGCGGTGCTGCTGGGGGCGCTGGCCGGCTTCGTCGTCCAGGCCGCGCTGGCGTTGCTCCTGCTCGCCGCGCGGCGGATCGGGCTCAAGGGGGAGCTGCCGTTCGGGCCGGCCATGCTGCTCGGTGCGGCGATCGCGGTCGGCTGGAGCGGAACGCTCCCCGGCTGACGGCGTCGAAGCGGTGACGCCGCGTCAGCAGCGGCCCGGAGCCGTCCCTCGACCGGTGGAGCGCTGTCCCCTGATCGGGTGAGGGGCGCTCAAGGCCGGGTGTGTCCCGCACGACAACTCCCTCCAACGCCGCGAGGCCGGATCGCCCGATCCGGACCCGACGGCCCACAACCGGAGGAGAACCGCATGCTGATCAACGCCTACGCCACCCTGGCCAGCCTCGTCGCCGTCGCCCAGGACCGCCTCAAGAACGAGGAGAAGGGCGCCACCGCCGTCGAGTACGGCCTGATGGTCGGCCTCATCGCCGTCGTGATCATCGGCGCCGTGACGCTGCTCGGCACCGAGCTCAAGGGTTTGTTCACCGAGGTCGAGACGGAGATCGGCAAGGCCGGCGGCACCACCACCACGACCACCGGCGGCTGACCACTCGCTGCTGCGCGACGACGTAGCGGCACCGGCGCAGCGGCCCTCGTCCCGAGGGCCGCTGCGCCGTCGCACGAGAAGGGTGGTGGATCGGGATGAGTGGACGGCTGCGCGACGAGCGCGGCGCCAGCGCGGTGGAGTTCGCCTTCATCGTGCCGCTGCTGATCGTGCTGGTGATCGGCATCGTCGAGTTCGGCCACGCCTTCCAGGTGCAGGGCACGCTCTCGGCCGCCGCCCGCGAGGGGGTGCGGGCCATGGCGCTGCGCAACGACCCGGTGGACGCGCGCAACGTCGTCCGCACCGCCGCCGCCTCGCTGAACCCGGGGATCACCGACGACCAGATCGACATCACCATCGTCGGCGGCACCGTCGAGACCTGCCCCACCACCGGCGCCGGCGACACCGCCGTCCGCCTCACCATCACCTACTCGAAGCCGTACCTGACGGACTTCTTCGGCGCGGAGATCGAGCTCACCGGAACGGGGGTCATGCGATGCAACGGCTGATCTCGCGGGCACGGCGCCGGCTGGACGGCGAGCACGGCGCGAGCGCCGTCGTCCTCTCGCTGCTGATGGTCCCCATGCTGGGTTTCGCGGCCATCGCCGTCGACATCGGTGCGCTGTACGCCGAGCGCGCCCGGCTCCAGGTCGCCGCGGACGCCGCCGCCATCGCGGTGGCCCAGGACTGCTCCCGCGGCAACTGCGGCGACATGCTGGCCACCGCCCAGGAGCTGATCACCCTCAACGACCCCACGGGCACGGCCGGCCAGCCCGTGCTCAGCAGCGACCCGCTCAGCGTCACCGTCACCGGTGGCGCCCCCAAGGAGCACTGGTTCGCGCCCGTCATCGGGCACGACTCCAGCTACGTCTCGGCGACCGCGACGGTCGGGTGGGGTGCTCCGAGCCAGGGCACCGCGGTGCTGCCGCTGACCTTCTCCTGGTGCTCGTTCCAGGCGCAGACCGGTGGCGGGCTGCCGTCCACCGAGACGCTGCAGACGATCATGTTCAGCAAGTCCGACGACGTCGGCGGGTGCACCGGGCCGTCGGGCAACTTCGTGCCGGGTGGCTTCGGCTGGGTCGTGCCGGACGCGGGCAGGTGCCACGCCACCTCCGCGATCGGCCAGCGGCTCTCCTCCGACACGGGTGTGTCGCTGCCGGCCGGCTGCTCCGAGGCCGACCTCGCCGGGTGGCTCGGCCGCACCGTCCTGCTGCCGCTGTTCGACGAGTTCGGCGACGGCGGCAGCAACGGCTGGTACCGCGTCTACGGCTACGCCGCCTTCACCCTCACCGGCTACGCCGTCAACGGCTCGATCAGCAGCGGCACGAAGGTCTGCGGGCCCGGCACCAACTCCAGCGACCGGTGCGTCACCGGCTACTACACCCGCTTCGTCGAGCTCTCCGACGCCTGGAACTACAGCCCGGACGCCCCGCAGCTCGGGGCCTCGATCCTCAGACTCATCCGTTAGGGGCGCCCACGTGAGACGTCGACTCCTGGCCACCGCGGTGGCCCTCGCGCTCGTCGTCGCCGGCACGGTCGTCCTCGTGGGCTACGTGCGCGGCGCGGAGAACCGCGCCCTCGCCGGCGTGCAGACCGTCGAGGTGCTGGTGGCCGAAGCCCTCATCCCCGCCGGCACCCCGGGCAGCGCCCTGGGCGAGCTCGTGGGCATCGAGCTGCTGCCGGCGAAGGCGGCGCTGCCGGGCCGGGTCACCGACCTGGCCGCGCTCGCCGACCGCGTCGCCACCGTCGACCTCGCACCCGGCGAGCAGCTGCTCGACAGCCGGTTCGTGCGGGCCGAGGAGCGGCAGGTGCCCGGCACGGTGCCCGTGCCGGAGGGGATGCAGGAGGTCAGCATCGTCCTGGAGCCCCAGCGCGCCGTCGGCGGACGGCTGACCGCCGGCGACACCGTGGGGGTCTTCGTCTCCATGTCCGGTGACGCTGGGGGGACCACCCACGCCGTCCTGCACGAGGTCCTGGTCACCCAGGTGCAGGGCGCCCCCGCCCCGGTGGCCCCGCCCGCCGACGGGGCGACGCCGGCCGTCTCCGCACCCGCGCCCTCCGGCAGCCTCATGGTCACCTTCGCCGTGACGGCCGCGCAGGCCGAGGCCGTCGTCTTCGCCGCCGAGCACGCGAGCGTCTGGCTGTCCCTCGAACCGCCCGACCCCGACGTCTCCCGCACCCAGGTGCTCACCCCGGACACCATCTACGGAAAGGCCTACTCATGAGCCGCGTCGTCCTGGCCGGAGCAGGCGAGGACCTGGTCCTGCGCGTGAAGGAGGCCACCGGCGGCGACCTGCAGGTGCTGCCGCCGGGCCGGCTGCCCAGCGACCCGGCGCGGCTGTTCGAGCAGCTGGTCGACGACGAGCTGCCCGACGTGCTGCTCGTCGGACCGCACGCACCGGCGCCCGAGGTGCTGACCCTGGCCGGCCGGCTCGACGTGCAGTCGCCGGGGATCACCGTCGTCCTGATGGCCGACCCGTCGCCGGACATGTGGCGCTCGGCCATGCGCGCCGGCATCCGTGACCTGCTCCCGCCGGACGCCGACGTGGCCGAGATCGCCGCCGCGGTGGAGCGCGCCGGGCACGCGGCGGCCGGTCGTCGCCGGGTGCTGCGGCCGGTCGCCGAGACCGACCGCTACGCCGGCCGGGTCATCACCATCGCCTCGCCCAAGGGTGGCGTGGGCAAGACGACGGTCTCCACGAACCTGGCGATCGGGCTGACCGCGGCCGCGCCGCAGTCCACGGTGCTCGTCGACCTCGACGTCCAGTTCGGCGACGTCGCCTCCGCCCTGAGCCTGACGCCGGAGTACACGCTGCCCGACGCAGTCCACGGGCCGGCCAGCGAGGACACCATGGTCCTCAAGACGTTCCTCACCCAGCACCCCAGCGGGCTGTACGCCGTCTGCGGGTCCGACTCGCCGGCGGCCGGCGACACGATCACCGGTGAGGACGTCAGCCGGCTGCTGGCCTCGCTGGCCCGGGAGTTCCGGTACGTCGTCGTCGACACGGCCCCGGGGCTGTCGGAGCAGACCCTGGCGGCGCTGGACCGCGCCTCCGACGTCGTGATGCTCACGAGCATGGACGTGCCCGGGGTGCGCGGGCTGCGCAAGGAGATGGACGTGCTCCGCGAGCTGTGCATGATCCCGGCCGGCCGGCACGTCGTCATGAACTTCGCCGACCCCAAGGGCGGCCTGACCGTCCGGGACGTCGAGACGACGATCGGCACGGGGGTCGACGTCGTCCTGCCCCGGTCGAAGGCGGTGCCGGCCACCACCAACCAGGGCGTGCCCATCCTGACCAGCGGTGGCCGTCGCGACCCGATGGTGCGCGAGCTGCGCCGGCTGGTGTCGCGCTTCTCGGCCACCCCGCTGATGAAGGCCGGCCGCTACCGGGCCAAGCACCGGGCGGAGGCGTGAACCTCGCCCAGCGGCTCGAGGCCGCGCGCCAGGGAGCGGCGCCCGCCGTGCCCGCGGCCCGGCCCGTCGCCGCACCCGACCCCGCCGCCGACCGGCCGGCGACCGCGGTGCCCGCCCCGGTGGTGCGGCCGGCCGCCGCCCCCCGGGCGACCGGATCGCCCGCCCCGGCGCCGCCGACCGATGCGCTGGCGCGGCTGAAGGACCGCGTGGGCAAGGCGCTGTTCGAGCGCATGGGCAGCCGGATGAACGACCCGTCCATGGCCGAGGACGCGTTGCGCGCCGTGGTGCTCAAGGAGCTCGACGAGGTCGTCGAGGAGGAGAACGTCCCGCTCAGCACCGAGGAGCGCCAGCGGCTGACCGCCGAGCTCGCCGACGACGTGCTCGGCTACGGCCCGCTGCAGCGGCTGCTCGACGACGACGCGGTCAGCGAGATCATGGTGAACGGGCCGGACTCGATCTACGTCGAGCGCAGCGGCAGGCTCCAGCGCACCGCGACCCGGTTCACCTCCGAGGAGCACCTGCGCCGGGTCATCGACCGGATCGTCTCCCGCGTCGGACGGCGCATCGACGAGTCCTCACCGCTGGTCGACGCCCGGCTGGCCGACGGTTCGCGGGTGAACGCGGTCATCCCGCCGCTGGCCTTCAGCGGCTCCACCCTGACCATCCGGAAGTTCGCGAAGGACCCGTTCCGGGTCGACGACCTGATCGGCTTCGGCACGCTCTCGCCCGAGATGGCCGAGCTGCTGCACGCCTGCGTCGACGCGCGGCTCAACATCATCGTGTCCGGCGGTACCGGCACCGGGAAGACGACGCTGCTCAACGTGCTCTCCTCGTTCATCCCGGAGGGGGAGCGGATCGTCACCATCGAGGACGCCGTCGAGCTGCAGCTGCAGCAGGAGCACGTGGTCCGGCTGGAGTCGCGCCCGCCCAACATCGAGGGCAAGGGCGCGATCACCATCCGCGACCTGGTGCGGAACTCGCTGCGCATGCGGCCCGACCGGATCGTGGTGGGGGAGTGCCGCGGCGGGGAGTCGCTCGACATGCTGCAGGCGATGAACACCGGGCACGACGGCTCGCTGTCGACGGTGCACGCGAACTCGCCGCGCGACGCGATCGCGCGGCTGGAGACGCTGGTGCTCATGGCCGGTATGGACCTGCCGCTGCGGGCGATCCGCGAGCAGATCGCCTCCGCCGTCGACGTCGTCGTCCAGCTGACCCGGCTGCGCGACGGCACCCGGCGGGTCACCCACGTGACCGAGGTGCAGGGCATGGAGGGCGAGACCGTCACGCTGCAGGACGCGTTCCTGTTCGACTACTCCGCCGGTGTGGACGCCTCGGGCCGGTTCCTCGGTAGGCCCGTGCCCACCGGCGTCCGGCCGCGGTTCACCGACCGGTTCGACGAGCTGGGCATCACCCTCTCGCCGCGGGTGTTCGGCGCCGCGGAGCCGGCTCGCTCCGCGAGGTGGGAACGGTGACCGAGCTCCTCCTGGTGCTCGGCGTCGCCGCGATCTCGGCTGCCCTGCTGATCCTCGCCCTGGTCGTCGTCCCGGCCGGCCCCGCCCGGGTGCCCCTCACCCGGCTCGACCCGTCCGTGGCACCCCCCGCGTCCGCGTTGGCGGGGGCCGGCGCGGCGGCGGGCGCCGCGGTCGAGAAGGTGCTGCTCAAGCGCGGCCGGCTCGCCGCCGGCGCCGCCGCCCTGGAACGGGCGGGCATGGCGACGACGTTGCCGAACTTCGTCCTCGCCGTCGGGCTGGCCACCGTCGTCGCCGGGCTCGTCGGCGGGCTGCTCGGCGGCCCGCTGCTCGCCGTGCTGTTCGTGGTGCTGGTGCCCGTCGGCGCCAAGCTGCTGCTCGGATTCCGCGCCGGGCGGCGGCAGGCCGCGTTCGCCGACCAGCTCGACGACTCGCTGCAGCTGATGGCCAGCAGCCTGCGCGCGGGGCACAGCCTGCTGCGGGCGGTCGACTCGGTGTCCCACGAGGCCGAGGCGCCGACCTCGGAGGAGTTCGCGCGGATCGTCAACGAGACGCGCGTCGGCCGCGATCTCAGCGACGCGCTCGACGAGGTCGCCGCGCGCATGGGCAGCGACGACTTCACCTGGGTCGCGCAGGCGATCGCCATCCACCGGGAGGTCGGCGGCAACCTCGCCGAGGTGCTGGACGCCGTCGGGAACACCATCCGCGAGCGCAACGCCATCCGCCGTCAGGTCAAGGCGCTGTCGGCCGAGGGCAAGCTCTCGGCCGTCGTGCTCATGGCGCTGCCGTTCGGCGTGACCGGCTTCATCTCGATCACCAACCCCGCCTACATCGCGAAGTTCACCGAGAGCCTCGTCGGCTACGCGATGCTCGCCGCGGCGGCCGTGATGCTGCTGGCCGGGGGCCTGTGGCTCAAGAAGACCGTGGCGATCAGGTTCTGATGAGCAGCGTGCCCGTCCCCGTCCTGCTGGCCGCCCTCGCGGTCAGCGTCGCCGTCCCGCTGCTCGGCTGGTCGCTGCTCGCCCGCCCGTCCGCCGCGACGGCGCAGGCACGCGACAACCTGGTGCGCGGCCTCGGCCCGACCGGCGCGGCCGCCGCGGCGAGTTCCGGGCCCGGGGTGCTGACCCGCGTCGCCCGGGGCCTGACCCCCCGCGGGACGGTGGCCCGGCTCAACCGTCTCGCCGGCACGGCCGGTCGCCCGGCGGCCTGGCCCGTGCCGAGGCTGGTGGCGGCGAAGCTCGTGCTGGCCGTGATCGCGGGGGCGCTGGGGCTGCTCGTGGCCACCGCCCGGCCGGGCCCGCTGATCGTCGTGGTCGCCGTGGTGGCGACCGTCGTCGCCTACTTCCTGCCCGAGCTGCTCCTCTACAGCCGCGGCCAGGAGCGGCAGGAGGCCATCGCCCTCGAGCTGGCCGACACGCTCGACCAGATGACGATCGCCGTGGAGGCGGGGCTCGGTTTCGAGTCGGCGATGGCGCGGGCCGGGAGCAACGGCAAGGGGCCGCTGGCGGAGGAGCTCGTGCGCACGCTGCAGGACATCGCCGTCGGCCAGCCGCGTCGCGACGCCTACCTGGCGCTCGCCGACCGGACGGGGGTCCCCGACCTGCGCCGCTTCATCCGCGCCGTGGTGCAGGCCGACCAGTACGGCGTCTCCATCGCCGACGTGCTGCGCACCCAGGCGCAGGAGATGCGGCTCAAGCGCCGTCAGCGCGCGGAGGAGAAGGCGATGCAGATCCCGGTCAAGGTGATCTTCCCGCTGATCCTCTGCATCCTGCCGACGCTGTTCATCGTGCTGCTCGGCCCCGCGGTCATGGACATCGCCGCAGTGTTCAGCGGCTGAGCACATCGTCGTCCTCCGGACGACACCGCGGCCACGTGGCGTCCCCCGTCTGGGCTGAGCCCGTTCGTCGTCCCTGCGCGGACCCCTCCGGGGCCCACTCGGGCCGACCCTGCGCCGAATGCGACGAACTCGTGGTCATCAGTCGCTGATGACCACGAGTTCGTCACATCCGGGGGGGGGGCTCGCGTCAGCCGGTGGAGCGGGGCTGGGCCGGGTTGGTCGGGTCGCCCTGCGACGGCGGGTTCATCGCCGGGCCGGTGGTCGCCTCGGAGACCTTCGAGCCGTGCGCGGCGTGCGACGGGTCGTCGGCCGCCGGTGCGGCCGGGTCGCCGCCGGAGGGCTGCGCGCCCTCGCGGAGCGCCTGGAGCCGGTTCTCCATGATCGCCACGACCTGCGGGCGGTCGGCGTGGGCGCGTTCGTACTCGAGCACGGTCTCCAGACCCTGGGCGTCCAGCGTCCGGATCCGCGAGGCCAGGCCCTCCACCGGCAGGTGGTCGTAGTCGGGCAGTGGCAGCTGGTCGTGCTCCGTCATCCCTCGTCCTCTCTGCGGGTCCGTGTCGCCGCACCGCCTACCCCCGCCTCCCGGAATCGACACCGGGTGTGAGCTTCCGACCGGTGGGTAGGCGGCGACGGCGGGAGTCGCGGCTCCACGCCGCCCCGCCATCCGAACACCCCCGATCGACCGAGGAGTTGTCCCACCGACATGGACGTGTCCTTCCTGGAGCCGGTGTTCGCCGCGCCCGGGCCCTACGCCACGGTCTGCGCCGACGTCACGCACACCAACGAGAACGCCGACGCGGAGCTGGAGCTGCGCGTGCGCGCGCTCAGCGAGCAGCTCGCGGAGCAGGGCGCGCCGGAGACCGTCGTCGAGGCCGTCCGCGGCCGGCTGCTCGAGGGCAACGAGGGCGGCGAGGCCGGCACGCTCAAGGGGCGCGCCGTCGTCGTCGCCTCCGACGGCTCCGTCGTGCTCGACGAGGTGCTCGCCGACGCCCCGGCCCGGGAGACCGCGGAGTGGGCCGACCAGCCCGACGTGGTGCAGATCCTGCCCCAGCTCGCCGGCCGCGTGCCCCACGTCGTGGTCGTGGCCGACCGGGTGGGCGCCGACATCACCACCGCCGGGCTGGTCGGTCAGCCCGACCAGGAGAAGCAGGTGGAGGGCGACACCTTCCACATGCGCAAGGTCAAGGTCGGCGGCTGGGCGCACAACACGTACATGCACACCGCCGAGAACCAGTGGGAGGAGAACCTCGGGCTGGTCGCCGACGAGCTGGACTCCCTCGCCCGCCGGCTGCCGCTGCGCTTCATCCTCGTCGCCGGTGACGTGCGGGCCCGGCAGATCCTGAGCGACAAGGCGCACGCCGCCTGGTCGGACCTGGTGGTCACCATGGAGGAGGGCGGCCGCGCCGCCGGTGCCGAGCGGGCCGCGATCGACGCCCGCACCGCGGAGCTGATCGCCGAGCACGAGGCCCGCGACATCGCCACCGCCACCGAGCAGGTGCAGGCCGCCGGCGCCCACGGCCTCGCCGTCACGGGCACCGCGGCCGTCGTCGAGGCGCTGCGCAAGGGGCAGGTCGAGACGCTCCTGCTCGGCGACGAGCAGGAGGACGCCACGCTCCTGGTCGGCAACAGCCCGCTCGAGCTCGGCGTGAAGCAGCAGGACATGGACTCCCTGGGCGTGCACGGCACCGTCGTGCCGGCCGGTCGGGCGCTGGTCGCCGCTGCCGCCGCCAGCGCGGCCGGGGTGCTCGTCGTGCCCCGTGCGGCGCTGCCCGACGGCGAGCCGGTGGCCGCGATCCTCCGCTACACCGACGACTCGACCCCGTCGGCCTGACATCCGCAGCGAAGCCCGAAGGAGAACCACCGTGAGCGACCCGCACCAGCCCGGCACCGCGCCCGGAACCGATCAGCGCGGCATCGAGCGCCGCGCCGCACTCGCCGAGGCCCTCGGCAAGGAGGTGTGGCCCGCCGACCGCGACCAGCTGATCGCCAAGGCGCAGGAGGGGCCCGCGGCCGACCGGGTGCTCTCGGACCTGCAGCGCCTGCCCGCGGGCCGGCAGTTCGAGAACGTCCAGGAGGTGGCCGAGGCCCTCGGCCTGGGCACCGAGCAGCAGCGGTTCTGACGTGACCACGCAGAAGAAGCCCAGCGCCGAGGCGCTGGACAACGTCACCGAGGACAACGTGGAGACGCGGGCCCAGCTGCTCCCGGAGGAGGCGGCGCTGCAGGGCAGCGGCATGGAGGAGGTCGCCGCCGAGGTCATCCTGGCCGAGTCGGAGGAGCGGACGGTCAACCCCGATCCCGACGACGCCCAGGGTGCCCACCGGCAGTCCGCCGAGACCGCCGACCTGCCCTGACGTGCGGCACGAGCACCCGGTCCGGCTGCGCTGGTCGGACCCCGACATGCTGGGTCACGTCAACCACGCGCGGGCCCTGAGCCTGCTCGAGGACGCGCGGCTCGCGCTGGGCGAGGATCACGCCGGAGGTGGGCTGATCCTCGCCCGGCTCGAGGTCGACTACCTGCGCCAGCTCTACTACCGGGTCGGCGAGGAGCTCTGCGTGCGCAGCTGGGTGACCCGGCTGGGCACGAAGTCCTTCACGATGCGGCAGGAGCTGGCGCAGGACGGCGAGGTGGCCATCCGGGCCGACGTCGTCCTGGTGGTGTTCGACTTCGCGGCGAACGCGAGCCGGCCGATGACCGACGCCGAGCGCGCCCACTGGAGCAGGTACCTGGAGGGCTAGCCGGCTCGGCCGTAGGCGGCCCAAAGCCGGGGGAAGCGGGCGGCGAACCACTCGTCGTCGTCCCCCGGGAAGGGCTCACCGGACGGCTCGCCGAACTGGTCGTCCACCTCGTCGGGGCCCGGGTCCAGATCCTCCTCGGCGAAGCCCCGGTCCTCCAGCACCTCCAGGGGCGCGTAGGCCCACTCCTCGGCGGCGCCGAAGTCGTCCAGGTCCTCGTCCCAGCGGAGCTCGGCCATGGAATCCGGGTCGGCGAGCACGCGCTCGTAGACCGCCCGGCCGTGGCTGATCAGCCAGTTCCGGAAGTCGAGGAAGGCGTCCTCGCTCGCGCCGCCGAGCGCGAGGGACGCGGCCGCCCAGAGGTCCCAGCGGTTCGCCCGCGCGCGGGCTGTCCTCAGCTCCCGGTAGAAGTCGAGGACGTCCTCGTCGGACAGCTCCTCGAGGGCGGCCATGAGCGTGGCCACGTGCTCGGCGACCACCGACTTCGGCGCGGTCTCCCGTGCCTCGGCACGGGTGTCCTCGACCAGCGTCCAGAAGGCGTTCGTGTCCACGGCCGGAACCTACCGGCGCACGCCCGCTGTGCGGCGGTCGCCGAGCCGCCGCGGTAGCGGCGGCTGCTCCCGTTCCTAGGAGGAGATCGGCTCGGCGGGGCTCAGCCGTGACGGGGTCGTGCTGTCGCGCACGACGAGCCGCGTGGCCAGCTCCAGCCGCGGGCTCTCGATGGTCTCGCCGTCCACCATGCGCAGCACCGTCCGCGCCGCCAGCACGCCCATCTCGGTCAGCGGCTGGTGCACCGTGGTGAGCGGCGGGGAGGACCAGCGGGCCTCCGGCAGGTCGTCGAAGCCGACGACGCTGACGTCCTCGGGGACCCGCATGCCCCGGCGCCGGACCCCTTCGTAGACCCCCAGGGCCATCTGGTCGTTCGCGGCGAAGACGGCGGTCGGCGGGTCGGGCAGGCCCAAGAGGCGGTCGGCCGCGCGTGCTCCCGAGGCGTAGCCGAAGTCGCCTTCGACCACCAGGTCGGCGTCGAACGGCAGCCCGGCGGTCTCCAGGCCCGCCCGGTACCCGGCCAGGCGGGCGCGGCTGGCCCAGAGGTCGGGCGTACCGGCGACGAAGGCGATGCGCCGGTGGCCGAGCCCGGTCAGGTGCTCGGTGGCGCTGAGGCCGCCGGCCCAGTTGGTCGCGCCGATGGTCGGCACGTCCAGCCCCGGGACACCGGCCGGGTCGACGACGACCGCGGGGACCTGCAGGTTGCGCAGCTCCGCGTCGAGTTCGGGGTCCAGCTCGCTGGTGACCAGGATGGCGCCGTCGCTGGCCCGGGCGCCGAGGTTGTCCAGCCACCCCCGGGTGGCGCTGGCCCGGCGGTGGATCGCGGTGACCACGGTGCCGACGCCCGCCGCGTGGGCGGCGTCCTCCACCCCGCGGATGATCTCCAGCGCCCACGGGCTGTCGAGGTCGTTGAAGACCAGGTCGATCAGCCGTGCCCGGGCCCGGCCGCCCCGGCGCTGGTAGCCGTGGTCGCGGAGCAGCTGCTCCACGCGCTCGCGGGTCTGCGGGGCCACGTCGGACCGCCCGTTCAGGACGCGCGAGACCGTCGGGACAGACACCCCGGCCGCCGCGGCGATCGCCGCGATGGTCACCGCGCCGGTCTGCTCGTCGGCCAACGGACCTCCTCCTGGTCAGGCGGTCAGCCTACGGCCGGTCGGCGCGGTCCCCGCCGGGTGCGCGGCGGATCCCCCACCGATGGGCGAGGCACTGCGCCGGCGGGCCCCGGCCCGTCCATCTGTTGACGCGCTGGTGTGACCTACGTAACGTCCGGCTCCGGTTTCCGGAAACTTTCGGAAGCCGTTCCGACGTCTCGAGGGAAGGCACAGCATGCGCTCTGTGAGGTTCGGTTCGCGGGCGGCAGCCCGTTGCGCGGTCGGGGTGGCCCTGGTCCCGGTCGCGATCTCCGCCGCGGTCCTGCCCGCCGCGGCGGCGCCGCAGGACCAGGCGGCACCATCGGCCCAGGCCCAGGAGGACCGGTCGCACGGCCCGGCGATCCGGAACGGCCTGCGCACGGTCACCCCCGACGACCTGGTGATCGGGACCGCGGTCGCCGGCGGGGGGCATCACGTGGACGCGGGCTACCCCGATCCGTTCACCCGCGACCCCCGGTACCGGAAGGTGCTGGCCACGGAGTTCGACTCGGTCTCCCCCGAGAACCAGATGAAGTGGGAGTTCATCCACCCCGAGCCCGGGGTCTACAACTTCGGCCCCGCGGACGCGATCGTCGCCTTCGCCGAACGCCACGGGCAGGATGTCCGCGGTCACACGCTCCTGTGGCACAGCCAGCTGGCCGACTGGGTCACCGAGGGCGACTACTCCGACGAGGAGCTCCGGGCGATCCTCAAGGAGCACATCCAGACGGTCGTCGGCCGCTACCAGGGCCGCATCGACCAGTGGGACGTCGCCAACGAGATCTTCGCCGACACGTGGGACGACGGCGGCGTGCGGCTGCGGGACGGTTCGACGGGCGCGACTGCCAACATCTTCATCCAGCGGCTCGGCCCGGGGATCATCGCCGACGCCTTCCGCTGGGCCCACGAGGCCGACCCCGAGGCCAAGCTCTTCCTCAACGACTACGCCGTCGAGGACATGGGCCCGAAGAGCGACGCCTACTACGAGCTGGCGAAGCAGCTGCTCGCCGAGGGCGTCCCGCTGCACGGGTTCGCCTTCCAGGCCCACCTGGACCTCCAGTACCCCTTCCCGGAGACGCTCGACGAGAACATGCAGCGCTTCGACGACCTGGGGCTGGAGACGGCGATCACCGAGCTGGACGTCCGGTTCACGCTCCCGGAGAGCGGGGTGCCCACCGCGGAGCAGCTCGCCGAGCAGGCGGACACCTACCAGGGGGTCCTCGAGGCCTGCCTGTCGGTCGACGACTGCAACTCCTTCACCATCTGGGGCTTCAACGACAAGTACTCGTGGGTGCCGAGCTTCTCGCCGGGTCAGGGGGCGGCGACCGTGATGTTCGAGGACTACGAGCGCAAGCCCGCGTACTGGGCCCTGCACGAGACGCTCGCGGAGGCGAAGGCCGGGCGGTGACCGGTCCGGTCCGGCTCGCCGGACCCGCCTGAGCGCCGGGCGGTCGCTCCCTCGACCGGGGGAGCGGCCGCCCGGTCCCGTCCGGCGGAGCCCCGTTCGGTGGGACGCCGGCTCGATCAGGTGATCATCTCCGTTCGCGCGGGTAGGCACGCCCGGACAGGAGAGGAGAGAGCGATGCCGAAGACGACGAAGAAGGGCGACGCGAAGCAGTCCGAGCTGCCCAGCACCCTGCGCCGCTCGGACAAGAAGGCCCAGCGGACGTTCACCAAGGCCTACGACTCGGCGGTGGACGAGTACGACGACGAGGAGCGCGCCAACCGCGTCGCGTGGGCGGCGGTCAAGCACTCCTACGAGAAGGTGGGCGACCACTGGGAGAAGAAGGAGGGCGGCAAGAAGGGGCCCTCCGACGCGCAGGCCGCCGGCGGTCGCGGCACCGGCAAGCAGACCAAGGGCGGCGTCGACGCGAACGCCACCAAGGAGCACCTGCAGGAGGTCGCCAAGAAGCTCGACATCTCCGGCCGCTCGACGATGAAGAAGAAGGAACTGGTCGACGCCATCCAGAAGGCGAACGACAAGAAGACCGCTCAGGCCCGGAAGAAGTGAGCTCGTCGCGCCGCCGCTGCCCCGGACCAGCGGAGCGGCGGCGCGTCAGCCGATGAGCTGGAACTCCGTCTGCCGGCCGGCGAGGTACTCGACGCCGTTTGCGGTGAGCGCGATGCCCTCCTCGAGCCCCAGCCGGACGCACTGGCCGCGCCACTCGGGCACCGGCCGGCGCACCGCGAGCTCCAGGGCGTACGCGGTGTCCGGGTGCACCGGGTAGTCGCCGGCACCCGGCACGTCCCGCTGCTGGTCCCACTGGCCGATGGCCGGCCCTGCCCCGTGGCCGTGGTAGCCGATCGGGTGCGAGTAGACGTCCCCGTCGATGCCCTCCGCGGCCGCGGCGGCGCGCGCCGCACCCAGCACGTCGTTGCCCGTCCGGCCCGGGAGGAGCGCGGCCGCGGTCAGCTCCTGCAGCCGGTTGGCCGCCTGCATGGCGGCACGCAGCCCCTCGGGGGCCTCGGTCTCGCCGGGCCGCAGGACGTACGCGTTGCGCTGGGTGTCGGTCCGCAGCCCCAGAGAGCTCAGCCCCACGTCGCAGTGCAGCAGGTCCCCGGCCCGGACCACCGCGTCGGAGGGGATGGCGGGCAGCAGCGTCCCCCCGTCCTCGGCCAGTGGCACGCCGGCGCGCTGCAGCAGCACGGCCGGCTGGAACCACGGCTCCACACCCAGGTCGTGGAGCCGCTGCCGCATCCACCACGCCACGTCGAGCGCGGTGGTCCGGCCCACCCGGACGACGGCGGGGGAGAAGGCCTCCGCGATGACCTGGTGCGCCAGTCGGTTCATCGCGCGCAGCGCCTCGATCTCCTCCGGCAGGCGGGTCTCCAGCCAGCCCACCGCGAGCCGCTCGGCCGACACCAGCCGGTCCGCGTACGGGCCCAGCGCCTCGGTGAGCAGCCGGTGCTCGGTGTGGGAGAGGCCGTCGGCCAGCGCGAAGTGCTCGGAGACGTCGATGCCGATGCGGCGCGGGTCGGCCTGCTCCACGAACCGGCGGACCTCCGCCCACTGGGCACGCTCGGCGGGCTCCCGGGCGTCGGCGGTCCACGCGGGCAGGAACTGGCCGACCGGGTAGCGGGAGACCGCCGCGGGGGTCACGCCGTCGTCGCTGCGGTGCAGCAGCAGGATGGTGCGCCGGCGGGCGGACAACCAGGTGGCCGGGAGCAGCGTGGCGAGGACCGGGTCCTCGTCGTACTCGCGCCCGGCCACGATCCACAGATCGATGCCTGCCCGGTCCATGAGTCCGGGGAGGACGTCGAGCAGCCGCTGGGTGAGCCATCGGTCGCGCACGTCGGCCTGCTCGCGCAAGGGCAGAGGCACCGTCCGCGTCGGGTCAGGCGCGACGAGCGTCATGTGCCTAGCGAAGCAGAGATCCGCCGAACGCACCGGTCGAGAGCACCGTCCGGCCCGTGCCGCCGCCGGCCGGGCTAGGAGCTGGTCTGCTCCGCCCGGGGGCTGCGGGCGCGCGGGACCACCGCGGTGGCCACCCGGTCCCGACCTTCTCGCTTGGCCCGGTACATGGCGGCGTCGGCCTCGTCGACCAGCCGCCACAACGCCGCGACGGCGTCCTCTCCCTCGCCCGGCCGGGTGACGGCCAGCCCGATCGACGCGGTGACCCCGTGCCCGCCGGCGCCCTGTCCCCGGGCGACGGCGGCCCGCAGCCGCTCGGCCAGCCGACCGGCCTCCGCGGCGTCGCCCACCGAGCCGACGACGACGAGCTCCTCGCCGCCGGTGCGGGCGAGCACGTCCGCGGGCCGGACGGCGGCCGACAGCGAGGCGGCCACGGCGCTGAGCACGGAGTCGCCGACGGCGTGCCCGAACTGGTCGTTGAGCTTCTTGAAGTGGTCGAGGTCCAGGACCATGGCGCAGATCCGGGTCCCGTCCCGCCGAGCCTGCCCCCAGAGGCGCTCGGCCTGCTCGACGAGGTAGCGGCGGTTGTGCAGCCCGGTGAGCGGATCGAGGTGGGTGAGGTTCGCGGTCTCCACCAGCAGGCGCTGCACGCGCCGGCGGAGCAGGTAGACCGCCATCGCCGCCACGTTCAGCGTGACGGCGCTGACCCCGACCTGGACGCCGAGGGCGACGGCGCTGTCGTAGCTGGGCCACAGCGCGGCGAGGCAGACGCCGGTCGTCACCGCCATGTGGACCGTGAGCGCGCGGAGCTCCAGGAACCAGGCGGCCGCGAGGGCGGGGAACAGGAGCATCAGCGGGGTGGCGTAGCGCAGCGGGTCCTGGATGCACAGGACCACGACGAGGTAGGTCAGGTCGCCGAGCAGCACCAGGGCGAGGGTGTGCCCGGGGCCGATCCGGCGGCGGGCGGCGAGGGATGCGGCGAGGAGGAGCAGCAGGAGCATGGTGCCGGCGTAGGCCCACCGGGCCGCCCCCTCGCGCAGCACGCCGGCGACGAAGAGGTTGACCGAGCCCATCAGACCGCCCATGGCCAGCAGCACGGCGACGGTGACGGCGGCGATGCGGTGCTCGTGCCTGCCCGGGTCGACCGGCCCGGGGTGGGCGGAAGCGCGCACGTCCGAGCCGGTCACGGGTGCAGGATGCCGCACGAACCGGCGTTCCGGCACCCCTCGTGCGCTGCTGGTCACCCTGCGGCGTCCGCCCGGGCAGTCGTCGTCCGAGCGAACCCGTGCGCCGGGTGGAAGGCTGAGGTCGTCCGACGAGTGGAGGAGGTCGCTCATGGCCGGGGGGCCCTGGTTCTTCTGTCTCAAGCACCACCGGGTCGAGGACCGCGACGGGTGCGCCGAACGGCACCGGCTCGGGCCGTACGAGACCCGGGAGGAGGCCGAGCAGGCGCTCGCGGCCGTCGCCGAGCGGAACGAGCGGCTCGACGCGGAGGACCGCGAGTGGGAGGAGCGCTGACCCTCGCCCCGGGGGCCAGGCATGATCGGTCCCAGCCGCCGGGTCGTCCGGCGCTGCGGAAGGGGTGGACGTGACGGACGGTCGCGCGGTCGAGGAACTGGTCGTGGGAGTGCTGGGCGGCACCGGCCCCCAGGGGCGCGGACTGGCCGTCCGGCTGGCCGCGCAGGGGCAGCGCGTGCTGCTGGGCTCCCGGGACGCCGAGCGCGCCGCCGAGGTGGCCGCCGAGGTGGCCGAGCGCGCCGCAACGGTGGCCGGCGGGGTCGAGGTGTCGGTGACCGGCGGCTCCAACGTCGACGTCGCGGGCGCGGCGGACCTGGTGATCGTCGCCGTCCCCTTCGCCGGGCACGCCGCCACGCTGGCCGAGCTCGCGACCCCGCTGGCCGGCAAGATCGTCGTCGACTGCGTCGTGCCGATGGGCTTCGACGAGCTCGGTGCCTACGTGCTCGACGTCGAGGAGGGCAGCGCCGCCCAGCAGGCGGCCGCGCTGCTGCCGGACTCGCACGTGGTCGGCGCCTTCCACCACCTGTCGGCCAGGCTGCTCGAGGACCTGTCCAAGCCCACGATCGACGGCGACGTCATGGTGGTCGGTGACGACCGGGCCTCGATGGACACCGTCCAGGCCCTGGCCGGTCGGCTGCCGGGGATGCGCGGCATCTACGCCGGCCGGTTGCGCAACGCCCGCCAGGTCGAGGCGCTGACGATCAACCTCGTCTCGGTCAACCGGCGCTACAAGGTGCACGCGGGCGTCCGGATCACCGACGTCTAGATGGACCCCGTCCTCCTCTGGACGGGGCCACGGGGAGCTGAGCCGTGTCCGGCACTGGCATCCGCGACGACCAGCGGCGGCCCTACGACGGGCCGCCGCCGCGGCGGGTCGTCTCGCTGGTGCCGTCGCTCACCGAGGCGATCGCGGCCACCGACGCCGGGCTGCTGGCCGGGGCGACCGACTGGTGCACCCACCCGGCCGGGCTCGACGTCCCGCGGGTCGGCGGCACCAAGTGGCCCGACGTCGGCCGGGTGCTGGAGCTCCGCGCCGACCTGGTCGTCGCCAACGCCGAGGAGAACCGGGAGCAGGACGTCGCCGCGCTCCGGGCCGCCGGCGTGCCGGTGTGGGTCACCGCGCCGGCCACCGTGGACCAGGCGCTGGACACGCTCACCCGGCTCTGCGCCGTGCTCGGCTCGCCCGATCCGGGCTGGCTGGCGGATGCCCGGGCCGCCTGGCTGGCGCCGGCGCGGCTGCCGGAGGTGAGCGCGGTCGTCCCGATCTGGCGCCGCCCCTGGATGGTGCTGGGCCGCGACACCTTCGCCGGTGACGTGCTGGCCCGGCTCGGCGTCCGCAACGTCTTCGCCGGGCACGCCGACCGGTACCCGAAGCTGGGCCGCGACGAGCCCGCGACGGTGCGGGCGGAGCTCGTCGTCTTCCCCGACGAGCCCTACGCGTTCACGCCGGAGGACGGCCCGGAGGCGTGGCCCCAGGCGCGGCCCGCGTTCGTGAGCGGCCGGCACCTCACCTGGTACGGCCCCTCCCTGGCGGAGGCGCCGGCGGTGCTGCTCGCCCGACTGCGGAGCTAGCCGCCGGCTCAGTCGAAGGAGTGCTCGGGCCCGGGGAACGCCCCGCCGCGGACGTCGTCGGCGAACTCCTGCGCGGCGCGCAGCAGCTCGCCCCGCAGGTCGGCGTACTTCTTCACGAACTTCGGCACCCGGCCGCCGTTGAGCCCGGCCATGTCCGGCCACACCAGCACCTGCGCGTCGCACTCGACGCCGGCGCCGATGCCGATCGTGGGGATGGCGAGTTCCTTGGTCACCTGGGCGGCGACGGCCGCCGGCACCATCTCCAGGACGACGGCGAACGCACCGGCCTCCTGCACCGCATGCGCGTCGGCCAGCAGCTGCTCGGACCCGGCCCCCCGGCCCTGAACCCGGTAGCCGCCGAGGGCGTGCTCGCTCTGCGGCGTGAAGCCGACGTGCGCCATCACCGGGATGCCGGCGTCGTGCAGCAGGCGGATCTGGGGCGCCACGCGCACCCCGCCCTCGAGCTTGACGGCCTGGGCGCCACCCTCCTTCATCATGCGGACGGCGGTGTCGAACGCCTGCTGCGGGCCCGACTCGTAGGACCCGAAGGGCAGGTCGGCGACGATCAGCGCCCGCGTGGTGGAGCGGGTGACCGCCTTGGTCATCAGCAGGATGTCCTCGACGGTCACCGGCACGGTGCTGGTGTGCCCGAGGACGACGTTGCCGGAGGAGTCGCCGACCAGCATCACCGGGATGCCGGCCTCCTCGAAGATGGCGGCGCTGTAGGTGTCGTAGGCGGTGAGCATCGCCCACTTCTCGCCGCGCTGCTTGGCCTGCTGCAGGTGGTGGATGCGCACCCGCGCCGTCGACTGGCCGCCGTAGAGGACCGATTCGCTCACGCCTGTGCTCCTTCCCGCACGGTGGGGAGGGTCTCCCGCCAGCGGCTGGTGATGGGCAGGCGCCGGTCGCGTCCGAACGCCTTGAGGCTGATCTTGGTGCCCGGCGCCGACTGGCGGCGCTTGAACTCCGCGGCGTCCACCAACCGGAGGACGCGCGCCACCACCTCGGGGTCGTGCCCCCGCTCGAGCAGCTGGGCCATGCCGAGGTCGCGGTCGACGTAGTCGGCGATCACCGCGTCGAGCTCGTCGTAGGAGGGCAGCGAGTCGCTGTCCACCTGGCCCGGCGCGAGCTCGGCCGACGGCGGCTTGTCGATCGAGTTCTGCGGGATCGGCTCGGTCTCGCCGCGGCGACGGGCCTCGGCGTTGCGCCAGCGGGCCAGCTCCCAGACCAGGGTCTTGGGCACGTCCTTGATGGGGGCGAAGCCGCCGGCGGAGTCGCCGTAGAGGGTGGAGTAGCCGACGGCGATCTCGCTCTTGTTGCCCGTCGTCAGCAGGAGGTGGCCGTGCTGGTTGGACAGCCCCATGAGCAGCGTGCCGCGGACCCGGGCCTGCAGGTTCTCGGCGGCCACCCCGGAGAGCTCCACCGAGGACTCGTAGGCGTCGACCATCGGCGCGATCGGCACGACGGAGTAGTGCAGGCCGGTGCGGCGCGCGAGCTCCTCGGCGTCGGCGAGCGAGTGCTCGCTGGACCACTTCGACGGCAGCCCCACCCCGTGCACCCGGCCGGCGCCCAGCGCGTCGACGGCGAGGGCGGCGACCACGGCGGAGTCGATGCCGCCGGAGAGGCCGAGCACCACCGAGGGCATGCCGTTCTTGTCGATGAAGTCGCGCAGGCCCAGCACCAGCGCCCGCCAGACCTCCTCGCAGTCGCTGAGCGGCTCCGCGACCGTGGCCGGCCGCGGGTCGAAGGCGGGCACCGGCTCCTCGCTCAGCACGTGCCGGGTGACGGTCATCGGCCCCACCCGGCCCGCGCGCCGCTCGGCCACCGCGGAGGGGTCGAGCGCGAGGTCGACGGTGAGCAGGTGCTCGACGAACTGGGGGGCGCGGGCCAGCAGCTCGCCGGTGGGGGAGACGGCCATCGAGTCGCCGTCGAACACGAGCTCGTCCTGCCCGCCGACCTGGTTGCAGTACAGGATCGCCGCCCCCGCCTCGGCCGCCCGGCGGCGCACGAGCGGGAGCCGCAGGTCGTCCTTGGCCCGCTCGTAGGGGGAGGCGTTGGGGGAGACGACGAGGTCGACCCCGGCCTGGCCGGCGACCCCGCACGGCCCACCCTCGACCCAGAGGTCCTCGCAGACGGTCAGCGCGACGTCCGCGCCGTGCAGCCGCACCACCGGCAGCTCGGTGCCGGGCACGAAGTAGCGCGCCTCGTCGAAGACCCCGTAGTTGGGCAGGTGCCGCTTGTAGTAGCGGACGACGACGTCGCCGCCGTGCAGCAGGGCCGCTGCGTTGCGGGGCGCGCCCCGGCGGGGGTTGGCGTCGCTGGGCCGGTCGTCGTCGGTGGGTGGCTCGTCGACCGGGGCCGGCCCGCTGCCATCGGTGTGCGCCAGGTACCCCACGACGACGGCGAGCTCGCCCAGCCCCTCCTGGGCCAGCCGGGCCGCGAGGTCGACCAGCGCCTGCTCGCTGGCGCGGGCGAAGGACTCCCGCAGCACCAGGTCCTCCGGCGGGTACCCGGTGAGCGTCATCTCCGGGAAGACGACGAGGTGCGCGCCCGCCCCCGCCGCGTCCGCCGCCCACCGCACGACCAGGTCCGCATTGCCCGCGAGGTCCCCGACGCGGGTGTCGACCTGGGCCAGGGCCACCCGCAACTGCACCGGCTGCTGATCACTCACGCCGTCAGTCTCGTCGCCCGCCAGGGCCGACGGCCAGGTGGGGGCGCGACACGGGCACCGTCGCGGCCGGGGACCGTGTGCGGATCGCCCGGATTGGGCAGGCTTGCGCCGACGTCACACACCCGAAACGAGCGGACTGGATCATGGCCGGTATGGACCGACAGCAGGAGTTCGTCCTGCGGACCCTGGAAGAGCGCGACATCCGCTTCGTGCGGCTGTGGTTCACCGATGTCTCCGGCTACCTCAAGGCCGTCGCGGTGGCCCCGGCCGAGATCGAGGCCGCGTTCGCCGAAGGCATCGGCTTCGACGGCTCGGCGATCGAGGGGTTCGCCCGCGTCTACGAGTCCGACATGCTCGCCAAGCCCGACCCGGGCACCTTCCAGGTGATGCCGGCCCGGGAGGGCCGGGCCAGCGACACCGCGCGGATGTTCTGCGACATCACGCTGCCCGACGGCTCGCCGTCGTGGGCCGACCCCCGGCACGTGCTGCGCCGGACGCTGGCCAAGGCGGCCGACATGGGGTTCACCTTCTACACCCACCCCGAGATCGAGTTCTTCCTCCTCAAGGACCTGCCCACCGACGGCACCGCGCCGGAGCCCGCCGACACCGGCGGCTACTTCGACCTCTCCACGCACAACGTGGCGCACGACTTCCGGCGCGAGGCGGTCTTCGCGCTGGAGGCGATGGGCATCTCGGTGGAGTTCAGCCACCACGAGGTCGCTCCGGGGCAGCAGGAGATCGACCTGCGCTATGCCGACGCGCTGTCGATGGCGGACAACATCATGACGCTGCGGCACGTCGTCCGGGAGGTCGCGCTGGCCCAGGGCGTGCACGCCACGTTCATGCCCAAGCCGTTCACCGAGCTGGCGGGCTCGGCGATGCACACCCACCTCTCGCTGTTCGAGGGCGACCGCAACGCCTTCCACGACCCGGCCGACCCGATGCGGCTGTCGACCACCGGCAAGCAGTTCATCGCCGGGCTGCTGACCCACGCCCGCGAGGTCACCGCGATCACCAACCAGACGGTGAACTCCTACCGCCGGCTGCTGGCCGGTACCGAGGCGCCCACCGCGGCGACCTGGGGGCGGGCCAACCGCTCGGCGCTGGTCCGGCTGCCGAGCTACAAGCCCAGCAAGGCGCAGTCGGCCCGGGTCGAGGTGCGCTCGCCGGACTCCGCGTGCAACCCCTACCTCACCTTCGCCGTCCTGCTGGCCGCCGGCCTGCGCGGCATCGAGAAGGGCTACGAGCTGCCGCCGGAGGCGGAGGACAACGTCTGGTCGCTCACCGACACCGAACGCCGGGCGGCCGGCTACGAGGACCTGCCGGTCAGCCTCGGGGAGGCGTTGACGGCGATGCAGGGCAGTGAACTGGTCGCCGAGACCCTGGGGGAGCACGTCTTCCAGTTCTTCCTGCGCAACAAGTGGGAGGAGTTCAACTCCTACCGGCAGAACGTCACGCCCTTCGAGCTGCGCCGCTACCTGCCGGGGCTGTAGGCCGCTCCGGCGCACGGCACGGCACCGGGCTCGGTTCGGCCCGGTGCCGGGCAGGGCCGGCCCGTGGCCGGCGTGCCTGCTGTGACGCCCGGTGCGCGCGAACCGTCGCTTCACCCGTCCTGGGGGGGGGGTTCGCAGGCCCTGGAACTGCGTAGTCTCTGCGTCCGGTGGCCAACACGGGGTGGGGTAGCGACGTGGCGACGGACCTGGCGGTCCGCGATTCCGCCATGCCCGAGGACCTGGCCGAGGCCCCCGCGCCGCCGCGCCCGGCGGGACGTCGCCCGGCCCGCCGCCCGGAGGTCGACGGGTTGCGCGCCCTGGCCGTCGGGCTGGTCGTCGTCTACCACGTGTTCACCGGACGGGTCTCCGGCGGCGTCGACGTCTTCCTGGCCCTCACCGGCTTCTTCCTCGTCCACAGCCTCGCCGGCCGGCTCCGGTCCGGCACCTTCGACCCGATCACGCCGATCGCGCGCTCGCTGTCCCGGCTGGCGCCGGCCGCCTTCGTCGTGCTCGGCGCGACGGTCGCGCTCAGCGCGGTCGTGGTGCCGGAGACGCGCTGGCGGGAGATCGTCGAGCACCTGATCGCCTCGGTGACGTTCACCGAGAACCTCCACCTGGTCGACGAGGCCGTCGAGTACGCCGCGAACGACGCCGCGGCGAGCCCGATGCAGCAGTTCTGGTCCCTGTCGATCCAGGTGCAGGTGCTGGTCGCCGTCCCGCTGATCGTCGCCGCCGTCCTCGCCGGGCTGCGGGCGGCCGGCGCCCAGCGGTACGGCCGGCCGCTGGCGGTCGCGCTCGTCGCGGCGGCGACGGCCGCGTCGTTCGCCTGGTCGCTGGCCGCCACGAGCGCCGACCAGCAGGCGGCCTACTTCGCCACGCTGCCCCGGCTCTGGGAGCTCGGTGTCGGCGCGCTGGCTGCGCTGCTGCTCGTCGGCCGCCCGGGTCGCCGCCTGGGCCTGGTGCTCGGCTGGAGCGGCGTGCTCGCGCTCGTGGTGTGCGGCGCGGTCCTCGACGGCGTCCGCACCTTCCCCGGCTGGCAGGCCGCCTGGCCGGTGCTCTGCGCGGTCGCCGTGCTGGTCGCCGCGGACACCGGCGGCCGCTTCGGCGTCCACCGCGTCCTCACCGTGCGGCCGATGCAGTGGCTGGGGCGGCGGGCCTACGTCGTCTACCTGTGGCACTGGCCGCTGCTGGTCCTGCACCTGGTGCACACCGGCCGGCAGAACCCGTCGCCCGTCGGCGCAGTGGGTGTCATCGCGGTCTCCCTCGTGCTGGCGGCGCTCACCCACCGCATGGTGGAGCGGCCGGGCGGGAACCTCCTCCGCTCGCGCCGCCCGGCGTGGGTGCTGGTGCTGGTCGTCGCCTGCGCGGCACCGCTGCTGGCCGGGGGCCTGGCGGTGACCACCTACCTGGACCGCCAGCTGGCCGCGCACGGGCCGGCTCTCGACGACCCGCGCTATCCGGGGGCGCGGGCGCTCACCGCCGCCGACGTGGTCACCGGCGGGGTCGCCGACGTCGAGGCCGTTCCGCCGCTGTCGGTGCTGCGGGACGACTGGGCCTCCCTCGAGGGGGCGTCGTGCCGGGTGGAGACGGTGCGGCGGGAGCCGCTCGACGCCAAGATCGCGGTCTGCATCCAGGGACCGGACGACGCCACCCGCCGGGTCGTGGTGGTGGGCGACTCGCACATGAACCACTGGCTGCCGCCGATGTCCACGATCGCCGCCGAGCGCGGCTGGCAGCTGATCTCGCTGCCGAACCCCGGCTGCAACCTGTCCACCGGTTCGGAGTTCTACCGCCCCACCTCCGCCCGGTACGGCGAGTGCGCCGCGTGGCGGGCCACGGTGGCCGACCGGATCGTCGCCTTCGACCCCGACGTGGTGCTGGCGATGGGCACCCGAATCGACCCCGGGGAGCGGGAGGTCCTCCCGCCCGGTTTCGTCGAGGCGTGGGAGCAGCTCGCCGAGGCCGGTGTCCCCGTCATCGGCATGCGGGACAACCCGCGCAACGACCGCGACGTCCCCGACTGCGTGGCCGAGCTGGGCGACCGGGCGGCGGAGTGCAGCGTCTCGCCCGACGAGGTCTACGACGACCGGGTGCTGCGCGCCGCGCTGCCCGAAGGCGTGCAGCTGCTCGACACCCGTCCGTACTTCTGCACCGAGGAGAGCTGCCCCGCCGTGGTGGGCAACGTCCGGGTCTACATGGACGACGCCCACGTCACCGCGATGTACATGCGCACGGTCGCCCCGCTGCTGGAGCGCGACCTCCTCCGGCTGACCGGTTGGTGACAGCGGCCGTCGGTGCCGGCAACCGGTGAGCGGCGAACTACGCTCGCCCGCGTGACCACCAGCGGCGCCCGCCTGCTCGTCGTCGTCCCGAGCGAGACCGATCCGCCGGCCCGGCTGGGGGAGTGGCTGCGCGAGGCCGGCATGGAGCTCGACGAGCGCCGGCTCGGCCTCGGGGATCAGCTGCCGGACGGCCTCGAGGGCTTCGACGGGCTGCTCGTGCTGGGTGGCCCCCAGTCGTCGCTGGACGACGAGGAGACCAGCCCCGAGCTCGTCGGTGTGCGGCAGCTGCTCGGGCAGGCGCTGGGGGCCGATCTGCCCACCCTCGCCATCTGCCTGGGCGCCCAGCTGCTGGCCCAGGTGGGCGGCGGCCGGACCCGGGTCGGGGTGGAGGGCCCCGAGGTGGGTGCGACGCTGGTGGCCAAGCGGGACGCCGCGGACGCCGACCCCGTGTTCGGGCCGCTGCCGCTGTCGCCGGACGTGATCCAGTGGCACCACGACGAGATCTCCGAGCTGCCGGCCGGGGCCACCCTGCTGGCCGGCAACCCGCACTACCCGCACCAGGCCTACCGGGTCGGCGGGTGCGTCTACGGCCTGCAGTTCCACATCGAGACGACGCCGGAGATGGTCCGGGCCTGGGCCGGCAGCGACCCCGTCGGCGTCGCGGCCTCCCCGCTCGACCAGGAGACGCTGTGCGCCCGGGCCGCCGCGGCCCACGACGACGTGGCCGAGGCGTGGGGCCCGTTCGCCCGACGGTTCGCCGAGCTGGTCCGGACGAGGGCGCAGGTGCGGGCGTGAGCGTGCCGCAGGCGGAGATCCCGCGGCGGGCGGTCGTCCGCCTCGTCCGGTTCGGCTTCGAGGACGGCGAGCGCGCCGCCCGGTTGCTGTCCGACCCGGCGCTGGGCCTGTGGGACCTCGAGCGCAACGAGCCCGCCGACCCCGAGGCCGGGCCGGTCGTGGCCGCCCTCGCCCGGGCAGGGGACCCCGACCTCGCCGTCCGGTCGCTGCACCGGCTGATCGAGGCGCTCGACGCCGAGGACGACACGGGTGGAGCGGCGGCCACGCTGCTGGCCCGGCTGCGTGGCTCGGGGTCCCTCCGCGCCCGCCTGCTGGCCGTCCTGGGCGCGAGCGCCGGGCTGGCCGACCACCTGGCCGCCTACCCGCTGGACTGGGAGGTGCTCGACGACCGGAACGGTCCGAGCCGGCCCACCCCGCACGCGCTGGAGCAGCTGATGCTGACCGCCGTCGGGGCCGACCCGGACGACCCCCCGTGGGGCGTGCGGCTGGGCAGGGGAGCCCCGGACGCCGGCCCCTCGCGCATCGCGGCCCTGCGGCACGCCTACCGCCGGGCGATCCTCTCCCTGGCCGGGCGGGACCTGGGCGACGGCGTGCCGGCGGACGAGGCAGCGGCCGAGCTCGCCGACATCGCTGCCGCCGTGCTCACCGCCGGCCTGGCGCTCGCCGTCGCCGAGCAGCCGGCGGGCGCCGCCGCCTGCCGGCTGGCCGTCATCGCGCTGGGGAAGACCGGCGGGCGGGAGCTGAACTACGTCAGCGACGTCGACGTCGTCTTCGTGGCCGAGCCGGCGGACCCGAGCGACCCGGAGAGCCCGGCGCTCGCCGCCGCGACCCGTGTGGCCGCGTCGCTCATGCGCATCTGCCACGAGGCCGCGTGGGAGGTCGACGCCGCGCTGCGGCCCGAGGGGAAGGCCGGTGCGCTGGTGCGCACGGTCGCCGGGCACGCCGCCTACTACGGCCAGTGGGCCGACACGTGGGAGTTCCAGGCGCTGCTGAAGATGCGGGCGGTGGCCGGCGACCCCCACCTGGGCCGCGCCTACGTCGAGGAGCTGTGGCCGCTGGTCTGGAAGGCCGGCGACCGGCCCGGCTTCGTCGGCCAGGTGCAGGCCATGCGCCGCCGGGTGGAGGCCAACATCCCGCCGGCGCAGGCCGAGCGGGAGCTCAAGCTCGGCCGCGGCGGGCTGCGCGACGTCGAGTTCGCGGTCCAGCTGCTGCAGCTGGTGCACGGCCGGTCGGACCCGAACCTGCGGGTGGGCGGGACCCTGCCGGCGCTCATGGCGCTGTCGGCCGGTGGCTACGTCGGGCGGGACGACGCCGCGACCCTGATCGCCTCCTACCGCTTCCTGCGCACGGTCGAGCACCGGCTGCAGCTGCTCCGGCTGCGGCGCACCCACCTGCTGCCCACCGACGAGCAGCAGCTGCGCTGGCTGGCCCGTTCGATGGGGTACAAGCCCGACCACCGCGGCGACGCCGTCGACGTGCTGCGGGCGGAGCTGGCGCTGCACACCCGCGAGGTGCGGCGGCTGCACGAGAAGCTCTTCTACCGGCCGCTGCTGTCGGCCGTGGCCAAGGTGCCGTCGGAGGCCGCTCAGCTGGGCAGCAAGGCTGCCGGTGACTGGCTGCGGGCGCTCGGCTTCGCCGACCCCGACGGCGCGCTGCGGCACCTGGCGGCCCTCACCGGCGGGGTCTCCCGCTCGGCCTCCATCCAGAAGTACCTGCTGCCGGTGCTGCTGCAGACGTTCGCCTCCTGCCCCAACCCCGACGCCGGGCTGCTGGCCTACCGGCAGGTCAGCGAGGCGCTCGGCGGTAACCAGTGGTACCTGAGGCTGCTGCGCGACGAGGGGCAGGTCGCCGAGCGGCTGGCCCAGCTGCTGGGCTCGAGCCAGTACGTCGCCTCGCTGCTCACCCGCACGCCGGAGGCGCTGCGGCTGCTCGCCGACGACGCCGAGCTCGAGCCGCGGAACGCCGCCACCCTGGCCCGGGCGTGGCGGCAGGCGGCCGGCCGTGCGCCCGACCCGCAGGCCGGGGTGCGGGTCATCCGCGGGCTGCGCCGGCAGGAGCTGCTGCGGATCGCGGCGGCGGACCTGCTCGGCCGGCTCGACGTGCACCGGGTGGGGCAGGCGCTGACCGACGTCGCCGTCGCCACGCTGCAGGCCGGGCTCGACGCCGCGCTGCGGGCGCACGCCCTGGAGTCGCGCGTCGACGTCGCCGATCTGCCGATGGATCTCGCCGTGATCGGCATGGGGCGCCTCGGCGGTGGCGAGCTCGGCTTCGGCTCCGACGCCGACGTGCTGTTCGTCCAGCGGCCCCGGCCGGGAGCGGACGAGGCCAAGGCCTCGGCCGCGGCGAACGCCGTGGCCCACACCCTGCGGCGGCTGCTCGGTGAGCCGGCCCCGGACCCGGCGTTCGAGGTCGACGCCGACCTGCGGCCCGAGGGCCGGCAGGGGGCCCTGGTGCGCAGCCTCCCTGCCTTCCGCGAGTACTACGAGCGCTGGGTGTCGGTGTGGGAGGTGCAGGCGCTGCTGCGCGCCGTCCCGGTGGCCGGTGACGAAGCCCTGGGCGCGGAGTTCGTCGCGCTGGTCGACCCCGTCCGGTACCCCGCCACCGGGCTGTCCGCCGAGCAGGTCGCCGAGATCCGGCGCATCAAGGCGCGGGTGGAGCGCGAGCGGCTGCCCCGCGGGGCCGACCCCGCCACCCACACCAAGCTCGGTCGCGGCGGCCTCGCCGACGTCGAGTGGACCGTCCAGCTGCTCCAGCTGGAGCACGCCGCCACGACCCCGGCGCTCCGGGTGGCCTCCACCGCCGGGGCGCTGACCGCGCTCGCCGAGGAGGGGGTGCTCCCGGCGGAGCAGGCCGAGGCGCTCACCGCGGCGTGGGAGCTCGCCACCCGGGCGCGCAACGCGATCTTCCTGGTGCGCGGGCGCCCCAGCGACCAGCTGCCGAGGCCGGGGCTGGAGCTGGGCGGCGTCGCCCGGGCGTGCGGGTACGGCGCGGACGACGACCCGGGCCGGTTCCTCGACGACTACCGCCGAACCACCCGGCACGCCCGGGCCGTGGTCGAGCAGGTCTTCTACGGGCAGCCGCCGTCGGGGGCGGGGCCGTGACCGGAGCCGCACCGGTACATGACGATCCGGTTGCATCGGGACGGTGAGGGTTCGCTGCCGGGAGCGACGGCAAGGGCACGGAGGTGACCTGACGCCGAGACGAAGGCAGGAACTGCGATGCGTTTCCTACCCGCTGGAGTCTGCGCGGCTCTGCTCCTGACTGCCTGCACCGCGGACGGTGGCAGCTCCGACGACGACACCGCCGCGACCGCCTCGCCGACCGCCTCGCCGACGGCGACGCCGACCTCGACGGCGCTGAGCGACGACCGGGCCGTCGAACCGGTCGGCGACCCGGGTACCGCCGCGGTGCAGGGTGGTGGTTTCCCCGATGCCGGCCGACCGGTCGCCCACCTGGCCGATGTGCGGGCCGCCGGGCACGACGGCTTCGACCGGGTGGTCCTGGAGTTCGAGGGCGACCGGGTGCCGAGCTACCGGGTGTCCTACGTCGAGCCGCCCGTGACGCAGGACGCCTCGGGGCGGCCGGTGGAGATCGAGGGCAACGCCTTCCTGGAGGTCCGGACCACCCCGGCCAGCACCGTCGACCTGTCCGGCGAGCGCCCCCAGCAGGTGTACGAGGGCGCCGACCGGATCGAGCCGCCGGGTGGGTCCGTGGTCACGGAGGTGGTCCAGACCGGGGACTTCGAGGCGAACATGGCGTGGACGGTCGGCCTGCAGGAGCGGGCGCCGTTCGGCGTGGCCACCTTCTCGGACCCGCCGCGCCTGGTGGTCGACGTCCGTCACCCGTCGGACGACGGGCAGGACGACACGTTGCAGCCGGTCGGCGACGGCGACACCGCCGAGTCCATCGCCGCGGGCGACGGGCCGCTCGTCGCTCTCACCGACGTGCGGCTCGGGGCCCACGAGGGGTTCGACCGGATCGTCTTCGAGGTCGCCGGTGAGGGCGAGGCCGGCTGGCGGGTCGGCTACACCGACGAGCCACGCGCCCAGGGGTCCGGAGCCCCGGTGGAGGTGCCCGGTGAGGCAGTCCTCGGCATCACGCTGACCAACATCGCGCTGCCGTTCGACGCGCCCGAGGGCGTGCAGCCCTGGGAGGGGCCCGACCAGCAGTCGATCGCCGGGGCGACCGTGCTGGACACCCTCGTCGAGGACACCCTCTTCGAGGGCCACTACACCTTCTTCGCCGGGGTGGACCGGGAACGGCCGTTCGCGGTCGGGCTGCTGAACTCGCCGCAGCGGATCGTGGTCGACATCCTCGCGGAGGAGCCGGCTGCGCCGGTCGCGCTGTCGCAGCGCTGCGAGAGCCCCGCGGGGTTCGCCCTGTCCTATCCGGAGTCGTGGTCGGTGAACCCGGGGGACACGGTCCCCGCGTGCACGCGGTTCGCGCCCGACCCGTTCACCGTGCCGCCCGGCACCGACGCCCGGGTGGGCGCGGTGACCGCCTCGGTCGAGCCCGCGCCGTTCGACCGGGTCGCGGACCCCGGGGGCGCGGAGGAGCTGAGCCGGACCGAGACCACCGTCGGCGGCCGGCCGGCGGTGCGGATGGAGCGGGTCTCCTCGGGTGAGGGCCTCTGGCCGGAGGGGGTGCGGACCACCAGCTACGTCGTCGACCTCGGCGAGGGGGACGACGGCCCGCGCACCCTCGTGGTCAACACGGTGGGCCTGCCGCAGTTCGACTACGCGCGCAACGTCCGGGTCCTGGACCGCATGGTCGAGACGCTGGAGTTCACCGAGACCTGATCCGCTGGGCCGGCACCGTGTAGCCCGGAGCCGGCAGGGCATGCTGGAGGCGTGTCGCGACCACCGTCGGCCGAGCCCGAGCCCCCTGAGGACACCGCCGGCACCGATCCCGGCGGCGGGCCGGCCGACGGGGCCACGATCACGCCCTACCGCGACGGACCGCTGATCGTGCGCGGCAGCTTCCGGCTGCTGGACCAGGACGGCGCCGAGATCGACCCGGGGCGCGACACCATCGCGCTCTGCCGGTGCGGGAAGTCCGGCATCAAACCGTTCTGCGACGGGTCCCACAAGCGCTCGGGCTTCTCCGCGCCGAGCGCGCCGAGCAGGCCGCGACCGGCTGCGCGGATCCTCCGGGACGGGCGCCGGGAGGACTGATTCCGCACCCCCGCCGGGTGCTCTGCGGCGAGGACGGTTGCCGGATGTGACCGGCATCGCACAGGATGCGCGCAACGTGCTGCCCGGCGGGCTCCCCGGCCGGTGCCCGAACGGAGGACCGATGGATTCCGCGCTCACCGCTGTCGCGCTGCCCCTGGCGCTGGCCGTCGTCATGTTCGGCCTGGGGCTCTCGCTCACCCCCGGCGACTTCACCCGCATCGCCCGGCAGCCGAAGGCGGTGGTGATCGCGCTGGCCCTGCAGCTGCTGGCGCTGCCGGTGATCTGCTTCGGGTTGGTGCTCCTCTTCGACCTCCCCCCGCTGCTGGCGGTGGGCATGCTGCTGCTCGCGGCCTCCCCGGGAGGCACCACGGCCAACCTGTTCAGCCACCTCTACCGGGGTGACGTCGCACTGAACATCAGCCTCACCGCGCTGAACTCGGTGATCGCCGTCGTCACCCTGCCGGTGGTCACCAACCTGGCGATCGGCTTCTTCGAGCCGGCCGGCGGCGGCAGCCTGGGCCTGCAGTTCGGCAAGACGCTGCAGGTCTTCGCGATCGTGCTCGTCCCGGTGGCCCTCGGCATGCTGGTGCGCCGGTCGGCCCCGGCCTTCGCCGACCGCTCGGACAAGCCGGTGCGCGCCCTGTCGGCGTTGGTCCTCGCGCTGGTCATCGTCGGCACGATGGTGGCCGAGCGGGAGAACGTCGGCGGCTACCTGCGCGACGTCGGGCTGCCGGCGCTGATCTTCTGCCTCTGCAGCCTCGCGATCGGGTTCGCCGTGCCGCGCCTGTTCGGCATCGGCCGGGCGCAGGCGATCGCCAGTTCCTTCGAGATCGGCGTGCACAACAGCACCCTGGCGATCGCGGTCGCCGTCAGCGTGCTCGGCAGCGTCGAGCTGGCCGTGCCGGCCGCGGTCTACGGGGTGCTGATGTTCCCCGTCGCCGCGACGTTCGGCTGGGCGATCACCCGGAACCGTGCCGCCGCTCCGGGCCGGGACGACCCCGCGGGCGTCGGCGAGGTGACCGGCCGCTCCCGGTAGGCGGGGCGACCGGTCAGGCCGCCAGCGCCGATCGCTGGAACAGGCTCGACCGGCCGGCCTCCCACGCGCCCAGCAGGTGGTGGGCCGCCAGCCCGTCCATGGCCAGCGAGCTGGCCGCCCCGAACAGCACGTCGGCGGCCAGCTCCGGTTCGGCGGCGACCAGGGAGCCGCACATGTCCACCGAGGCGATCTGCTCGTGCACGGCGTCGGCCTCCACGTGCTCGTCGTAGAAGACGGTGGTCCGCTCGTCGAACCCCAGCCGGCGCAGCCCCGCCGAGTACCGCCGGCTGGGCTCGGAGGAGGTCATCTCCACGGTCGCCAGGTGCCCCAGGGCGGCCGCGCGCCAGCGGCGGTGCAGCCCGAACAACGACATGGTGTTGACCGAGGCGAAGGCCACGGCGGGCGCGTCGTCCCACAGCGCCCCGTAGCCGGCGTCGAGCCCCAGGTCGCGCATCAGCCCGGCGAACAGCTCGCTGTGCATCCGCTCCGCCGAGCCACCGCCGTATTCGTCGGCCTGGATCTCGACCATGGCGGCCTTCGTCCGCCCGCTCAGCCGGGGGATGGCGAACGTGTGCGGGTCGGCCTCCTTGAGGTGGTAGACCGACCGGAGGACCAGGTACTCCCGCCACTGCTCCAGCGTGCCCTGCTTGGCCATGTAGGCCGACAGCGACGGCCCGTCGTCCGCCGCGATCAGGGCGGTCAGCTGCCGGTCGATCGGCTCACCGGTGACCGCCACCTCGCCGACCAGCCGGCGCAGCGCGGCGAGGTGCCGCCGTTCCAGCCCCGCGCGCAGCCGGAGCAGCTCCGGGTCCCACTCCCAGTGCTCCGGGACACCGTCGAAGCCGCGGAAGTGCAGTTCGTAGCAGATCGCGAGGGCCAACTGCAGGTCGTCGTCGGCGAGGGCCTCGGCGTGGCCCGGCTCCAGGCGCTCGGCGCACTCCTGCGTCGCGGCCGACAGGTCGGCGCGGGTGGCGAGGTCGCGCGCGAGGGCGTCGCTGAGGGGGCCCCGGGGTTCGGGCAGGCGCATGATCGTGAGCATGCCCAACGAACGCCGGTTCGAAGCGCCGGTCGGTGTGATGTCCCCCGCGGGTAGGCCCGGGCCATGACCAGCCTGGCCGAGCGCGTCGTCCTCGTCACCGGCGGCAGCGCCGGTATCGGTCGCGCCACCGTCGCCCGGCTCGCCGCGGACGGCGCGCGGGTGGTGACCTGCGCCCGGGACGGCGAGCGGCTGCGGGCGACGGTGGCCGGGCTGCCCGGGGTCACCGCCACGGAGGCCGACGTCGCCGCCGCCGCGGACCGGGCCGGGCTGGTCGACCGGGTGCTGGCCGAGCACGGCCGGCTTGACGCGGTCGTCCACAACGCCGGCCTCGGCTGGGCCGGCCTGCTGGAGGACATGCCCGGGGAGGTGGTCGACGGCGTGGTCGCCACCAACCTGGTCGCGGTCGTCGAGCTGACCCGGCTGGCGCTCCCGCACCTCCTGCGGTCGGCCGCCGAGGGGGGCCGTGCCGACGTCGTGATCGTCTCCTCGGTCGCCGCCTGGTCGCAGGTGCCGCCGCTGACGGTGTACTCGGCGACGAAGGCCGGGGTGCAGGGCTTCGCGTCGGGGCTGCGACGGGAGGTCACCGCCCGGGGTGTCCGCGTGCACACGGTGAACCCGTTCTTCGTGTCGACCGAGTGGCTGGCCCGCGGCCACGGGCACGCCCCGGTGTCGGACGCCGACGCGCGCGGGCGGTTGTCCCGCGGCATCGCGCCCGAACGGGTCGCCGACCGGGTGGCCGGGTGCCTGACCTCGGCCCGGGCGCGGACGATCTCGGTCCCCCGCTGGTCGGGGCTGGCCCGGCTGGGGGAGCTGCCCCCGGTGGACCGCCTGCTGGACCGGGTGCTGTCGGCCAACGCCGGCCGCATCCGGGCGGCGGCGGAGCGAGCGGTGCGCCGCCGGGTGTGAGCCGGCTGCGAACCCGGGCGGTGCTCCGAAGGGTCAGAAGTCGGGCTCCACGAGGCCGACCAGGCCGGTGTCGATGCAGACGGCGAGGTCCGACTCGCGGCTGGTGACGTGGAGCGAGCTCCCCGAGCCGGAGAGCCGCACGAAGACGCTGTTCGCGCCGGCGCTCACCGGGACCCGCACGGTCTCGCCCTCGTCCAGGGAGACGTCGATCTCCCCGTCCTCGCTGGCCACGTAGTTCAGCTGGACGGTCCACCCCAGGGACATGAGCGGTCCGTTCAAGGGGACGGCGGTACGGGCGGGGCCCTCGACCAGGTGGCCGCAGTCGGGCACCGGCCCGAGGAAGAGCTCACGCTCGTCGGTGACCCGCGCCGCCACGAGCCGGCCCGCGCCGTCGAGCATCAGCAGCTCCGGCGTGGTGGGGGCGGTCGGCACCCCCACCGGCGCGAAGACCCGGGACACCGTGTTGTACGGATAGGCCACCGGCCACACGACGTCCATGGGCACAGCGGCGTCGAGCAGCGGCACGTCGAGCACTGCCAGCGACTCCGTGGCGGTGGTCAGGTAGTCCCGGGTACGGGTGTTGTCGAGCTGCTGGGTGTAGGTGAGCGTCGACCACAGCGTGGCGCCGAGGAACACCGCCAGCGCGACGACACCGATGTCGCGGCGCTCGGTCCCGTCGAGCACGGCGTGCCGGCCGTCGTCCTTGGCCGGCGCCCGGACGACCAGGGCGAGGGCCACGGCGACCACCACCGCGATGTCGGAGAGGTCCCGCAGCCCCAGCACCAGCTCCGCCGGCGCGGCCGGGTTGAGCTGCCGCAGGACGAGCAGCACCACGGTGCCGACGACGTAGGCGGCGACCAGCCACCACACGACGCCCGCGCCACGGCTGCGCCAGGAGCTCAGCGCCACCACGAGCAGTGCGGCGACGGCCGCCGCGACGACGACCGCCGTCGGTGGCGATGCCCAGGCGTTCTCGGTCCAGAAGAGCGGCCCACCGAGGAGACCGGGCAGCACGCCGTGGAAGATCCCGAGCCCGACGGCGTCGACGCCCGTGGCCACCGAGCCGGCCCGGTCCGGGGAGAGGACCAGGGGGCCGGCCACCGAGGAGAACTGCCAGAACCAGAGCACGGCCACGGCCAGCAGGCCGCCCCACAGCCAGAGCCCGCGCCGCAGGGCCGTGAGCACCGGCGCCGTGCTGCCCGACTGGCCGGCCACGACGGCCGTCACCGCGAACGCCACGAGCGGGACGACGAGCGAGCGCTCGGTGAACGCCAGGCCGGCGGCGAACGCCAGGGTGCCGGTGAGGGCGTGCAGGAGGCGCCCGGTGCGGGCCATCTGCAGGGCGTCGCCGCACGTCCAGGCCAGCGCCGCGTGCAGGGGGAGGGTGAGCACCGCCGTCGACCAGGAGGAGAAGGCCGCGAGGGTCAGCGGTGCGAACAGGTACAGGCCGAGGGCGATCAGCGTCACCGGCCGGTCACCGAGCAGCAGGCGCAGCAGGCGCCAGACGGCGAGGGACGCCACGAGCTGCAGCACGACGATGCCCGCGACGACGGCCCCCCATCGCAACGGGGCCAGCGAGGTGAGCGCCTCGGTCAGCAGCAGGCCGCCCGGCATCACCTGCCGCTCGTGAGCGCCCAGCAGGAAGTCCGCCGACAGGGATGTCGAGGCGGTCCGACCCATGAGGATCAGGTCGTCCTGGCCGAAGTACCCGGACGCCGCCACCCAGCCGCGCACGAGCAGCTGCACGGCGACCAGCGCCCCGCCGAGCAGGAAGATGCGCCGGGGGTCGGACCAGGCCGGCGCCCGGTGGCTCCCGTCCGCCCCCTCGGGCGGGGCGCCCTCGGCTGCCGAGGCCGCCGTGGCACCCGCCTCCTGCTGAACCTCGGTCACGCCGCCCCGCCTCTCGTCGCCGGCGGTGATCGTAGACGTACGTGAGCCGTTCTCCCCTCGGATCGGCCCGCTCAGCAGCGCTTTGGCCCAGGACGGGTGAACCCGGTGCTCGCCGGCGTCGAGCGACAGTCCTGTCATCATCCGCCCGCGAGCGGTTCCCCGTCGGGACCCGCTGAGCGCTGCGGGGAGGGGAGCGGAGGTGCCGTTCGAGGTCGGGGAGATCGTGGTCCGGCGGCTGGACGCCGAGTGGTGGGTGTCGTCGAGCCGCTGGTGCACCGCTCCGGAGGACGCCGGTTCGATGCGGACCTGAGCCCGGCGCCGCCACCGGCGGTGGCTCAGGTGGAGGCGAGGAACCGGTCGAGCGCCTCCGCGATCTGGCGGTGCCCGGTCGGTGTCGGGTGGACGCCGTCGCCCGACATGCCGAAGTCCGGCAACGCGGAGAGATCGGCGAACGCGTACCCCTGGTCGGCCGCCACGTCGGCCATGGCCTGCAGGTAGGCGTCCCAGGCGGCGACGGAGACGTCGGTGCGCCGCGGGTACCCGACGATCAGGACCGACGGGTCGGGGCCGGCGTCCGGCCCGCGGAGGTGGCCGATGGTCTCGGTGAGGTAGTCGCGGAACTGGGCGGCGGTGAACCCGGCGACGACGTCGTTGTAGCCGAGCGCCACCACGACCAGGTGCGGCGCGGCCGCGGCGACCGCCTGGCCGTGCTGCGGCGCGGTCGGCCGGTTGGCGTAGTCCTCGGCCTGCCAGCCCGAGTGGCCGGCCTCCCACAGGCGGACGCCGGTGGCCTCGTCGCCGTCGTACACGCTGATGCCCTCGACCAGCACGGTGCGGCCGCTGGTGTTGGTCAGGGTGACCGTGTGCGAGCCAGGGGGCAGTGGGGGAGAGGTCCAGCTGCCGCCGTCGCTCGGGGTGTTGCCACCACCGGCGGTCGGGACGGGGATGCCTGCCGCGCCGTCGATGGAGACGGTGATCGTCCCGGTGTTGAGGCTGCTCGCGTAGTGCAGCTCGAACGAGGTGCCGGTGAAGCCGGCGGTCATCGAGTTGCCCGCGCCGGAGGGCATGTGGTTGGCCCGCATCCCGAAGCCGTACTGGGAACCGAGGGTGGACGCGCCGCCGAAGGAGAAGCGGTCGACCATGCCGCCGGCGGCGTAGTAGGCGGGGACGTAGCCCTCGCCGCCGGTGACACCGGGCGGCTGGTGGCGGGCCCGCAGGAGCCCGAGCAGGTGGTCGACCCAGCGGTTGCCCTTGCCCACGTCACGACCCTCGGTGACGGAGTCGCCGACGACGACGACATCGAGCGGGCCGCGCCCGGCGGCGCTGTCGGCACGGGCCGCGTGGAAGGCGGCGAGCGCTTCGGTCCCGCCCGACGGGGGCGTGGTCGCGGGGGCGGTGGTGGTGGTCGTGGGTGGCGTGGTCGTGGGGGTGGTGGTGGTGGTCGGTGCCGTGGTGGTCGGCGCCGAGGAGATGGGTGTGGGGGTGGGGGACGGCGCCGGGGTGAAGGACGCGGCGATCTCCCTCGCTGCCTGCAGCATCAGGGCGCGGTAGCCGGTCCCGGTGTGGATCTGCGACGCCTCCTTGAGCGCCGCCAGGGACGGGGAGACGCCCCGCTGCAGGAGGCGCACCGGGTCGAAGTCGCAGGCGACGTCCCTGGCGAGGCAGAGATCGAAGACCGGGGACGTCGTCACCACGTCCGGTCCGCCCGGCTGCAGGGCCGTGCGGACGCCCTGCGCGGTGGCGGGCGCGGTGCCGCGGCGCGTGGCGGCGGTCTGGCCCACCCGGTCTCCGTCGGCGACGAGGACGCTGGCGCTGATGCGCGACAGCAGCCCCGCCCGACCGTCGTCCGTGAGACGGGCCATGACCTGGTGCACCACCATGGCGCCCTGCGAGTACCCGGCCAGGACGAAGCCCGTGCCCGGGCACCGGGTGTGCAGCCCGACCATCTGGTCGACGGCGGAGCTGACGCCCTGGTCGACGCTGCGCGTGTAGGCCCCGAGGCGTTCGGTGGCGTAGCGCTCCATCGCCGGCGCCCGCCGGGCCGGATCCGCCAGCGCGGTCAGCTCGGCCCGCGTCGGCGTCAGGACGGTGACCGACGTGGGGGAGTGGGTGACCGCCACGTCGGCGATCACCAGCCCGCTGCCGTGCCTGGCCCTGAGCTCGCGCTCGAGCCCGTCGGCGAAGTAGTCGGCGTTCGTCCCCATCCCGCGGTTGGCCGTGGTGACCGGCTCCGTGGATCCTCGGGCACCCACGATCGCCACGTCCGGGCAGGCATCGGCCGTCGCGCCGGTCGCCAGCGTCACGGCGACGGAGGAGGTGAGCAGGGCGACGACGCTGCCGATCGTCAGCGCGCTCCGACGTACACGTCCCACGACACGACCCCCGTGACCGGGATGGCCACCGGCGTCGGGGAGCCCGCCGCCGGATGCACATCCGCCTGACGGTTCCGGACGCTACGCCGCAGCGCGGACGGGGGCTACGGTCTCGCGCCCGGGCCGTGGCGGGACCGCGACTGACCGTCGTCGGGACGCACCGCGGCCCCCGACCTCCAGGAGGTCGGGGGCCGCGGCGTCAGCAGGCGAGATCAGATGTCGTAGTACATGGCGAACTCGTGCGGGTGCGGGCGGAGGCGGATCGGGTCGATCTCGTTCTCCCGCTTGTACTCGATCCACGTCTCGATCAGGTCGGGCGTGAAGACGCCGCCGTCGATCAGGTACTCGTGGTCGACCTCGAGCCGGTCGAGGACGGCGTCCAGCGACGCGGGCACCTTGTCGATGCCCAGGGCCTCCTCGGGCGGCAGCTCGTAGAGGTCCTTGTCCACGGGGGCCGGCGGCTCGATCTTGTTCTTGATGCCGTCGAGGCCGGCCATCAGCATCGCCGAGAAGGCGAGGTACGGGTTGGCCGACGGGTCGGGCACGCGGAACTCGATGCGCTTGGCCTTGGGGTTGTCGCCCGAGATCGGGATGCGGCAGCAGGCCGAGCGGTTGCGGGCCGAGTAGACCAGGTTGATCGGGGCCTCGTAGCCGGGCACCAGGCGGTGGTAGCTGTTCACCGTCGGGTTGGTGAAGGCCAGCAGCGACGGGGCGTGGGCCAGCAGGCCACCGATGTAGTGGCGGGCGGTGTCGGACAGCCCCGCGTACCCGGTCTCGGCGTGGAAGAGCGGTGCGCCGTCCTTCCAGAGGCTCTGGTGGCAGTGCATGCCCGAGCCGTTGTCACCGAACAGCGGCTTGGGCATGAAGGTGGCGGTCTTGCCGGCGGCCCACGCGGTGTTCTTCACGACGTACTTGAACAGCATCAGGCTGTCGGCCGAGCGCAGCAGCGTGTCGAACTTGTAGTTGATCTCCGCCTGGCCGCCGGTGCCCACCTCGTGGTGCCCGCGCTCGAGCTCGAGCCCGACACCGATGAGGTTCCGCATGATGTCGGCGCGCAGGTCGCTCTGCTGGTCGTAGGGCTCGACCGGGAAGTAGCCGCCCTTGGGGCGAGCCTTGTACCCGCGGTTCGGGCTGCCGTCGAGCTCGGTGCGAGCTCCGGTGCGCCAGGAGCCCTCCTCCGAGTCGATGTGGTAGTAGCCCTCGTTGATCGAGGTGTCGTACCGCACCGAGTCGAAGACGTAGAACTCGGCCTCGGGGCCGAAGTACGCGGTGTCGGCGATGCCGCTGGCGGCCAGGTAGGCCTCGGCCTTCTTCGCCACGTTCCGCGGATCGCGGCTGTAGGCCTCGCGCGTGATCGGGTCGTGGATGAAGAAGTTGACGTTCAGCGTCTTGTGCTTGCGGAACGGGTCCACGAAGGCGCTGTTGGCGTCGGGCAGCAGCAGCATGTCCGACTCGTTGATCGCCTGGAACCCGCGGATCGAGGAGCCGTCGAAGCCCAGGCCCTCGCTGAAGGTGTCCTCACCGAACGTCGATGCCGGGATGGTGAAGTGCTGCATGACGCCGGGCAGGTCGCAGAAGCGGACGTCGACGAACTCGACATCGTTGTCGCGGATGTAGGCGGCGACCTCGTCGGGACTGGTGAACATCGATCCTCCGGGTGTGGGCTGACTGCCGAACGGCACGCTACGAGCGGGGAGTTGCCCCGCCGTGTCCCGAGTGTTTCGGGGCGGTAACAACGCGCCGGGCGTGTCGCAGGCCACGGCCACCCTTCAAGGGCCCGCGCCGAGCGGAGCGAGGCGTGGGGGGAAGGGTGGTCCTTTCACTACGCTGGTGGTCATGGTCAGTGATACGGGTCAACCCTCTCAGGCCCCCGCCCGCGGTGCCTCCCTGGGGTTGCCGGCCACCGGGTCGGATTCGCTGGCCCCGTTCACCCGGCGGGTCGGCGGCTACCTCGTCGACGCCGGCGGATCCGCGCTGATCGCCTGGGGGTTCACCGCCCCGGAGGCCCCGGGCAACTGGAGCCTGCTGGTGTTCGGCGTCCTGACCGTCGTCACCCTGGTGCTGTTCGGCCAGACCCCGGGGCACCGGGTCCTCGGCATGCGGCTGGCCCACCCGAGGCCCGGGGCGCGGCTCGCGCCGTGGCGGGCGGTGGTCCGCACCGCCCTGCTGATGCTGCTGGTGCCGGCGCTGCTGGTCGACGCCGACGGCCGCGGCCTGCACGACCGGCTCACCGGCACGGCCGTCGTGCTCGACTGACCCCTGAATCCGGTGGGCCGGCGGCGCCGGGGAGCAGCACACTGCGGCGGTGATCGTCCGCCGCGAACGCCCCGCCGACCACGCCTCCGTGCACGCCCTGCACAGGGCCGCCTTCGCCGGCACGGGCACCGGAGCCGCCCGCGCGGGAGGAGAAGCGCCCGAGGCCCGTCTCGTGGCGGAGCTCCGCGAGGACGCGGGCTTCCTCCCGCACCTGTCCCTCGTCGCCGAGGACGACGGGGAGGTCGTGGGGCACGTCCTCGCGACCCGGGGCCGGCTGGAGCCGTACGGCACGCCGGTGCTGGGCCTCGGGCCGATCGGCGTCCGACCGGACCGGCAGGGCCGGGGGATCGGGAGCGCGCTGGTGCACGCGCTGGTGGCGGTGGCCGAGGCCGCCGACGAGTGGCTGGTCGCGCTGCTCGGCGCCCCGGCCTACTACCGGCGGTTCGGCTTCGTGCCGGCGTCCGGGCTCGGGATCGACCCGCCCGACCCGGCCTGGGGCGAGCACTTCCAGGCGCGGCTGCTCCGCGGCGACCCGCTGGGCGGCACCTTCCGGTACGCCGATCCCTTCACGAGGCTGTGACGGGGAGGGTGGCGCCGGACGCAGCGGGGCCCCGTCCGGCTCGGACGGGGCCCC
>NZ_JBJHAA010000017.1:0-96710 GCF_054050795.1 Blastococcus sp. SYSU DS1024
TCGAGGAGATCTGGGTCAACGAGCCGGGCCGGGTGTTCGTCGCCCGCCGGGGCCGCAGCGAGCTGACCACGACGATCCTCGCGCCCGGTGAGCTGGCCGACCTGGTGGAGCGGATGCTGCGCACCTCGGGTCGACGGATCGACATGTCGACGCCGTTCGTCGACGCGATGATGCCCGACGGCTCCCGGCTGCACGTGGTCATCCCCGACATCACCCGCCGGCACATGGCGATGAACATCCGCAAGTTCGTGCTGCAGGCGCATTCGCTGGACGAGCTGGTGGTGCTGGGCACGCTTACCGCCCAGGCGGCCCGCTTCCTGGAGGCCGCCGTCGCCGCCGGGCTCAACATCCTGGTCTCCGGCGGCACCCAGGCCGGCAAGACGACGCTGCTCAACTGCCTCTGCGCGGCCGTCCCCGCCCGGGAGCGGGTGATCACCTGCGAGGAGGTCTTCGAGCTGCGGGTTCCGCTGCCCGACGTCGTCTCGATGCAGACCCGCCAGCCCAACCTCGAGGGCGCCGGGGAGATCCCGCTGCGCCGGCTGGTGAAGGAGGCGCTGCGGATGCGGCCCTCCCGCATCGTGGTGGGCGAGGCGTGGATTCCGCCATGAGTGTCCCGCCTCCGGTCATGGACACTCATGGCGAAAGTAGTCCGCAGAGAGACACTCGGTTTCCGTCTAAGGACACTCCCGACCCGCGAGTGCGGGACCGGACGTGACCGTCGTCCCACATGGGAGCGAGGGGCACCTTTCTGTCGCGCGAGGGCGGGATGGCGGCGACGCCGTAGGCGGCTTTGCGGTTGCAAGGGCCGGCACTGCGGTTGTGAGGGAGTCTGGGTCCCGTTCACCGATCAACCGGGCGTTGGACAGCGAGAGGGCCCCTGCAACGGCCGTACGGCCGCCGGCCGGTCCGCTCAGGGGAGCGCTCGGCCGACGTCGCCGGTGAGCCACTCGAGCACGACGATGCTGGCGTCGTCCTGCAACTGGTCGGCCTGGTGGTCCAGCACGCCACGGATGAGGCGGCGCACGGTCTCCGGCGCGGGCTTGCCGGCGGCGACGGCCGCGGCGATGACATCGGCCAGCCGCTGCTCGCCGAAGAACTCCCCGGCCGGGGAGCGGGCCTCGGTGATGCCGTCGGTGTACAGCAGCAGCCGATCACCGGGCTCCAGCCGGGTCTCGCAGCACACCGGCTTGGCCTGCTGCAGGCCCAACGGCCGGGCCGGCGGGTAGGCGGGGGGGCGGACCAGTGAGGAGCCGCGCAGGATGAGCGGCTCGGGATGGCCGGCGTTGATCCAGCGCAGCCGGCCGGTGTCGATGTCCAGGCGGGCGAGCACGGCGGTGGCGAACTGGCTGTCGCCGATCTGCGCGGCGATCGCGGCGTTGACCTCGGCGGCGATGTCGGGCAGGTCGAGGGCGTTGCGGCGGGCGTGCCGGTAGGCGCTGATCGCCACGCTGGCCAGTACCGCGGCCGGCAACCCGTGCCCGACCGCGTCGATGACCAGCAGGTCGGCGGTGTCGCCGTTCATCGCGTAGTCGAAGCTGTCGCCGCCGATGTCGTAGGCAGGCTCCAGGCCGCCGGTGATGACCACCCGGTCGGTGCCGAAGGTCAGCGGCGGCAGCAGCTCCCACTGCATCTCCGCGGCCAGCGACAGCGTCTTGCGGCGGCGCAGCCGGGCGAACAGGTCGGTGTAGGCGTCGCGCACCACGAACAGCTCGGTGACCAGGGTGATGAACGCCCAGAGGGTCGCCCGCTGCTCGTCGTCGGGCTCGGCCGCCAGCAGCAGCTCGGCGACCCCGACGCGCTCCATGCCGTCCAGCAGTGGCAGCCACAGCCGGTAGCCGTGCTCACCGGCGGCGCCGACCACCTCGACCCGCCGGAACACCTGACCGGCCAGCGTGCCTTCGACGGAGAGCTCCTGGCGTGCGGGCACGCCGGCACCGGACAGCGGCAGCAGGGTGGTCTGCCCGTAGTCGGCCAGGTAGAGCACCGTCTCCCGGGCGCCCAGCCGCGCGGCGTGGGCGGCGACGGTCCCGGCGAACTCGCCCGGCGGCAGCAGATGGCAGGCGTGCAGCAGCGACCGCAGCGGATCGGTCACGGAGCACGCCCTGTCACTCGGCCAGCATGTCGTGCGGACGGTATCCCAGCCGCTGAGCAGCGACGCGAACGGCGACGCCGGCCCCGGCGCCCGACCCACGTGGTGGCGGAGCGCCGGGCGTCGCGGTCGATTCTCGAAGCGCCACCGGACGGGTACGTTCCGGGCGTGGTAGCGGTCCAGGAGACCCCGGAGCACGCCGCGCACGGCTCGCAGTATCTGGGCGACGTGATGAGTCGGGTGGCCCGGCAGCTGCAGGAAGAGCACGGCGACGTCGACGCGACGTTGCAGGCCATCACCACCGCCGCGGTGCGGGTAGTGCCGCACGCCGAGGACTGCAGCATCAGCTACGTGATCGGCCGGTCGAAGATCGAGCCCCGCGCATCGACCAGCGACCTGCCTCGCGAGGTCGACGCCCTGCAGGAACGGATCGGGCAGGGCCCGTGCCTGGATGCGGTCTGGAAGCAGCTGGTCATCCGGGTCGACGACGTCAGCGCCGAGAACCGCTGGCCGCAGTTCGCCGAGCAGGCCGCCGGCCTGGGCGTGGGCAGCATGATGTGCTTCCAGCTGTTCGTCTCCGGTGACCAGCTAGGCGCCCTCAACCTGTACTCGCGCACCGCCGGGGCCTTCGACGACGACAGCGCAGAGCTCGGGCAGATGCTCGCCGCGCACGCGGCCGTGGCGCTGGCCGGTGCCCAGCACGAGCAGCACCTGCGCACCGGGATGGGCAGTCGGGACGTCATCGGGCAGGCGAAGGGCATCCTGATGGAGCGCCACAAGCTCACCGCCGACCAGGCCTTCGGCGTGCTCACCCGCGTCTCCCAGGAACTGAACCGCAAGCTGGTCGACATCGCCGCTGAGCTCGCCGGTACCGGCGCAGTGCCGGGCGGTGGGCGCCGCCGCGACTGAGGTTCCTCCACGATCGGGCCAGGCCGCCATCGGCCGGTCTGGTCATTCGCCAACCAAGTCCGGGCGCCGGCAACCTACGCTCGGGCCCGGCCTCGTAGCGCGCAGCAACCGCGCCCGGTCGGCCGGCGCGGCCACGTCTGTCTCGTCCCACCGATCGTGCCGTCCGTGGCCGTGGTGAGGAATGCGGGGGACAACGTCCGGTCTACTCCGTACCGTCCGAACGGTGACCACCGTGGAGCTGTTCGTCGACTGGTCCCTGGTCGGCCAGGCGCGCCGGTTCCGCACCCGGGTGCCGGCGACGGTCCGCCGGCAGCTGCACCGCGGCGACACCGTCAGGGTGGTCGGCGACGACATCGCCCCGACCTCGGCCCGCGTGCTGGCCGTCGACGACCCCGAGGTCGAACTCGAGCTGCTCGACCAACCGGGCCCGCAACCCAGGCCCCGCACCGAGCGGACCACACGAACCGAGGTCGACCTGGACGCGGTGCGCGCCGAGGTGGCCCGGTTCGAGGCCGCGCACCCCGGCATCGACGCGAGCAACTACCCCGACGCCTTCCGGGACGGCGACGGCCGGCTCACCGAGAGCGCCGACTTCGCCGCCGTCGACGAGCTGTACGGGATCCTCGAGATCGCCGATCACCCCAACGTCGGCACGGCTCTCCGCGGCGCGCACGCCGACCCGGGACCGACGTCGGAGGTGGTCCGCGCGGCCGACCGGGCCGAAGATGAGGAGTTGGCGGCGCGGCGGCTGGCCGCGCTCGACAAGTTCCTCGACGAGTACGAGGCCGCCCACGGGCCGATCAGCGCCGAGGAGATGAACGTCGCGCTGCGGCGGCTCCGTGCCCGTGGTGGGCGGACTGCCGGCACGGCCGACCGCACGCTCCCGCCGGCGCTGGTATGGCGCCAGGTCACCGCCGCGGAGCTTGAGGACATGCGCGAGCAGTTGCGCGCCTTCGAGGACCGCTACGGCAAGCCCTCCGCGCAGATGTTGGAGGTCGCGGAGTTCCGGGACGCCAATGGGGAGCTCGTGGAGACCGACGACCTGATGCGGTGGTCGTCGCTGTGGGACCGCTACCGGCCGCTGACGGAACCCTGATCCCTCCGCCGGCCGGTGAAGCGCACGTCCTGTGGCAGGGAATGCGTGGGAGTGGCGTGCGCGGCTGCCGCCGGTGCGGCCACGCTGGTCGGCGCACTGCTGCCAAGGCTGGCAGCGCTGTCGCCGATCAAGCGCAGCTACGAGACCGCCGCGCCGAGGTGAGGGGCGCGAGGCGGACGTTCAACGGCGGCGGATGACGAAGCCCCCGCCGATGCGCAGCTGGCGAAGCGCCGTCTGGGGATCGGTCATGCCGAGCCCCTCCAGCATCTCCACGCCGGCGGCGGTCAGCTCGTCGTACATGACCACCAGCACCGGCGTCGTCCAGTCGACCGGCAAGCTGCCCGCGTAGGCGTCCACGCCGAGCAGGTCGACGATGCGGGAGTAGCCACTGCCGGCCGGTCCGGTGACCGTCACCGAGCCGGGCTCCAGCGGCTCGAGGACACGCACGAGATCAGCGTGGGACAACCGCTCCTGCGCCGTAGCGTCATCGCCGCTCATGCAGCCAGCGTGGGAACGGAGTCGTACCAGTGGACCTCCTCGACAGCGACCGGGTACGGGCTGCGGCCCTTCTTGTAGCGCTGTCACGTCTGTCGCAGGATGCAGCTTTCGCGTGGCGCACTGAGGAAATGGCTGACCTGCAGTGGCCTTCTACGAATCGCGACGGGCCCTGGTCGGCCAGACGCCGGTTCCGCACCCGGGTGCCGGCGACGGTCCGAGTACGAGGTGGGTCAGGCCGAGCCGATCATCTGGGTCAGTTCCTCAAGGGCGCGGCGGTCGGCCGCGGTCAGCGCCGCCGGCAGGCCGCCGGTGGTCAGCGCAGTGAGCAGGTAGCCGAACGTGGGCAGCCAGCGGGTGGTGACCCACCGGGCGGCGTGCTCGGCGTCCTTCCACGTCTCCTGCGGGCCGCGGCGGGGCGCCGCGGTCCACAGCACCAGGGCGGTGCCGGCGGCCGGGTCGATCCGGTAGCCGGCGTCGGCCCATGCCCGCGGAGTCCAGCAGGGGAACTCGGCCTGGCTGACGTTGGGCCACTGCGCGAGGTAGGCCGGCACGCCGGCGGCGAACGCGGCCGCGTGCGGGTCGGTGCGCCAGTTCAGCTGGCCAGCGGCGATCCGGGTGAGGACGCCGGCAAGGTCGACCCAGTTGCCGGCCGCGCCGCGGGACTTGCCCTCGAGCTCGGCGCGCACCACCAGGGTGTCGTCGGCCCAGCCGACGTCGGCGCACAGCAGCGCGGCCGGGGTCGCGTGCAGCGGCCCGAACCGGGCGAGCAGCTCCTCGGCGAGCGCGGGCCGGGCGGCCAGCACCGCGCGGATGACCAGCTTGCGCAGCTCCGGGTCGCGGTCGCGGGCGGTGAGAGCGGCGACGGCGTCGGTGACGGCCCGCTCGATCGGCCACTGCTGGTAGCCGGGGAAGCGGGCGTCCCAGTCCTCGACGCCGAGACCGGCGGCGGTCAGCTGCGCGCGCGCCGCGGCAAACGTGCCCGGCGCCCGGGTGGCCGAGGCCGGCTGCGGGGTGGTCACCGGGTCCGCCGGGCGGAGATGATGACGTCGCGGCCGGAGGGCACGACGAGGGTGGCCGCGCCGTCGGCGTCGACGGACAGGCGGAACCCGTCGAGGGCGACCTCGCGCGGCCCGGCCGGCGGTGCGGGGTGGCTGGGGGCGGCGGCCGCGGCGGTGACGGCGGCGTCGACGGCGGCGGGGTCGACGTACTGCACGGGGCGGGCCTGTCCGCGCAGCCAGGGGGTCACCCACGGCACGCCGTCGACGGCGGCGCTGCGGGCGTCGTCGTAGGTCAGGTCGAAGGTGACCTTGCCGTCGGCGCCGCGCGTGGCGCCGGTGATGACGGCTGCTCCGATCATCCGGTTGCGGTACACGAAGATGACCGTGTCCCCGGTGGAGGCGTGTTCCTCCAGAGCCGCGTCGGCGATGCCGGCCCACTCGCCGGCGCCGATCTCGAGCAGCTCGTCCGGGCTCATGCCGGGCTTGTAGCTGCGGTTGACGTTGACCGCGATCATCGCGTTCCCCTCTCTTCGGTCCACGCACCTTACATCTTCACCGGGCGCTATGTTGCGATGTTGCTACCGGGTGGTGCGGCGGCTGGTCGCACGACGGGACTGGGGTCGCGCGCGTCGTCGGCGGGACCGCAGCCGCAGCCGGTGGGGTGCTGCCCGTCGAGGTCGTCGGGGTAGCCGTTGTCGGCCGGAATGGACGAAGCGGTGGGCGGTGCCGTTGTCGAACATCCGGGGTGCACGGTTGCCCCCCACAGGCCGGGAACGGTGGCGCGCTCGACGCCGGTGATGGTGCGTCCGACAAAGTCGTCGGTGAGCAGTCCTACCGGATCACGAGCTGCATGAGCAGCGCCTCTGCGCTGACCAGCACAGTGCGCGCCTGCACGACCGTGGCGGCTCCCGGTGCGTGCTTGATCCCCTGGGCCTGCTCCAGCACTCCGCTGACCTGTCCAGCTACCGCGGCGATGGCGTCGCGCTGACCGACGACCGCCTCGACCTGCTGCTGGACCAGGCGACGATCCCCGGCGCGGCCGCGTAGGGCGTACGCGACGCGTCCCCGCCGCGTCGGGCGCCCCTCGTGCAGGTAGTCCTTGCCCGGTTGACCGGTGGACCGGACCCAGTCGACGACCGCGGCCTCGGGAGCCAGCGCCCGCAGCGTGTGGTCGAGGGCCTCCACGGCGCAGTGCGCGACCTTCGAGGCGGCCATCGCCCCGCGGTGGTGCACGTCGTCCCAGCCGCCCTTGAGGAACCCCACGGCGTCCGGGTTGACCTCAGCCAGGGCGTCGTAGAGGTCGACCTGAGCGGCACGTCCTTCGCTCTGCCACGGCGCCACGATCAGGCTGTCGATGTCCGCGCGGTCATCGCCGGTGATTCGTTCAGCGGGCAGCCGGAGCAGGTCAGCACCGACGAGACCACCGACGGCCGTACCGGCCGCGGTCGCCATGCGGACGCTGTGCGGTGTGGGCGGATGCTGCAGGTAGTTCTGCCATGCCCGGGCCGCGCCCGCGGTGTTCTGCAGCAGGGCGTGGCCGGAGAAGTCGGCCGCGGCGAGACGAGCGGCGAGGTCGGCGGTGACCCGAGTGCACGCGGCCAGCTGCTCCACCTGCGCCGGCGCGATGAGGGTCTGGCCGAGCTCGGCGATGCGCGCGACGTCGGCCGAGGCGAGCAGCGACAGCCGCCAGGTCTCCAGGGCCGTGCCCCCGAAGGCGCGGCGGGCCAGATCCGCGGTGGCCGCGAGCTCCGCGGCCTGCAGCAGCTGCGGAGTCAGCCCGTCCAACACCCGCAGGTGCTGCGCGATCAGCTGCGCCGCACCGGGCACGTGAGTGGTCTGCACCTGAGCGATCAGCTGTCCCACCGAGGAGAGCTGGGCCACCAGTAGCTGCGGTGGCGCCGCTGCGGCGCTCAGCTCCGCTGCCCGGGCCAGCAGGTCCTTCATCGTCGGCCCGACGAGGTGCTCGAAGGTCAGGTCCGGCGGCGGGGCCAGCCGAGCGAGCTGCCCGGCGACGTCACGGATGATGGCCTGGCTCGGGATGCCCGCCACGGACGTGGCGAGCTGCGCGAGCGCCTGCCGGTCGACCGCGCCGCCCGCTTCCGCCAGCATCCGCCGGGCCTCCGGCGTGAGCCGGAAGCCGCGCGACGGCACCACCGCGGCGTCCGGGGCGGGCGCCTCCCCGTCCGACCGTGCTCCGGCGGACGGCGGGGTGGCGCCGGTCGTCCCGCCGGCCGGCGCAGGCGCAGCGCCATCCTGAGCGGGACCTTCGGAACTCATGCGGACTCGGCGTCCTCGGTGAGGCGCTGGTACACCCGACGCCGCAGGTACACCTTCACCAGGCCGTTGAACTCGTCGTCGTCCATCAGCCGCCGGAACAGGTCCTCGTTGGCCGTCTGCCGGTCGATGACCGCGCCCTCGAAGGTCTTGTCGAAGCCGTAGGCGAAGTTCTCCTCGGTGTTGGCCTGCGCCTGTGCGGCCAATGCGGTGTCCTCGGTGAGGGCTTGCTCGAGCTGGTCGAAGTACAGCTGGTCGGCCTGGGTGAGGTTGGTGCCGAACCGGTCGTTGAGGGTGTCGATGATCTGCGAGAGCCGGATCTTCTCCGGCTCGTTCTGCCGGCCGGTGCCCTCGCCGGTGAACCCGGGCAGCATCTGGTCGCCGCTGCCCTCGCCGAGGGACACGTCGTGCAGGCCGGTGGCCTCGATCCGCAGGTGCGACAGCCGGACGTCCTCGCCCAGGTCGACGGTTGGCTCCGGCCGGCCGGGCAGGCGCAGCAGCAGGTACCGGGCGTACAGGTACAGCCGCTCGAGGTCCGGGTCCCCGAAGGAGAGCACCTGGGCGAGGAAGGCATAGGCGCGGGTGTAGCCGGCCAGCAGCCGCCGGAACTCGTCCTGGTCGTCGACCGACAACTCCTTGAACCGGGTCACCGCCGGCGCCAGGTGGGCGTACAGCGAGGCGTGGGCCTTGCCCCCGGCGCCGGCGCCGGTGAGCGCGGCGACAAACGCGTCGGCGTCGGCCTCCGCGATCACGGCGTAGCCGTCGATCTCCCCGGCGTAGGCGTAGAGCAGGTGCTCGTCGGTGGGCTCGGTGATCGTCGTCTCGTAGAACGGCTTGAACTGCTCGGCGATGTCCTCCGCGGTGTTGACGAAGTCCAGCACGAACGTGTCGACCTTGCCCGGCGCGGTGCGGTTGAGCCGCGACAGGGTCTGCACCGCCTTGACGCCCTCGAGCTTGCGGTCGAGGTACATGGTGTGCAGCAGCGGCTGGTCGTAGCCGGTCTGGTACTTCTCCGCGACGACGAGCACCTGGTAGTCGTCGGAGTCGAACCGCTCCGGAAGCTCGCGCTCGGCGAAGCCGTTCATCCCGGCCTCGGTGTAGACGACGTCCGCGCCGCCGGTGTCGGCGTCGATCACCTGCCCGGAGAACGCGACCAGCGCCCGCAGGTCGGCATAGCCCTTCCGCGTCAGGTAGGCGTCGATCGACTGCTTGTACCGGACGGCGTGCAGCCGGGACCGGGTGACGACCATCGCCTTCGCCTGGCCGCCGATCTTGGCCGCGGTGTGCCGGCGGAAGTGTTCGACGATGATCTCGGCCTTCTGCGCGAGGTTCGTCGGGTGCAGTGAGACGAACCGAGCCAGCGCTGCGGCGGCCTTGCCCTTGTCGACCTCGGGGTCCTCGACGGCGGCGTTCGCCAGCCGCCAGTACGTCTTGTAGGTCATGTAGTTCTTCAGCACGTCGAGGATGAAGCCCTCCTCGATCGCCTGCCGCATCGAGTACAGGTGGAACGGCCGCAGCTCCGCGCCGGCCGGCGTCTCCACCCGCGTGCCGAACAGCTCCAGCGTCTTGGCCTTCGGCGTGGCGGTGAACGCGAAGTAGGACAGGTTCGGCTGCCGGCCGCGCGCGCTCAGCGACGCGACCAGGGCCTCCTGCGGGTCGTTGGCGTCCTCGAGAGCGGTGTCGAACTTCTCCGCCGCCTCCAGCGCGGCGTCGGTCAGCTCGTCCCCCTCGCCGGCCGCGCCGGCGCCGAGAACGGCCTTGAGCGCCTTCGCGGTCTCCCCCGTCTGGGACGAGTGCGCCTCGTCGACGATGATCGCGTAGTTCGCGTCAGTGAGGCCGGAGACCTGGTCGAGGACGAATGGGAACTTCTGCAGCGTGGTGATGATGATCTGCGCGGTGCCGCCGGCGAGCGCCTCGGCCAGCTGCGTGGAGTGCTTGTCGATCCGCGCTACTACGCCCGGCGTGTGATCGAACTGGAAGATCGTGTCCTGCAGCTGCTTGTCCAGCACCACCCGGTCGGTGATGACGATGACCTTGCTGAACACCTTGCGGTTGTCCGCGGTGTGCAGGCTCATCAGCCGGTGCACCAGCCAGGCGATGGTGTTCGACTTCCCCGACCCGGCGGAGTGCTCGACCAGGTAGTTGTGCCCAGCGCCGTGCTCCCGGGCGTGCGCGAGCAGCGCGAGGACGGCGTCCCACTGGTGGTAGCGCGGGAAGATGATCTCTCGCTGGGCCGGTTTGGCCTTCGCCGCACGCTTCGCCCCGCCCTCGGCAGGCGCGGCGTGCACGAACCGGGCCAGCAGCTCCAGCCACGCGTCGCGGGCCCACACCCGCTCCCACAGGTAGGTGGTGGCGTACCCGTCGGCCGGCGTCGGGTTGCCGGCGCCGCCTGGCCGGCCGGGACCACCGTTGCCCTGGTTGAACGGCAGGAACCGGGTCTTGGCGCCAGCGAGCCGGGTGGTGAGGAACACCAGGTCGGGGTCGACGGCGAAGTGCACGACGGCGCGCTTGGCGAGCAGCCGGTCGTGCGGGTCGCGGTCGCGGCGGTACTGCTCCTTCGCGTCCTCGACGTCCTGCCCGGTCAGCGGGTTCTTCAACTCCGCGGTCGCGGTGGGCACGCCGTTGACGAAGAGTGCCAGGTCCAGGGTGTTGTGGTGGTCGGGGCTGTAGGGCAGCTGCCGGGTGAGGGTCAGCCGGTTCGCCGCGTAGGCCGCCATCGTGGCCTCGGTCAGCGCGTGCGCCGGCGCGAAGAACGCCAGCCGGATGGTCTCGCCCTTGACCTTGATGCCGCGGCGGAGCACGTCGACGGTGCCGCGGTGGTCGAGCTCGTCGGCGGCGAGCCGAGCGAACTCCCGCCGCGCGGTGGCGGGGTCGCCGCCGTAGCGGGTGACTAACCGTGCCCACGCCTTCGCCTGGGTGTCGTCGATGAACGCGAACATCTCGGCGGTGTCCAGCGCCAGCTTGCGGTCGTAGTTGTTGACGACGCCGCGGTTCCATCCAGCCGCGTGGAGGTGATCCTCCACGGCGTCCTCGAACCGGCGCTCGGTGTGCACTCCGGCGCTCACGCCGCCACCTCCGGAAGGTTCATCTGGCCGGTGACCGCCGCGGTGATCAGCGCCAACCGGCGTTCGCCCAGCCGCTGCAGTGACTGCCGGACGGTCGTCTCCAACTCCGCCCCGGAGTCCAGCTGGTCTGCGACTGCGGCGACGATGCGGCGCTGCTCGTCCGGCGGGGGGACCGGGACGGTCAGTGCGAGGAAGGACTCCGGGTAGAGCCGCAGCCGGGAGGTCCACACGCCCTTCGAGTGCCGGGTCATCTCGCACACGTAGGCGCTGGACCGGTAGAGCAGGTCGAAGTAGGCGGGCACGACGTCGGCGTGGACGGGGCGGTAGACGCCGTACGCCGGGCTGACGATGCCGTGGATGTTCGAGACGCCGAGCGCGCCCATCCAGGCCCACATGGTGTTGATGACGAGGTCGCCGGGCTGGACCCGCTTGTAGGCCTCGAACGACTGCGCGAGGAACATGTTGACGTCCTTGTCCGCCCGCCGGGTCACGCCGGTGAGGTGGGAGACGCTGAGCAGGTCCTCCTCGGTGGCGTCCGGGCCGGCGAGGTCCGCGACCTCGCGGAAGAGGTTCTTGTTGCGCAGCAGCCGCCAGTGGGCCGGCACCGCACCGATGCTCGGGATGCCGCTGTCGATCGTGCCGCCGCCGCTGGTGCCGAAGATGGCGTTGGCCACCGCGCTGTCGCGGCGTTCGGCGTTCAGCGTCAGAAGCTCGAGCTTGCTCCGGCGCACCTCCTCCAGGTGCTCCAGTTCACGGTCCAGCGCGTCAGCGATCGCCCGCTGCGCGGCCGGTGACGGGGCCGGGCACAGCCACGAACCGAGGCTGGCCGACGACAGCTCCATGAACGTCGACCCCTGCCCCCGCGCCTGCAGGTCGGCCCGGTGAGCCTCCAGGCTGTAGGCCACGAACCGGCTATCCACGCCGGGGCGGGGCACCAGCCCCCGGCAGCCCTGGTTGAACGCCATCGGCACGGCAGCCAGCTTGAGGCTGCCGATCGGCGCTCGGGTGGACAGGATGACGCTGCCCGCGGGGACCAGCGCGCTGCCGGAGCGCAGGCCCTGCTCCGTCAGGTAGCGGCGTGTGGTGACGAGGTCCCGACCGCCGCCGGAGAGGTCCTCCGGGGTAGCCCAAGCGACGTCGCCGCCCCAGTTCTCCTCGTCCGCCGTCGGGGTGCCGCCGTTGACGATCCGCACCAGCCGCTTCAGCGGCGCTCGCTGCATGCTCACTCGCCGGCCACCTGCCGCAGCAGCTGCTGCGTCCGCTCCTCCAGCTGCTTGAGGTCCTCGTCGATGACGGCGAGCGGCCGCGGCGGCTGGAAGGTGAAGAAGTGCCGGGTGAAGGGGATCTCGTAGCCCACCTTCGTCTTGCTGTCGTCGACCCAGGCGTCCGGCGCGTACGGGTGCACGTAGGCGGCCATGAACTCCTCGACGGTCGCCCGCAGCGGCACCTGCTCGTTGTCGCGCTCGTTGGGGTCGGGCACCGGGGCACCCCGTCGGTCCGTGACGACGGGTGCGTGTGGGTCCGAGACGGCCATCGCGTCCACGACGGCCTTGACCACCACGGGCGCGAGGGTGGCGCCCTGGCCGGCCACGGACTTCCGAAGCTGCTGCTCGACGTCGCGGCGGTCGCTGGTGGCCAGGCCCGTCAGCGCCTCGACCGCGGCACGAAGCCGGGCCTGATCCACAGCGGCGGCCGAGTCCTCCGCGGGCAGCTTCGCCACCGCCTTGCTGGCGAGCGCGGCCTCCGCGGTGGCATCGCTGACCTCGTAGCGCACCCGCAGCGGCCGTTCGACGGTGATCCGCTGGTAGCCGAAGTCGGTGGTGTCGAAGACCTTGACGTGTGGGTCGCCGGCTGCGGCCTGCTGCAGAGCGTCGGTGAACCAGCCGGTGATCGTGGCGACCTGCTCGTCGCTGATCGCCTTGCGCTTCTCGCCGAGGTTCTTCGGCATCTTCTCCCACTGGTCCCGGGCGTCGATCATGACGACCTTGCCGACCCGGTCCTCCGGCTTGCGGTTGCTCAGCACCCAGACGTAGGTGCTGATGCCGGTGTTGTAGAACAGCTGGTCGGGCAGGCCGACGATGGCCTCCAGCCAGTCGTTCTCCAGAATCCAGCGGCGGATCTCGCTCTCACCGGAGCCCGCTCCGCCTGTGAACAGCGGGCTGCCGTTGAACACGATCGCCAGTCGGGAGCCACCGGCCTCAGCCGACTTCATCTTCGAGACCATGTGCTGCAGGAACAGCAGCGAACCGTCGTTGACGCGGGGCAGCCCGGCCCCGAAACGGCCACGAGACCCCTTGCTCTCGTGCTCGTCGCGAATGGCCTTCTCGACCTTCTTCCACTCCACCCCGAACGGCGGGTTGGCGAGCATGTAGTCGAACCGGGTGTCCGGTTCGCCGTCGACGGTGAAGCTGTTGCCGAAGTGGATGTGGGTCGGGTCCTGGCCCTTGAGCATCATGTCCGAGCGGCAGATCGCCCACGTCTCCGGGTTGAGCTCCTGACCGAACACCTCCAAGCGGGCGTCGGGGTTCAGCTCGCGCAGGTAGGTCTCGGCGACCGACAGCATGCCGCCGGTGCCGCACGCCGGGTCGTAGAGGGTGCGCACCGCGCCGGGCACGGCGAGGGCGTCGGAGTCCTCGGCGAACACGAGGTTGACCATCAGCCGGATCACCTCGCGCGGGGTGAAATGCTCACCAGCGGTCTCGTTCGACTGCTCGGAGAACCGCCGGATGAGCTCCTCGAAGATGTAGCCCATCGTGAGGTTGCTGACCACTTCGGGGTGCAGGTCGACGTCGGCGAACCGGGCGACGACCTGGTAGAGCAGCCCCGCCTCGTCCAGCCGCTTGATGTGGTCGTCGAAGCCGAATCGGGTGATCGCCTCCAGCGCGCCGGGGGAGAATCCGGCGATGTAGGCGGTCAGGTTGGCGGCGACGTTCTCCGGGTCGTCCTTGAGCTTCGGAAAGGTCAGCGGGGACACGTTGTAGAAGCTGCCCCCGGCCGCCCGGCGCAGTACCGGTTCGACGTTGTCGATCTTCCCGGCCAACGCGGCGGCCTTCGTCACGACGGCGTCCTTCGTCGGCTCGAGCACGCAGTCGAGCCGGCGCAGCACGGTCAGCGGCAGGATGACCTTGCCGTAGTCCGACTGCTTGTAGTCGCCGCGGAGCAGCTCGGCGATCGACCAGATGAAGCCGACCTTGTCCGCGAACCCCTGCACACGTCCTCCTGACGGTTGACCGCCCGCTTCTCGCATGCGGCACACAGTGCTCGGGCCGCCGCACCTCGCAATGACCCGCCGGGGACACGGTAGGCACCGGGGCCGACAAGTTCACGATCATCGGCGCGGCGTCGGCCGCGCCGCGCCGTCCGGTGACCGATGAGTGCAGGCGCGGTGGGCTGATTGCCGACCGCCGGCGGTCGCGGACCGGTGTGGGCGTGGGACGCCGCCGACTGCCGAGCGCGTGCGTCGACGCGTTCGCCAAGACCGTCGGCGACAGCCTCGCCCTCTACCGCGCGCACCTGGCGCTCAGCGCCCGCCGGTCCTGCCCGGAAGGGCTGGACCCGCTGACCATCCGCAACGACGCGGCCGCGATGTCCACTCTGCGCCTCGGCATCGCCTGGGAGAAGTTCCTCGACGACTGGCTCGTCACGGTGGTCACCTCCGACCCCAGCAAGCTGCTCGAGCGGACGACCGCTGAGGTACAGCTCACCGCCGCGGCCCAGACGTTGGGCCTGCGGCTGGCCCACCCCGGTCAGCTCACCCAGGACCAGGTGCGCCGCGTCCTGGACCCCAAGCGCCAGAACGTTGCCTTCCCCGAGCACGGCACGCTGCGCAACGACCAGGGCCGGTGGCTGTCGCCGGCGTGGAAGGTGGCGCTCAAGGCCAACATCACCAGGCGTGAAGAACAGCTGCACCAGGCGCTGCGGTCCATCCGCAACGCCCTTGCCCACCAGAGCCTGGGCAGCTACGACGGGCTCACCGCTGACCTCGCCGCCATCAGCGCGCACTACCCCGAGCTGGGCTGGCGGCAGAGCGTGGACGTCGGACCTGCCGGCCTGCTCCGTCACCTCCGCAGCGGCGACCGCGTACCGCGGCTGCACCGCGCGTTCCTCGACATCGCCGGCCGGTTCCCCACCGAACCTCATTGCCTCCGGCGCGGGACCGGCGACGGTGAGATGCGACCCCCACGCAAGGAGCCACGATGACCGCCACCCTGCAGCTGTTCTACGACGCCGACCACGACCGGCTCCACGGCACCGTCCTCGGCGCGGACACCTCCGCCGCGTACCACCTGCGCGCCGGCGCGGACCTCACCGTCGGCGCCGACGACGCCGGTGGGGTCGTCGAGTTCGCGATCGAGAACTTCGCCGACTTCACCGACTACTTGCTGCTCATGCAGTACCTGGGCGCGGACGTCCTGCGGGTTGTGGCCGGGGTCCAGGCCGACTGGGTCGACGACCGCATGTCCGCGCACACCGCGCGGGAGGCGCAGCCGCGGCCGCGCGCCGAGCAGCGCCGGCAGCTGCGCGAGCTCGCGCACGCCTGACCCGCGATCACGTTGAGCGCCGCGGCCGACCACGTCGGCCGCGGCGCTCGGCATTCCGCAGCCGTGGCCGCTCCCGTGCGGCGGCCGCTCGACGGCAGATCGCGACCTCGGTTCCGATCAGAGACGCCGGTGGCCTTCCCGCCCGAGGTGGCTGCACGCGGGCGGGGCGCCGAGCTACGACTACGCCTCACGTGTCGTCAGCAACATCAGGTGCATCCACCCGCGATCCATGTCTTCGACTTGCGCCCAGGACCACGCGACGCGGGTTCCTACGAGGATCACAGCCCCCATGGCGGGGGCGCCGATGACCGGCACTCGGGCGAGCACGCGGTCGTCGTCGTCCACGAAGTTCAGATCTGCCGGGAACACGCGACCCAGCACGTCCACGTGGACTCGACGGTCCGGCCCGGTGACGTCCGCAACGCGGCCCAGCATCGGCTCCTCGGCGTCGCCGACCACGACGACCGCGCCGGGAACGATCACCGACGGGTCGGCCGCCTCGTCGAGGAATGCCCACGGCAGCCCCGTCTCGTCGATGCCCTGAACGTCGAGGGGCAGATCGACCGGTACGCCGCGCCGAGGGCCGGCGGTCCTCGCGGCGCTCCCGCCAGACCCGGCTGCCGGGACCATTTGCAGGACGCAGTCCCGGGCGTCGGCGGAGATCGCGGTGACCACGGCCTCGCGGGACTCGGCGGCGTCGCCGACCAAGATGACGTGGCTGCCTTCGGCCAGACCGGCGCGCTCCTCGGGCATCAGGCGAACGGTGATGACCGAGGCGTTGCCGTAGACGCTCCAGTCAATGGAGATCCGTCGGGCGCCGCTCACCGCACCCCTGCCTTCGTCGCCGGCCCGTGCTCACAGCGGTGAGGTGTCCGTGGCCGCCCCGGGGGCGTCGTCGGCGACGACGGTGACCCACACGCCCATGACCTCGCTGACGGCAGCCGCGAACCGCCGCAGCGCGCCGTAGCCGGGTTCCGCGGCGGACATCGTGACGATCACCGCGCCGTGCGCGTCGACCCGCGGGGCGGTCAGGCCGTGGTGCTCGGCCAGCGCCCGCAGAACCCGCCGGACGGCGAACACCTCGTCCCGGGTGGCGGTGCGCCCGGTGTTGACTGCGGGCCGGTCGGCGAGCTGGGCCTGCAGCCGGCGGATCTGCCGGCCGAGGGCGTCGAGGGTGTCCTCACGGGTGCGCAACTGCTCGACGACCGCGGGCAGTAGTTCGTCCTCCAGCTCCTCGATGAGGTCGTCGTAGGCGGCGACCATGCCGGCGCCCTCGGGGTAGATGTCGGCGTACGCGCCGGCCCGCGCGGTCGCCAGCTGGACCAGCTGGTGAGCGGCGTCTTCGCGGGCGCGGTCGATGCGGACCTGCAGCTCGTTGACGGCGGCCAGGCCGTGCTCGAGCGCGGCCTCCTTTTCAGTGCCACCGGCTGCCTCCCACAGGGCGGCCTCGGCGCAGTTGCCCGGCTCCACCCGGGGGTCACAGGTGCGCCGGTCATGCTGGGGGAGCTCGATGCGGGCCACGGTGGCAAGGCAGTCGCCGCAGAGGTGCCGGTGGTCGTCGCCGGTCCCGGTGATGATGTACAGCCCGACTCCGGTGCGCTCGCACCGGGGGCACTCGTCCGGCGGTCCGGGTGACGGCAGCTCCCTCATGACGCTGATCTTGCACAGCGGGCCCGACAGGATCAGCCGAGTTCTTGCCCTGGTGGTGGTCGTGCCCGTTCCCGCAGGCGCAACGGGGTCGCCGAACCAACGGGTTGCAGGGGAGATTCTGCGGATCTGGAGGGTCTGCTGCTGCGGATCTGGAGGGGGCCTAGAGGTGCGGTTCACCTCGCGTGCCGCGGCCCGATCGGCGGATGAGGGTCGCGGCCGCCGGCGTCGGCCAGTCGAACAATGGCCTGGTGCAAGGAAACCGCTTACAGACAGGCACTTCTGTACGCGATACTCGTGTGCGTAGGGGGCGGGGATGACGACTTCTCAGCAGGATCTCGTGGCGGGACTGCCCGCGGCATTCACGTTCACTGCCGCCAGGGAGCTGGGTCTCAGCGAGTGGGCTCTGTACCGACTGCGGGATGACGGCCTGATCACGCCGCTGGGCCGAGGCCTGTACCAGCGGGCCGACCTGGACGGGGCCGACCCCGATCTGCTGGCGATCGCGACACGGGCCCCGCGCGCCACCCTGTGCCTGCGCACGGCGATGGCGCGGCACGGGCTCATCGACGACATCCCGGCGGCGATCGACGTCGCGCTGCCCCGCGGGAGTCGCGCCCCGGTGTTGCAGGCCCCGGTCAGCTGGCACCACTTCGACGTGGCCACCTTCGACCTGGGGCGGGAAGACCTCGCTGTGGGGCCGGGCTGCACTATCGGGGTGTACAGCGCCGAGCGGTGCATCGCCGATGCGTTCCGACTGGTTGGGCATGAGGGCCCGGAGTTGGGCAACGAGGCACTGCGGCGCTGGCTGCGCCGCCGCGGCTCGTCACCGGCGGCACTGCTGGAGCTGGCCGCCCAGTTGCCACGCACCGAGGCGTCCCTGCGCCGGTCGCTGCAGATCCTGCTCTGAGCCGCGGGGCCGGGCAAGAAGGAAGCCCTGGACCGCCCGAGACGAACTCGCCTGGGTCCGCGCTATCTCATGCTCTCGGCCACGGGGGTGGGGACGTGGGCGGGGTCGACGCGTCCGGCCGCGGCCAACCACGCTCAGTACCAGGCCAAGGCCGAGGGCCGGGACACCGAGCCGTCGGGCACAGCGTGGCGAGCAGCTCCCGGCTGGCCGATGAGCAGGTTGTTCACCGCGGCCGCAAGGAGAACGCGGTCAGTCCCACCACAGGCCGACGACGGTGAGGTCCGGTGGCAGCCGCGCGGCGAGGAGGTCGCTGCCGGTGCCGGTCCAGGTGGGGTGCGCGGCCGTCCAGCTCGGCCACGCCTCGGCGATCGCTGCCGCCAGGGCGCTCGGCCAGGCCGCGGCCACAACGACGGCCAACTGCTGGGCGGCCGCCGCGGGCACCTGGATGCCGTCGAACCGGACGTAGCTGCGTCCGACGGTCAGCGAGCCGACCAGCCGGCCGTCCAGCTCGCGAGCCTGGTCAACGAGCCACGCCATCGGCGGCTGCGTGAGGTTCACCGGGGAGGTGCGCTGCTCGGGAAGCAACCGCTGCAGCGCCTGTTCGGCGACCGCCGGCGGTACGTCGACGAGCCTGCCCACCTGCGGCGGGTCAGGGTTCGCGTAGGGCGCCAGCAGCGCGGTCAGCGGGTCCGCGGCGTCAGCCACGCATGTCCTTCCGCGGCGGCGGGGGCCAGCCGGGGCGGCGGCGGGGCACCCCGGCCTCGTCCAGGAGCGCCTGCACCGTCGGCACGGACGTGCGCAGCTCGCGGGCGATGGCGACCAGGCCGCGGTTGTCGGTCACGTACCGCTGACGCAGGTAGCCGGGCAGGTCACCGGGGAAGCCCAGTTCGGCGACCCGAGCGAGGCGAGCGTCGGCCGCGGTGGCCCGGGTGAGCGACGTCTGCCGCGGCACACCGGCCTCGTCCAGCAGGCGACGTACGGTGCGCCGAGAGGCGCCGAGCTCGGCGGCGATCGGACCGACACCGAGGCCGCGGGCGACGTGGCGATCACGCAGGTAGCCGGACAGATCGCCAGGGAAGCCGAGCTCGGCCGCGCGGGTGAGGTGCGCGGTGTGCGCGTCGGTGGCGAGGCGCACCCAGGCGTTGGCCAGGCCGGCGTGCCCGCCGTTGGCGACGTAGCGGGCCTTCCCGTCGACCGCTTTCGCCGCTACCACGCTGGGGGCGGTCAGCGACGCGCCGGGTGGCAGCCCAAAGCGACTGCGGTAGCCATCGGGCGTGAGCCCGTGGCGGCGCACGTGATCGGCGGAGATGTGTGCGAGCAGCGCGCCGCAGGCGTGGCAGCGCACGCGGCGCTGCCCGTCGACGGCGAGCAGCCGGCCCGGTGGTGCGTACACCGGTGTCCCGTCGTCCAGCCGGCCGATCGGCACGTGCGGCTCGTTGCGCATCACCACGCCTCACCTCCGCCGGTGATCATGGTGGCAGGCACCGACAGGATCGGCGCCGGCGGCTACCGGCTGCGGGGCCTGCGCTCCGGACGGCCCTGCTCGTCGGCCTTGCGGGGACCGCTGGGGTCGATGAGCGCCTTGATGCGCGCGGGCAGGTCCCATTGCGGGAACGACGTGCCCTTGAGCAGTGCGGTCAGGCGCTGCCGGCTGACCCGCAGCTGGTTGGCGACCTGCTCAACCGTGGGCGGGCCCGGCTCGTCGCGCATCCAGTCGGTGAGCGCCTCGACGAGCACTGCGAGCTCGCGAACAGCCCGGTAGGCGATGTACGCCTCGGCGTGCCAGCGCTCAGCCGCCTGGTCGTCGGCGTGCCGCGGCTGCCGGTCGAGGAAGGCGTTGCGGAGCTTGCCTCGGGGCCAGCCGCGGTGGTCGCCCGGGTCGGCGAAGTCCGACGGCTTGAACCCGTCGAAGATGCTGCGTCGCTCCAGGTCCGGGTTGCCGCGCTGCGGACCCGTGGACGACACCGCCGCACCGTAGGAACGTCCGAGTCAGTGCGTCACGCACCGTGTCAGTCGGAACTACGACACCGTCAGATGCGCCTACGCACGGTTGCGCTACCACTGCGCCGACCGACACGGGTCCAGTCGTGACGCACAAGCAGACGACACGCCGGACGCCGGTGCTTGACGCAGCCCCCTCGCGCATGTCAGGCGCATCTGACATTGTGCCTGTCCGAACAAACGTTCGATCTCGGGAGATGGGTGCGGTGTCGCTGGGGAAGCCGGTGGGCAAGCTCGAGGCGCCGCGCGTCCGCAGCCGGGTCACCTTGGCGCCGCGGACCATGCCGCAGATTCCGCCGGGCCGCCACGAGATCGCCTGGGTTGGCCTGGCCACCGCGGTCATCACCGACGTCGCACCGCACGGGGAGCTGACCCGTAAGGCGCTGCCGCAGCGCATCGAGGACGCCATCGCCGCCCGCGCCCGCGACGCCTACCGGGAGGGTCTGCTCAAGCGCGGCCTGGGCCTGGCGCACGCCGCGGCCATGACCTATCTCGGCGAGTGTGTCCCGCCGGGCGCCTACTTCGCCGGCGTCGGCGCCGACCGTGCTGCCACAGCCCTGCCCGCTGGCGCGCTGCGCCGCACCGTCACCGCCGCCCCGGCCGGCATTCACCGGCTCGGCTGGAGCCCCGACGGGGAGGCCACCGGCGCTCTCGTGCTGGACCGGTTGCACTACGCCTGGCTCGGTGACCTGCTGCTCAACGACTGGATGCGCCTGCAGGTCGCCGCCGACCTCGCCCTGGGCGCGCACCTGGCGCCTGGCTCGTTCGCCGGCGTGCGGGTCATCGCGACCGAGACGATGGCGCGCTCGCTGCACGTGCGCCCCAACTGGACCACCCACCTGCTGGGTGGCTGCGTCGCCTGCCGGCCCGGGGGGGTGCTGGGTGTGACCGCCGTGCGGCACCTGCAGGTCGTCGAGCCCGAGCGGCTCAGCGACGGCCGCCTCAAGGGCGACCACGGCAACCGCGCCCTCCCGTCGCGGCGGCGGATCCTCACCGAGCGACTGGTCCGGGAGTACCCCGCCGGCACCGTGCTGCCGCCCGACGTGCTCGCCGAGTACGCCGAGCTCGCCGGCGTCACCGCGCACACCGTTCAGCGCTGGCGGCGCGAGGCCCTGCAGCGCGCCGCCAAGGAGACGGCCAACGCCGCGCGCACGAACCCGTACGCCGTCGACGAGGTGGTGCTGTACAAGTCGAACAAGGTGCTCGACAAGGGCGTCCGCACCGGCTGGATCCCCAGCAGCGACCTGCTGAAGCAGCTCGACGACTACTCGACCTACCACCTGGCGTGGGAGACGCTCAGCGCCGACCCCGCGCACGAGCTGGCGGCCGTCAGTCGGTCGACCTTCTACGCCGGCCTGGACCGGCTCCACAACGCGGTGAAGACCGGGGAGCTGCGCGGCCTGCCGGCCATGCGCAAGCACACCCTGACGGTGCCGCGGCGCATCGAGGAGCTGGTCAACGCCTGCTGGTCGCTCGACGAGTACACGATCAAGGTCATCGTGCGCGACCCCCTGGCCGGCATCGACGAGCCGCTCGAGCTGCACCTGGCCGTGGTCCGCGACGAGTGGGACGGCCTGCCGCTGGCCGCCCGCCGCTGGACCACCGCTCCCACCGCCGCCGACCTCGCCTCGCTGGTCGGCGAGGCAGTGCTGGGCTGGGAGCACGACGGCGTCCACGTCGGCGGCGCCGCGGCGCGGCTGCGCTGCGACCAGGGCTCCCCGATCAACTCGACCGAGGGCCGTCGCCGGCTCGGTGGCGTCGGCATGACGATCGCGCTCATCGGCTCCTACTGGCCCGATGCCAACGGCGGCCACGAGCGCGACCACCGCGACTACGGCCTGCGCTTCCAGATGGTGCCGGGCGCCACCACCGGCCCACAGGACCGTACCGGCCGCTGCTACGACCTCGGCCTGTACGCCACCCTCGCCGAGGTCGACGAGGTGCTGGTGTCTCTGCTCGACGACGCCCGGTTCGGCCACCGCCCCGACACCGTGCGCCACGCCGGTCGCACCCGGTTCGAGATGCGCCGTGACTGCATCGAGCAGGGGCTGGTCGCCGGGCAGTTCGACCTCACCGATGAGAACGTCGCCGAGCTCGCCGTTCCCCTCGGCGAGCGGCTGGCCAACGAGCGCACCGGCGTGGAGTTCCGCAAGCACCGGTACCTGAGCCGCGCCTTCGAGCAGGTCGGCTACAGCGGCCAGGTCATCGTCGCCGGCTTGCACCCCGGCGACGACGCGGCGCCCGAGACGCTGTACGCGTTCACCGACACCGGTGACTTCATCGCCTTGCTCTACCGCGACGACGCCCTGCCCGAGTACGAGATCGCCGGCATCCTCGAGGATCGCGCCGCTCGCCGCTCCTTCGTCGAGGCCGGGCAGAAGACCCGCCGCCGGAACCGGAAGAACCGGACCAACCTGCCGCCGCAGCCGGCGCCGACCGGCGTCGTGCCGACGCAGCGCACCGGGTCGCTGGACCCGGCTCCGGCTCCGGCCGGGACGCTGCTCGCCGCCCTCGCCGACACCCCGGAGGTGCAGGCCCTCCTCGACGACCTCGATCTGCTCACCGCGGTCCGTGCGCTCAGCAGCGAGGACCTCGAGCAGCTCCGCGGGCGGCAGGAGCTGGACATCGCCGCCGATGACCAGGCCGACGTCACGCCCGGTAGCGCGACGGGCGACGCGCCTGCACGCGACATGACCGGCGCTCTGGCGGCACCCGACGCCGCCGCGCAGCCCACCCCGGACGCGCCAAGCCGCGAAGTCCCGGACACCCCGCCCGCCCGCCACCTGCATGACGCGGCCAACCCGCCGCCCCACGCGGCGGACGTCGCGATCGCCCCGTCCACCCGCGCCGACCCCGACGGCGCCGACCGCAGTGCCCCCGACACCACCGACCCCCTCCTGGCCGCCCTCGCCCGCGGCCGCACCAAGAAGGAGCAGAAGCCGTGACCCTCACCCCGCCCATGCCCACCTACGCCTGGGACGTGGACGCCGCCGCCGACCACCTGCCCGACCACATCCGCCGCGAGCTGCCCGCCGGCGCCTCCCTCGTGCTCACCGACGAGTTGCGGCGCACCGTCGCCTTCGCCCGCACCGCGGTGGAGAAGAACCACATGGTCGTGATCAGCGGCCCCGCCGGCGCCGGCAAGACCACGCTCGTCGGTGCGCTGGAGGGCATCGCCGGCGTCACCGTCGTCAACGTCTCCATCGCCCAGGGCAGCCGCAACAAGCAGGCGTGGGAGGAGATCGCCCGCGGCGTCACCGGAGCCCCGCAGAAGGGCACCCAGGCCAAGCTCCAGGACGTCGTCGCGCAGACCCTCGCGTCCACCCCGACGTTGCTCATCGTCGACGAGGCGCAGAACATCGGCCTGGACTCGCTGATGGCACTGCGCTGGCTGAATAACAAGGCCACCGACCACGTCGGCATGGTCCTGGCCGGGGTGAACCTCAACCAGCGGCTCGACCGCGACCCGCAGCTGAGTACCCGCATCAAGCGGCGCGTCCTGCTCGAGCCGCGGACCTGGCCGCAGATGTGGCCGCTGCTGCAGCGGTTCCACCCCGTGCTCGCCGCCAGCGACGACGGCCTGCTGCGGCGCGTCGACGAGGTGTTCGCCCGCGGCCTGTGGCGGTACTGGCAGTCCTTCGTCGACGCCCTGGATGACCTCGGCGTCACCGGGCCGCTGACCGTCGAGCTCGCCGAGCTGGCGATCGAGATGGTCCTCGGCCGCCGCCCCGACCTGTCCGGGAGCCGACGTGCTGTCTGAGCCCGGACGGGTCGTGATCGCGCACGCGCCGGCCGACATCGAGGCGCTGCACGCCTTCCGCCGCCGGCTCGCCGACGACCCCGCCACCGCCTGGGTCGACGCCCGCCCGCCCGCCGGCCGCGACACCCTCGCCCCGCTCAGCCAGGACGTGCTCACCGCGATCGGCTGCTGCGGCCTGCGCGCACCCCGACAGGTCGGCGAGCGGCACCTCTACCGGGTGCTGCCCTACCTGCGGCACGGCGACGTCGGCGACCTCGTCATCACCGAGGCGCAGTGGCTAACCGTCCCAGCCCTGCGGGAGCTGTTGATGGCCACCACCATCGCCGGCGTCCGGCTGTGGCTGCTCTTCGGCGAGGCCCCCACCGACGAGCACGCCGAGTTGTGCTCCGGCGTCGCCGGCGGCGTACTTCCCTGGGCGGCAGTCACTGGCTACTGGAATCAGCGGCTCGTCGGTGCCGCTGACCGCGCCCACTGCTGCCCGGCCGTCTCCCAGGACTGGTGGCGCCGCGGTGACGCCACCTGGCCGACCGCCACCGAGCACCACTGCCCGTTGCACGACGGCCGCCTGCGCTGTCTGCTCACCGCCGCCCGGCGCGCGCTCACCGCCGGCGTCCTCGACGGCGAGCGGATGCGCGACCGGCTCACTGCGGTCACCCGTGCTTCGGACACCACCGTTGCCGAGCAGTGGCAGTTGCGCGACGCCGGCCGGGACACCTACACGCCCGCCGAAGACGCGTTCGCTGAGCTGCTGCCCGCCGGACAACGCTGGGTCGACGTGCACGCCGGCATGTTCTCCGGCCGGGCCACGCAGCTGTCCCTCGCCGGGACCAGCGTGCCGGTCCCCACGCACATGCGGTCGGCGCTCCGGCGTCAGCGCACCACCTCGGTGATGTGCAACGGACCGGCCGACTTCCCGCTGCTCACCCTCTTCGACCACTACGCCTACGGCCGAGGCGGATCGTGACCGGCGGCGAGCAGCCCGGCTCCCTCCAGGCCACCTGGCTGGCTGAGCTTGACGCGATGGAAGACGCGACCCTGGAGGTGCGCATCGAGCGGATGCAGTTGCGGGCGGAGAACCACCGGGAGACCGCGGCCGCCCACCTCGCGGCGGCCGGCCGTGCCGAAGCCGCCGCTCGCCGGCTGGCCGCCTACCGCGACGCCATCTGCGTCTTCGCCGACGACCGACTGGCGCTGGACATCGTGGACCGTCTCATCGTCGACTGGACGGGCACCGGAGCACAGCTGGTCGATGTCGTCCGCGCTCTGCGCTGACAAATCCCCCCGCTGAACCCGAGCACCCCGCGCCTTCCCAGGCGCGGGGTGCTCGCGCGTTGTGCCGCACTGGAGTGTCCCTCGTCGGGGACGAAGTGTCCGTCGCCGGACACAGGAGTCTCGGAGTGCCTCTCACCGGATTCCGGCGGGAGTGTCCGTCGCCGGAGACCTGCTGGTCGCGGATGGACACTTCCGTCGGAATCCACGCGAGGTGCGCCAGGAGGAGTGCCTCGACCTGCTCATCGCGCTGAACTCCGGCCTTCCCGGCATGTGCACGCTGCACGCCAACAGTGCGCGCGAGGCCGTGGTGAAGATGTGCACCCTGCCGCTGCTGGCCGGGGAGAACATCGGCACGTCGTTCGTCGTCCCGACCGTCGCCGCCAGCGTGGACCTCGTGGTGCACGCGGGCACCGACGCCGACGGCCGGCGGCGGGTGCGCGAGATCGTCGCGCTGCCCGGCCGGTCGGAGGACGGGGTCATCGAGACCGCCGACGTGTTCACCAGCCGGGACGGCCGCCTGGTCCGGGCCGACGGCTACCCGCCGCACGCCGAGCGGTTCGCCGCCGCCGGCTTCGACCTGGCCGGCCTGCTGGCATGACGGAGTCCGGTGCCCTGCTGGGGTTGCTGCTCGGGGTCGGCCTCCTGCTGATCTGGCGCAGCGGCTCCCGCGCACCCAGGCCGCGCACCGACCCGCGCCGTCCCGGGCGACGGCAGGAGCTGCTGGCCGCCGCCGGGCTCGACGGCATCAACGCCGCCCAGCTGCTCGCGCTGCAGATCGGGCTGGGGCTGCTGGCCACCGTCGTCGTCCTGCTCGCCACCGGCACCGTGACCGTCAGCCTGGTGTTCGGCCTCTTCGGCTTCCTGCTGCCGCACGCGCAGGTCCGCCGCCTCGCCGGCAAGCGCCGGGCCGACCTGCGCGAGGTCTGGCCCGAGGTCGTGGACAACCTGGCCTCGGCCGTGCGCGCCGGCCTGTCGCTGCCCGAGGCGCTGTCGGCGCTGTCGACCCGCGGGCCCGAGGTGCTGCGGCCACCGTTCGCCCGGTTCGGTGCCGAGTACCGCTCCAGCGGCCGGTTCGGGCCGTGCCTGGACCGGCTCAAGGACGACCTCGCCGACCCGGTCGGTGACCGCATCGTGGAGACGCTGCGGGTGGCGCGCGAGGTCGGCGGCAGCGACCTGGGTCGCGTGCTGCGCACGTTGTCGACGTTCCTGCGGGAGGACGCCCGGGCCCGCGCGGAGCTGGAGACCCGGCAGGGCTGGGTGGTGCAGGCCGCCCGGCTGGCGGTGGCCGCGCCGTGGGTCGTGCTGCTCCTGCTGGCCACGCAGGCGACCACGCTGGCCGCGTACGACTCGGCGCTGGGCACCGCGATCCTGCTCGGCGGCGGGGCGGTCTGCCTGGTCGCCTACCGGCTGATGCTGCGGATCGGGCGGCTGCCCGAGGACGTGCGGGTGCTCCAGTGAGGGGGGTGCTCCGGTGAGCGCCGGCGTCCTCGGGATGCTGCTCGGCCTGCTGGCCGCCACCGGGCTGGTGCTGGTGCTGACGTACGCGCCGCCGTTCCGGTCGGTGCGTCTGGTCGACCGGCTCGCGCCGTACGTGCACGACACCCCGCCGCCGTCACGGCTGCTCGGCACCGCGACCGAGCCGGGCCTCCTCTCGGCGGTGCGCCGGCTCGCCGGTCCGACGATCGGCAACGGCGCCCGCGTGATCGACCGCTTCGTCGGCGGGCGGGCCGCGGTGCGCCGCCGGCTCGATGCCCTCGGTGGCGAGCTGACGGTGGAGGACTTCCGCATCGAGCAGGTCGTCTGGGGCGGGCTGGGGCTCCTCGGGGCGGCTCTGGTCGCGGCGGTCGGGTCGCTCGCCGCCGGCGACCTCAACGTGCTGTCGGCCGGGCTGCTCTGCGTGGCCGGCCTGGTCGGTGGGGTGCTCGGTCGCGACTGGTGGCTCACCCAGCAGGTGCAGCGGCGGGAGGAGCTGCTGCTCGCCGAGTTCCCGGTGGTCGCCGAGCTGCTGGCGCTGGCGGTGACGGCGGGGGAGAGCCCGACCGCGGCCATCGCCCGGGTCACCCGGCTCTCCGGCGGAGAGCTGGCCCGCGAGCTGGGCGCCGCGCTCGGCCGTGCGCGGGCCGGTGTTCCGCTGGTCGACGCGCTGCAGCAGGTGGCCGACCGCACCTCCCTGGATCCGCTGGCCCGGTTCATCGACGGCCTGCTCGTGGCCATCGAGCGCGGCACCCCGCTGGCCGAGGTGCTGCGCGCCCAGGCCGCCGACGTGCGCGAGGCCGGCAAGCGGCACCTGCTCGAGGCCGGTGGCCGCAAGGAGATCGCCATGATGGTGCCGGTCGTCTTCCTGGTGCTGCCGGTCACTGTCCTCTTCGCCCTGTTCCCGGGGCTGATCAGCATCGTCTCGCTGGCGCAGTGAGCCCGCGGACAACCGGAAAGGAAGCCCCTCATGCGTCCCTACGCCTTCATCTCCGCGACCCTCGTCGCCCTGGTCGAGCGGTTGCGCGGCGAGGATCCCGAGCGGGGTGACGTGCCCGGCTGGGTGATGATCACCGTGATGACCGCCGCCCTGGTGCTGGCCATCCTCATCCCGTTCCGCGCGGCGATCGTCGAGGCGGTGACGAACGCGCTGACGTCGGTCACGAGTGCCGGCTGACGAAGGACCGCGCTGCCCCCCACCGCTCGCACGCTCGCGGCGGGGCCCTGCAGCGAGGCCGTTCCAGCAGCTCACCCCGGGGGACGACGGCGAGCGCGGCAGCGCCGTCGTCGACTTCGTGCTGGTCTCGCTGCTGATCGTCGCGCTGCTGCTGGCGGTGCTGCAGGTGGCGGTCTACGTGCACGTGCGCAACGTGGTCACAGCGAGCGCCCAGGAGGGCGCGCGGTACGCGGCGGCCGCCGACGTCGACTCCGCCTACGGCGCCGCGCGCACGGTGGAGGTGGTGGCGCGGGCGACGTCGGAGAGGACGGCGCGCGGGTTGACGTGCACGTCGGGGGAGGAGGCCGACCCCAGCGGCGCGACGCTCGTGGTGGTGCGCTGCTCCGGGTCCGTGCCCTCGCTGCTGGCGGCGCTGGGGAACCTGCTGCCGCTGGAGGTGACCGGCCGGGCGATGAAGGAGGCCGGGTGAGGTGGCTGCGCGCCCGCCTGGGCATGGTCGGTGGTGAACGCGGGTCGGCGCTGGTGGAGTTCGTGTTCATCGCGCTGGTGGTGTTCGTGCCGCTGGTCTACGTGGTGGCGGGGTTCTCGGCGGTGCAGCGCGGGGTGTTCGCCTCGCAGGCCGCGGCGCGGGAGGCCGGGCGGGCGATGGGCACCGCGCCGGATCCGGTGAGCGGGCACGAGCGGGCGCTGCGGGCGGCGCAGCTGGCGGTAGCCGACCAGTCGATCGCGGCCACCGACCTGCAGCTCGCGTACGCACCGGCCGGCGCAGGGTGCGAGGCGGCGGGCAGCTACACCCCGGCGCTGGCGCCGGGGGAGGAGTTCTCCGTCTGCGTGACGGTGACCGTGCGGATCCCGCTGCTGCCGGAGTTCGTCGACGCCAACACTGCCACCGGCCAGTTCGTCGTCGAGCGCGACCGCTACGTCGACGGCTGATCGAGCGTGGAGAACGCGATCAGCCGCGAGTGCGTGAGCGCAGGGCCGACCGCGGCGGACGGGCTCGCACCTACTGGCGGACCCTGCCGAGCAGGCGGGTGAGCTCACCGGCGTCCTCGGCGAGCACGGCGGGGATCTGGAATCGCGCGGAGCGCAGAGCAGCCTCGGCGCGGACCTGCGTCTCCGGTCGGGCGGGCGTCGGGCGCGACGGGCCGGTCCCGGCGATTCCGCGGCCGGATCAACAACTGCTCGTTGCTGCCGATGTCTCCGCTGGCTGGAGGAACGGGGGAGTGATGATCATCGCGCGCACGTGCGCACAGTGCGGAACGGTCGTGAAGGGAACGCGGTTCTGCTCGAGCTGCGGAGCTGCGCTCCCGGACGGCGTGGCTCCCGGCGGTGCTCCCGCGCTCTCCACCGGGACCGGGAACCCCCTGGACGGCGACGCCCTCCCGTCGCAGGACGCGCCGATCCAGGCAACCCCCACCGGGGTCCTACCGGCGCCGGGCGATCCTGCCGCATCAGAGTCGGTGCCCTGGTTGCGCGCGGATCCTGGACCTCCGCCTCCTGCGGGTCGGCCCAACGTGCTGGCGCTCCTGGTCGTGGCGGCGCTCGCGCTCTCGGGATGGGCGATCGTCCGCGGCGTCGAGGAGCACACCCTGAGCGGCAGCGTCCTGCTCGTCGACGCGGCGTACGTGGGTCTCACCGCGGGCAGGTCGTGCACCGGTGAGGGCGGATACGGCGATCTGGGCGGTGGCGCCCAGGTCGTCCTCACCGACGACCGTGGCGAGACGCTCTCGACCGCCCGGCTCTCCGCCGGCGAGTACGACGGCCTCGGATGCGTCTTCTCCTTCGCCCTCGAAGACGTCACCCGCGCGGACTTCTACGGCCTCACCATCGCCGGCGGCAACCGGGGCCACCTGCAGTACTCCTACGAGGAGCTGTCGGACGCCGACTGGTCCCTCCAGCTGTCGATCGGAGACGACTGATGCCGTGGCCCCGCCGGATCACCGCTGATGCGCTGGGCGGTCTGCTGCTGATCAGCGCTGCGGCCGTGCTCCTCGCGACGCCGTACGACGGCGGCTCGTGCAGGAACGTCGCGGCCGCCTACGCGCTTCCCGCCGCTTCTCTCCCCGAGGCGCATCGGCCGACCGCGCCCGCAGCGCTCGCCGACGCGCGCCGGGCCGTCACCTCGGCCAACGCCGAGATGGCTGCGCTCCAGGGTGAGCAGGCTGCAGTGGAAGCCGCTCGCGTTGCCGCCCAGGAGGCGAGGACGGCCGCGAACGAGGCCCAGGACGATCTCTGGGAGTCGTCCTTCACGGGCGGCTACTTCCCCGACAGCTCCCTCGCCCAGTACGACGTCGACTCCGCCGAGAGCGCTGTCGAGTACGCGGAGGACTGGCTGGCGCACGTGCAGGAGAACCTCACGTCGGAGTACGCCTTCTACACGCAGGCGGACGTCGACGAGGCCCAGCAGGACCTGGACGACGCGCGTGCGGAGCTCGCGGAGGCGGAGGCGGCGCTCTCGCGCGCCAGGAGCGAGGAGGCGGCTCGGGAATCCGAGGCAGCGGACGCCGAAGCGACGGCCGAGGAGCTAGCAGCGGCTGCGGACGTCGCGGAAGCCGCAGCAGCCGAGGCGGCCAGCGGCCTGGCGGCTCGGGAGAGCGCGGCGCAGAGCCGCCTGTCCTCCGCCCGGTCGCGGGTCGCGGCGCTGGAAGCCGACCACGAGGCCACCCTCGCCGAGTGGTCGCACGAGCAGCGGGAAGCGGCCGACGAGGTGACCGCCCTCAACAACGTGCGGGACTCCTGCCGGGAGAACGGCGTCTGGCGCGCCGGTGTGGCCCTCCTCGATGTCGCGCTGGCGGCCGTGCTGCTCCTCCGCCGGTGGAGGCCCGGCTTGCCGCGGCACCTCCGGCGCCCGTGGAGGAAGCGGTGACCCTCGGCGTGGAGGGAGCGCCGCGGATGCACTGCTCCGCCTGCGGGGCGTCGCTGACGACCGGTGACCGCTTCTGCGGGGACTGCGGCACGGCCGTCGCGGGCGGCTGGCCGCCACCCGATGACCCGCCGCCCGCCGGCCCGCTGCGCGCCCCTGCCGACTCCGCGGTCGCTGTGCCGGGCGTGCTCGACGGCGTGGTGGCCCAGTTCTCCCGCGTGCCCTTCGCCTCGCTGCTGCCACTGCGGCGGTGGGCGGGCGACTCCGGCTGGCGTCAGGGACGCACGGCGCTGTTCCTGCTGATGGCGCTCGCCCCGTTCGGGCTCCTGCAAGCCACCTCCGACGACACGGACGTCGAGCGGGTCGCCGTCGGGTTCGCCGTCTACTTCGCCGTGCTGTGGCTGGTCGCCATCCGGGAGCTGGTCCGACCGGAACCCCTCGGCTGGCTGACCATCGCGAAGATCAGCGCTTTCACGGCGGTCGCCGGGGTCGCCATCGCCATCGCCGTCGAGGAGCAGCTCGGCGCCAGCACGGACGACTGGTTCGCCAGCATCGTCACGGTCGGCATCCCGGAGGAGGTGGCCAAGGCGCTGGCGATCCTGCTGTTCCTGCGAGCCGGGCGTGGGCGGTGGGCTCCGCGCACCTATCTCTACGCGGGGGCTGTCAGCGGACTCGCCTTCGGCGCGGCCGAGGCGGTCACCTACACCGTGGCGTACGCCTCCGTGCTGGACCTGGACGACGGGGGGCTGGTCGTGAGCCTGTGGCGCCTGCTCTGCGGCGGCCTCTTCCACGCCTGCATGGCGGGGATCGTCGCCTTCTTCATCGGGCTGGGCGCCTGGTACCGCGACGTCCGCTTCCACCTGCTCGGTTTCGGCCTCGTCATCGCCGGCGTCCTGCACGGCCTCTACAACTACCTGTCCGACGGATGGGGCGGCACGGCGCTCGCCGCCCTGACCGTGTTCACGTTCGTCGGGTACGTGCAGGACGGTGACCGGATCGGCGCCCAGCTGAGGTCGTCGGGAGCCGTGGCGACCACGTGAGGAGTCCTCGGCTGCGTGCTCTGGTCGGGTGGTCGCCGAACCGTGCCGCCGGCGGCCCGACCTGACCCCGGGGCGGCCAGCACCTCGGCGGCTCCGCGTCGGCGCCGCGGAGGCCGAGCGCGAGGACGACGAGGGCCGCCAGGCAGGCTAGGCCGCGGCGCGCTCGGCGTCGCTGTCAGAGGCGGGACCGGCGCAGGTCAGCCGTGGACTCCCAGTGACTGGTGAAAGCCATCAGGAGGGCGTCGAGCGGCAGCCGCTCGCGCGCCGTCCGCTCGCGGGCGGCGAGCGCCTCGGGCAGCTCGGCGTCGTCGTCGCGCACGCCCAGGGTGACGACGACCAGCGGGACCACGTCAGCCGGCAGGTCGAGGAGTGCAGACACCCGGTCCCGGTCGAAGCCGCCGAGCTGGTGCACCGCCAGGCCCTCGTGCTCGGCCTGCACGGACAGGTGCGCGACCGCCTGGCCGGTGTCGTAGACGGCCCACGGCCGCGGGCTGCCGTCCGGGCCGGCGGTCTCGGCGGCGACGACGACGAGCGCGGAGGCCGCATGCGCCCATACCCGGTTCCCCGGCGCGAGCGCGTCCTGGACTGCCGCGAACCCCGCCGTGCCACGCCGGGCCACCGCGAACCGCCACGGCTGGCTGTTGTTCGCGCTCGGTGCCCAGCGGGCGGCCTCCAGCAGCGCGGTCAGCTGCGCGTCGGCCAGCTCGTGCCCCGTGTCGAGGGCACGGGAGCTCCACCGCCCGGCCAGCAGGGGGTGCAGGGGCACGGCGGTGACGGCGGTCTTGCGGGTGCTCATGCCACTCGAAGCGGGAGTTGAGCGCTCAAGCATTCCGTGCGGTCGGTCACCCGCCGGCCGACGGGCTCAGCGCCGGACCGCGTCCAGGTAGCGCAGCACCGCGGTCACCCGCCGGTCGGCGGCGTCGGTCGGCGGCAGGTCGAGCTTGGCGAAGATGCTGCGGATGTGCTTGTGCACCGCTCCGTCGGTGACCACCAGCCGGGCGGCTATCGCGGCGTTGCCCAGCCCCTCGGCCATGAGCCCCAGCACCTCCCGCTCACGGGCGCTGAGCCGGTCCAGCCCGGCGTCCGGGCGCGACCGGGTGAGCAGCTGGGCCACCACCTCCGGGTCGATCGCTGTCCCGCCCCCGGCGACCCGGTGCAGCGCGCCGAGGAACTCCTCCACCCGCCCGACCCGCTCCTTGAGCAGGTAGCCCAGCCGGCGCGCACCACCGGCCAGCAGCTCGGTGGCGAACGCCTGCTCCACGTACGCCGAGAGCACCAGCACCGCCAGCTCCGGCTGCCGGCGCCGGGCCTCGACCGCGGCCCGTACCCCCTCGTCGTCGTGCGTCGGCGGCATCCGGACGTCGACGATCGCCACGTCCGGACGGTGCTCGTCGACGGCGGCCAGGAAGCCGTCCGGCCCGTCCGCGGTGGCCACCACGTCCAGCGACTCGGCTCGCAGCAGCAGCGCCAGCCCCTCCCGCAGCAGCGCGTCGTCCTCGGCGATCACGATCCGCACGGCAGCGACACCTCCAGCGTCGTCGGCCCACCCGGCGGGCTGGTCAGCGTCAGCTCGCCGTCGTGCGCCTGCACCCGCCGGCGCACCCCGGTCAGCCCCGAGCCGCCGCCCTCGGCCGCCCCGCCGGAGCCGTCGTCGGTCACCGCCAGGTGCAGCCGGCCCGCGCGCTGGCGCACCGTCACCCGCGCCGCGGTCGCGCCGCTGTGCCGCGCCACGTTGGTCAGCGCCTCGGCCACCACGAACCAGGCGGTCGCCTCCACCGATGCCGGGCAGCGCACCGGGACGTCGACGTCGACGGTGCACGGCACCGGGCTGGACGCCGCCAGCCCGCTCAGCGCGCCGGCCAGCCCGCGGTCGACCAGCACCGGCGGCAGGATCCCGCGCGCGACCGACCGCAGCTCCGCCAGCGCCTGCTCGGCCGCGTCCTGGGCCCGCTCCAGCAGCTCCTCGGTGGCCGCCGGGTCCCGCCCCAGCGAGCGGCGGGCCGCGCCGAGCAGCACGGTCGCCGTCACCAGCCGGTTCTGCGTGCCGTCGTGCAGCGACCGCTCGATGCGGCGCAGCTCGGCCACGTGCGCGTCGAGCGCCGCCGCCCGGGTGGCGGTCAGCTCGGCCACCCGCAGCGACAGGTCGGTGCCCGGCGGCGGGGACAGCAGCCGCCGGGCCGCGCGGGTGTGCAGCCGCGCCATCCCCGGGGTCGCCCCGACGGTCAGCGCCGCCCAGCCCAGCCCGAGCAGCGCCACCGCGGCGGCGCCGGTCCAGTCGTCCACCGACCACCACCATGGCCGGCTGTCCTCGCCCGGCGGCAGCAGGGGCTCCCACAGCGGGAAGGTCAGGTCGCGGACGGCGTAGACGGGCAGCCCGACCCCGACCAGGGTCCAGACCAACCCCACCGTCGCGGCACCGGCCAGCCAGGCCAGCTCGCGCCGGGCGGCCGGGTCGAACGGCGACCGGGGCGCCGCGCCGGGGCCGAGCACGTCGGGGCCCCAGCGGCCGAGCCGGGCGCGTTCCCGGTCGGCCAGCGCGTGCACCAGCCGCAGCGCCCCGGGGACCAGCAGCACCCCGATGCCGACCAGGCAGGCGAGGGCGACGACGAGCACCCACAGCAGGACGACGAGCGCCAGCAGCGCCGTACCCAGCCCGCCGCCGAGTTGCTCGAGCGCGGTGAGCGTGTCCCGGCCGGCCCGCGCCGCCGCCGCGCGCAGACCGCCGGCGGCCGCGGGAGCCGGCGCGACGGGCAGGGGAGCGGGAGGCACCCCCGAACGCTAGGTGCACCGGGGCCTCGCCGTCAGCACCCGAACCGCAGGAGTACAGCCTGCTGTACCTCGAACGGGCAGGTCAGGGGATCGGCAGGCCGCCGCGCCGTCCCGAGGATCGATCACGTACCGATCCCGCGACCTCCAGGAGCCCGTCGTGCCCGACCCCTACCGCCTCGACGACACCTCGCCGTCCCCCACTCCCGACGGCCACCCCATCCCGCCCCGGTACGACCCCCCGCCGTACCGGCCCGCCGGGGACGGCGGGCGCCTGCGGACCGCGCTGTGGCTGCTGCTGGCCCTCAGCGTCGCCGTCAACGCGCTCGCGTCGTTCGGCGTGCTGCCCCTGGTGGCCAGCATCGTCTCCGGAGTGGTCACCGCCGGCTGCGTCGCCGCGCTGATCACCCTGCACGTCCGCCGGCGATGACCGCCGCCCTGCGCCGGCCGGGCACCGACCCGGCCGTGCCCCAGGAGCCCGCCGTGGCGCTGCACGGGGTCACCAAGGTGCACCCCAACGGCGTCCGGGCCCTCGACGACGTCACGCTCGCCGTGCCGCGCGGCTCCTTCCTCGCGGTCATGGGCCCCTCCGGCTCGGGCAAGAGCACCCTGCTGCACTGCGCGGCGGGCCTGGACACTCCCACCGCCGGTGACGTGCTGCTCGACGGCACGGAGATCGGCCGGCTCGACGAGACCCGCCGGACGGAGCTGCGCCGCGACCGGATCGGCTTCGTGTTCCAGGCCTACAACCTGGTACCGGCGCTGACCGTCGCCGACAACATCACCCTGCCGCTGCGGCTGGCCGGGCAGCGCCTGGACCACGAGTGGGTCCGCTCGCTGGTGGACCGGGTGGGGCTGACCGGCCGGCTCGGCCACCGCCCGACCGAGCTCTCCGGCGGGCAGCAGCAGCGCGCAGCGATCGCCCGGGCGCTCGTGGCCCGGCCCGCCGTCGTCTTCGCCGACGAGCCCACCGGCGCGCTGGATCTGCGCAGCGCCGGCGAGGTGCTCGGGCTGCTGCGCGACCTGGTCGACGAGCTGGGCCAGACCGTCGTCATGGTCACCCACGACCCGGCCGCCGCCGCCCGCGCCCACCGCGCGCTGGTGATGGCCGACGGCCGGGTGGTCGAGACGCACGAGGCCCCGGCCGCCGCCGGGCTGGCCGCCCGCCTCGCCGAGCTGGGGCGGTAAGCGCGGTGCTCGCGATCGCCGTCGCGATGGCCCGCCGCCGGCTCGCCGCGCTGGTCGCGGTGGTCTGCGCCGTCCTCGGTGGAGCCGCCATCGTCACCGGCACCGGTGTTCTGGCCGAGTCCGGCCTGCGCTCGGAGCTGCCGGCCGGCCGGCTGGCCGCCGCCGACGTGCTCGTCTCCGCGGACCAGACCGTGCGGCCGTCCGGGGAGCTGCCGGTCGCGCTGCCGGAGCGGGCCGGCGTCCCGGCCGACCTGGCCGACCGGCTCGCCGGGCTGCCCGGCGTCACCTCCGCCGCCGGCGACCTCGCCTTCCCGGCCGCCGTCCTGACCGGCGACGGCGACGTGGTCGGCAGCGACGCCCCCGCCGCGGCCGGCCACGGCTGGAGCTCGCTGCAGCTGCTGCCCGACCGGCCGGTGCAGGGCAGCCCGCCGGCCGGCCCGGACGAGGTGGCCGTCGACCCCTCCCTGGCCGCGACCGCCGGCCTCGAGCCGGGCGGCACCGCCCGTGTCGTCGCCGCGGGGCGGACGGCGGAGTACCGGGTGACGGCGGTGGCCGGTCCGGACGGCGCGGGGCTGCTGTTCGCCGACGACGTCGCCGCACGGCTGGCCGGGCGCTCCGGCACCGTCGACCTCGTCGGCCTGCGGGTCGAGCCGGGCGCCACGGACCGGGTCGCCGACGACGTGCGGGCGCAGGTCGCCGACGCCGGCCTGGAGGTGGCGACCGGGGGCGACCGGGGCGAGCTGGTGCTGCCCGAGGCAGCCGCCGCCCGCAGCCTTCTCGTCGCGCTGGCCTCCTCCCTGGCCGGGGTGCCGCTGCTCGTCGTCGGGTTCGTCATCGCCGGCGCGCTGTCGGTGTCGATCGCCGGTCAGCGGCGCGAGCTGGCGCTGCTGCGCGCGGTCGGCACCACCCCGCGGCAGGTGCGCAGGCTGGTCGCGAGCCAGGCCACCCTGGCCGCCGCCGTCGCGCTGGCCCCCGGGATCGCGCTGGGCTACCTGCTCGCCGACCGGTTCCGCCGGCTGCTGGTCGGCACGGGCGTGATCCCCGAGCAGCTGCCGCTCACGTGGAGCCCGCTGCCCGCGCTGGCCGCTGCGCTGCTCCTGCTCCTGGTCGTCCAGGTCGCGGCCCGGGGTGCGGCGTGGCGGGTGTCGCGGGCGCCGGTCACCGCCGCCCTCGGGGAGAGCCGCACCGGGCCGGCGGTGCCGTCGGCGGTGCGCACGCGGATCGGCCTGGGGCTCCTGGTGGCCGCCGTTCCGCTCGCGGTGCTGCCGCTGCTCCTGCGCTCGCAGCTCGGTGCGGCGGGCACGTCGCTGGCCGGCATCGTCGGCGCCATCGGTCTGGCGCTGGCCGGGCCGGTGCTGCTGCGCCGGGTCACCGGCGGGCTGGCCCGCCGGCTCCCGGCGAGCACCTCCGCGCCGACCTGGCTCGCAGTGGCCAACCTGCACGGGTACGCACTGCGTTCGGCCGGCGCGGTCACCACGCTGGCGATGGCCGTGGTGCTCGCGCTGACCTACACCTCCGCGCACACCACGGTGGCCGCCGCCGTCACCGGGGAGGCCGAGGAGGCCACGCTGGCCACCGCGCAGGTCGTCGCCCCGGCGCTGGGCGGGATCCCCGAAGACGCGCTGGCCGCCGTGCGGGCCACCCCCGGCGTCGAGGCGGCCGCACCCGTGCGCACCACCGCGGTGCTGTGGTCGCAGCGCCTGCTCGGCGAGGTCACCGTCGAGCCGCAGGGTGCGCTGGTGCTCACGCCCGCCGCGCCCGAGGTGCTCGACCTCGGCGTCCTGGCCGGCAGCCTGGCCGGGCTGACCGGCGACACGGTCGCGCTGGGCACCGAGGCGGCGCGCGCCCGCGACGCCGGTGTCGGCAGCCGGGTGCGGCTCTCCCTCGGCGACGGTGCGGAGGTGACGGCGCGGGTGGTGGCCGTCTACGAGCGCACTCTCGGCATCGGCGCCGTCGTCCTCTCGGCGGACCTCGCCGCAGGGCACACCACGAGCGACCTCGCCGACCAGCTGCTGGTCCGCACCGACGGCAGCGCGGCGGCTGGTCGCGCCCTGGCCGGCGCGGTGGCCACCCGACCGGGCCTGGTCCTGGCCGATGCCGACGCCGGGCCGGCGCGAGCGGTGCCGCCGGAGACGTGGGTCAATCTCGCGGTGGTCGGCGTGCTGCTGGGCTACGTGTTGCTCGGCGTCGCCAACTCGCTGGTCGCCGCCACCGCCCAGCGCCGCGAGGAGCTGGCCACCCTGCGGCTCAGCGGGACCACGCCGGCCCAGCTGCGGGCCATGGTGCGGTGGGAGGCAGGGTTCGTCTCGGCCGCCGCCGTCCTCGCCGGGGTGCTGGTCTCGGCCGTGCCCCTGGCGCTGCTGGGCGTGGGATTTCTGGACCGGCCCTGGCCGGCCGGGCCCTGGTGGCTGCTGCCCGCAGCGGCCGTCGTCGTCACCGCGATCGCCGTCGCCGGCATCGGGCTGCCGGCCCGCTCGGCGCTGCGCACGCCACCGACGGCGGCCCTGACCGGCGCGGGTTAGCCGGCCGCACGTCGAGCGTGAGTGCTGTGTCGACGGTCGCCCCCGCCGCATCGGCGTCCTCGTCGGCAGGGACCTCCGGCCCGGCGGTCGGGACCCTCGGCCCTCTCGCGCGAGCGCTCCCCGCGACCAGCATGGGAGCGGGTCCGGTGGAGGACCCGGTCGGGCCCCGACGGCGCCCGACCACAGAGCAGAGGGAGTGGTCATGAGCGTCGACGTGCAGCGGAGTCCGGGCACGGCGGAGCGGCCTCCGGTCGAGCCCCGTCCGGCGGTCGACCGTGCCGGGGGACGGCCGGTGCAGCCCGCGGAGAAGCGCGGCCCGGAGTACCACGGCTGGTTGTGCGCCCTCGGCGTCCTCGCCGCGGCGGTGATCGTCTTCACGGCCATGGTCGTGCTCACGATGCTGGCCGGAGGCGACGGCTACCTGCAGTGATCCGTCCCCGCCGCGGGGCGCGCCGCTCGTCGGGACGGCCTGCGGCCGTCGGGCCGGCCGACCGACCCGATCGCTCGGGTCGGCCGGCCGGCGCCGCAGCGGCCGCCCCCGGGAGGTCAGCCGCCCCGCTCGACCTCGGCCTGCACGACGCCCCGCACCGCCCGCAGCAGCGATTCGTCGGAGCTGTCGCCGTTGGAGAGGGCGGTGCGCGCCTGGTCGTCCAGCAGGCTCCCGTCCACCGACTCGAGCCAGGTGACCTCGTTCCCGACGCGGCGGCCGACCCGCAGGCCCTCGCCCTCCGGGCTCACCACGTACTCCTCGCCGTCCAGCTGGATCGTCATCTCGTCGCTCATGCCCGGCCCCCTACCCCCGCGACCCCCGGTTCCACGCAGGACGAGCTCGCCCGAGGAGGATCCGGGCATGGACGAGGAGTTCTGCGAGGTCGTCGTCACCGCCGAGGACGCCGACTGGCTGGCCGGCTTCACCCGCACGCTGGTCGAGGAGCGGCTGGCCGCCTGCGGGCACCACGTGACGCCGATCCGGTCGGTGTACCGCTGGGAGGGCACGGTGCACGACGAGACCGAGGCCCGGGTGGCCCTGCACACCCGCCGGGCGCTGGTGCCCCGGGTCGTCGCGCGCACGCGGGAGCTGCACCCCTACGACGTCCCGTGCGTCATCGCGCTCCCGCTGGTCGGCGGCAACCCCGACTACCTGCGGTGGATCGCTGCGGAGACCGCCGATTGACCTTCCCTCTTTCCGGGGAGAAGAGGGGAAGCTGGCTGCGGTAGGGATCACACCTGCCGATGGAGGGGACGAGCGGCGTGCCACCGGGCGCCCCGTGGACCGGCGGAGGAGACGTGGAGCCAAGCGGGGACGAGGCGGGCGTGCCGCTCCGCGGCCGGGACGGCGGAGCGACGCCTGACCGGGACGCCGCTCTCGTCGGTGCCGTGGTCGACGCCTTGCCGTCCCCGACCGTGCTGCTCGACCCGAACGGCGTGATCGTGATGGTGAACTCGGCCTGGGTCGCCGCCGGGCGCGAGCACGGGCAGTCGATCCGGCCCGGTGCGGACTACTACGCCGAGGCGGTCGGCCTGGCCGACGACCCGGAGGGCCGGGGGCTCATCACCGAACTGCGCGAGCTGATCGCCGGCGAGCGCACGCACGTGTCGATCGACCGTTCGCTGCCCAGCCCGGCCGGCGCCGGGCGGCTCTGGTTCCACGTGCAGGCCACCCGGGTGGGTCACCAGGGGCACGTCGTGGTCACCCACACCGACGTCACCGCGCGGGTGCGTGCCGAGCTGGCATCGTCCTGGCAGGCCCGCCACGACCACCTCACGGAGCTGCCCAACCGCGCCTACCTGCACGAACTCATCGACGACGAGCTGCAGAAGCCCGACCGTCCGGCCCTGGCGGTGCTGTTCCTCGACGTCGACGGCTTCAAGGAGGTCAACGACTCCCTGGGCCACGAGGTCGGCGACGAACTGCTGCGCCAGATGTCGGCCCGGCTGCTCGAGGCCACCCGCAGCCAGGACACCGTGGGCCGGCTGGGCGGCGACGAGTTCGTGATCCTGTGCCGGGACTGCGGCACCGAGGGGGCCGACGCGCTCGCCACCCGGTGCCAGGCCGCCCTGGAGGCCCCGTTCGAGCTGGCGGGGCGCACGCTCACCCTGGGCGCCAGCATCGGCATCGCCGCCATCGGCCGCGGTGACCGTCGCAGGATCCGCTCGACCGATCTGGTCCGGGACGCGGACCTGGCCATGTACGCCGCCAAGGCGGCCGGGCGCGGTGGGATCCGCGTGTTCACCCCCGATCTGCGGCGGGCCGTGCAGGAACGGCTCCAGCTGGCCGGTGAGCTGCGCGAGGCGATCGAGCACGGGCAGCTGGTGCTGCACTACCAGCCGGTGGTGCAGCTGGCGACCGGCGACTGCTCGGCGGTCGAGGCCCTGGTGCGCTGGCAGCACCCGCAGCGCGGGCTGCTCGAACCCGGGGAGTTCCTCCCGCTGGCCGCCCAGCACGGCCTGATCATCCCGCTGACCCGCTGGGTCCTGCGGGCCGCCGCCCGGCAGGGCGCGGTCTGGAACGCGGTGGGGCTGCCGCTGGTCATGGGCGTCAACATCGAGGCCGAGCACTTCGCCACCGGCACGCTGGGTGCCGACGTCGCCGCGGCGCTCGCCGAGGCCGGGCTGCCGCCCGAGCGGCTGATCGTGGAGCTCACCGAGACCAGCGTGGCCGCCGACTTCGACGCGGCGGCCGCCCAGCTCGCCGCTCTGCGGATCACCGGCGTGGAGGTCGCGATCGACGACTTCGGTCGCGGGTTCTCCTCGCTCGGCCAGCTCGTCTCGCTCCCGGCCGGCGTCCTCAAGATCGACCGGAGCCTCGTCGTCGGCGTGGCCGGCCGGGCCCGGGAGTCCGCCGCCGCGATCGCCGCCGTCGTCGGGCTGGCGCAGGCGGTCGGCATGCGCACCCTCGCCGAAGGTGTCGAAACCGCCGAGCAACTGGCCCTGGCGACCGAGCTGGGCTGCACCTTCGGCCAGGGCTTCCACATCGCCCGGCCGATGCCGGCAGAGGAGATCCCCGGCTGGATGGCCGTCCGTTGCGCGGGGGCGCCGCCGGCGCCGCTGCTCACCGAGGCCGGGGCGCTGGCCCGCGGCCTCGGCTCCCCGACGTCCGGCTGACCGCCGCGGTCAGCCCGGCTCGCCGCGCGCCTTGCGCCGCACGATCACCACGATGTCCACCGCGGCGACGGCCCCCGCGATGAACAGCAGGACGGCCGGCCAGGTGGGCAGGTCGTCGACCATCAGCCAGCCCAGACCGGCGAGGACGCAGAACACGAGCCCGAAGATCGCCAGCGCGAGCCGGAGGGTGAGCGCTGACCGGGCCGGCCGCGCCCCGGCGAAGCCGGCCGTGGGGTCGTGGTGGTCGGGCAGGCCGCGTTCGTAGTCCTCTCGCGAGCGAGGTCGGTTCGGGTCGGTCATGGCATCCCTCCCTACCCGGAGCGGGGGCGCACTACCCTGGGTCGACGTGGCCTCCGCTGACTTCTCCGTCGTCCTGGACGAGCTCGACACGACCCTGAAGTCGATCGAGGCCGTCCTCGACGTCGACCGCATGCGCCGGGAGGTGGCCGAGCTCGAGCAGCAGGCCGCCGCGCCCGACCTCTGGGACGACGTCGAGGCCGCCCAGGCGCTCACCTCGAAGCTCTCCTACATGCAGGGTGACCTGCGCCGGGTGGAGGAGCTGCGCGGCCGCCTGGAGGACGTCGGGCTGCTGCACGAGATGGCCGCCGAGGAGGGCGACGAGGCCACCACGGCCGAGGCCGAGCAGGAGCTGGCGAACCTGCGCAAGGCGATCGACGAGCTCGAGGTGCGCACCCTGCTCTCCGGCGAGTACGACTCCCGCGAGGCGCTGGTGACCATCCGGTCGGAGGCCGGGGGCGTCGACGCCGCCGATTTCGCCGAGATGCTCATGCGCATGTACCTGCGCTGGGCCGAGCGCCACAAGTACCCGACCGAGGTGCTCGACATCAGCTACGCCGAGGAGGCCGGCATCAAGTCGGCCACCTTCTCGGTGAAGGTGCCCTACGCCTACGGCACCCTGTCGGTCGAGCAGGGCACGCACCGGCTGGTACGCATCTCCCCGTTCGACAACCAGGGCCGCCGGCAGACCTCCTTCGCCGGAGTCGAGGTGCTGCCCGTGGTCGAGCAGACCGACCACGTCGACATTCCGGAGAACGAGATCCGGGTCGACGTCTTCCGCTCCTCGGGTCCGGGTGGGCAGAGCGTGAACACCACCGACTCCGCCGTCCGGATGACCCACATCCCGACCGGCATCGTCGTCTCCTGCCAGAACGAGAAGAGCCAGATCCAGAACAGGGCCGCCGCGCTGCGCGTGCTGCAGGCCCGGCTGCTCGTCGTCCGCCAGCAGGAGCAGAAGGCGGAGATGGACGCGCTCAAGGGTGAGGGGAGCAGCTGGGGCAACCAGATGCGCTCCTACGTCCTGCACCCCTACCAGATGGTGAAGGACCTTCGCACCGAGCACGAGACGGGTAACACCGCCTCCGTCCTCGACGGGGACATCGACGCCTTCATCGAGGCCGGCATCCGGTGGCGGCGTCAGCAGGAGACCGTCGACGCCGCCTGACAGCCGCGGGAGCGCCGCAGCGAGGAACGAGCGAGGAGCGGACCGGGGCGCGGAAGGCGGCAGGGGGATGGCCGCCTGACAGCCGCGGGAGCATCGCAGCGAGGAACGAGCGAGGAGCGGACCGGGGCGCGGAAGGCGGCAGGGGGATGGCCGCCTGACAGCCGCGGGAGCATCGCAGCGAGGAACGAGCGAGGAGCGGACCGGGGCGCGGAAGGCGGCAGGGGGATGGCCGCCCGAGTGCCGTTCCGCAGTCGCCGGACGGGGAGCCGCGGGGGGCTGCCGGGACGGGGTCGGCGACGTCACATTCCGGCCCGGCGGGGAGCCGGACGCAACCGTCCGTGACCGGGTGACCCGGCGGTAGCCGCTCGACGGTGACACACCGCGAGAACGAGTCCGGAGCGTTCCGTGGCGATCAGGCCGCCCGAGGCCCCGGGACTAGTACCGTGGCGCCTCGTGATCGAAATGCAACACGTCACCAAGCTGTACCCGGCCGGCGGCCGGCCTGCCCTCGACGACGTGTCCACGGAGATCGACAAGGGCGAGTTCGTCTTCCTCATCGGGTCCTCGGGCTCGGGCAAGTCGACCTTCCTCCGGCTGCTGCTGAAGGAGGAGGACCCGACGTCGGGGACGATCGTGGTCAACGGCAAGACGCTCAACACCATGAGCAAGTGGCAGGTGCCCAAGCTCCGCCGCACCATGGGCTGCGTCTTCCAGGACTTCCGCCTGCTGCGCAACCGCACTGTCGCGCAGAACGTCGCCTTCGCCCTCGAGGTGATCAACAAGCCGCACCGCACCATCAAGCGGGTCGTCCCCGAGGTGCTGGAGATGGTCGGGCTGGAGGGGAAGGCCAACCGGCTCCCCGGCGAGCTCTCCGGTGGTGAGCAGCAGCGGGTAGCGATCGCCCGCGCGTTCGTCAACCGGCCGCTGGTGCTGCTGGCCGACGAGCCGACCGGAAACCTCGACCCGGAGACGAGCGAGGGCATCATGCTGCTGCTCGAGCGGATCAACCGGACCGGCACCACGGTGCTCATGGCGACGCACGACTACCACATCGTCGACTCGATGCGCCGCCGCGTCATCGAGCTCAACGGGGGAGTCCTCACCCGCGACCAGTCGCGCGGTGTCTACGGCGTGGGCCGCTAGCAGCGCCCGCCGCACCGACACCGCCGATCGCGTCCGCACGCACTCCACGACAGGGAATCCATGCGCGTCAACTTCGTGCTCTCCGAGGTGGCCACCGGGCTGCGTCGCAACCTGACCATGACGGTCGCGATGATCCTGACCACGGCCATCTCGCTCGGGCTCATGGGCACCGGCCTGCTCATCGCCGGGATGATCTCCGAGATGAAGGAGATCTACTACGACAAGGTGCAGGTCTCCATCTTCCTGGCCGACGACGTCACCGACGAGCAGCGGCAGGCGATCCAGAGCGAGCTGGAGTCCTCCGACGAGGTCCGGAGCTTCATCTACGAGTCGCGCGAGGAGGCCTACGAGCGCTTCCAGCAGCAGTTCAGCCAGCAGCCGGAGCTGGTGGCGAACACCCCGCCGGACGCGCTGCCGGAGAGCTTCCGCGTGGAACTGGTGAACCCCGAGCGCTACGAGGTGATCGCCGCCCAGTTCCCCAACGGGGAGGGCGGCGTCGACCAGGTGCGGGACGAGGGCGAGTTCCTCGACCGGCTGTTCAGCCTGCTCAACGGTGCCCGCAACGCGACGATCGCCGTCGCGGTCGTGCAGGCGCTGGCGGCTCTGCTGCTGATCTCCAACACCATCCAGCTCGCGGCGTTCAACCGGCGCAACGAAACCAACATCATGCGGCTGGTCGGCGCCTCCCGCTGGTACACCCAGCTGCCGTTCATCCTCGAGGCGGCGATCGCGGGCCTCATCGGTGGGCTGCTCGCCGCCGGCGGGCTGATCATGACCAAGGTGCTCTTCATCGACCGGACCCTCTCCGGTCCGATCCGGGCGGGCATCATCCCGCCGGTCGAGTGGAGCGCGATCATCACCAACAGCGTGGTCGTCACCGGCGTCGGCGTCGCGCTGGCCGCCATCGCCGCCTTCGTCACCCTGCGGCTGTACGTCCGGATCTAGCCGGCGGCCGTTGGCCGCGGTGCCGCCGCACCGAGTGCGACGAACTCGTGGTCATCGAACGCTGATGGCCACGAGTTCGTCGTACTCGCTGGGCGAGGACGGTGGCGCGCCGCCCGGTAACCTGGGGCCATGCCGCGTGAGACCGGGCGCAAGCTGATCGCCCAGAACAAGAAGGCGCGGCACGACTACTCGATCCTCGACACCTACGAGGTGGGCCTGGTGCTCACCGGCACCGAGGTGAAGAGCCTGCGGGCCGGCCGTGCCTCGCTCGTCGACGGGTTCGCCTCGATCGACGACGGCGAGGTGTGGCTGCAGCACGTGCACATCCCCGAGTACGTGCAGGGCACCTGGACCAACCACGCCCCGCGCCGCAAGCGCAAGGTGCTCATGCACCGCGAGGAGATCGACAAGCTGATGGGCAAGACCCGTGAGGGTGGCCTGACGCTGGTGCCGCTGGACCTGTACTTCAAGGACGGCAAGGTCAAGGCCACCCTCGCCCTGGCCAAGGGCAAGAAGTCCTACGACAAGCGGCACGACCTCGCCGAGCGCGACTCGCGCCGGGAGATCCAGAAGGCCTTCGGGCGGTACGTGAAGGGACGACGGTGAAGGGCATCGCGTACGACCGGTTCGGGGGCGTGGACGTCCTGCAGCTGCGGGACGACCTCCCCGATCCGCCGGTCGGCCCGGACACCGTGCTCGTGCGCACCCGCGCCGCGGGCGTCAACCCGGTCGACATCGGCATCCGCGAGGGCCACCTGGCCGGGTTCTTCCCGCACCACTTCCCGATCGTCCCGGGCTGGGACCTCGCCGGCGTGGTGGAGGCGGTCGGCCCCGCCGTGGTCGACTTCGCCCCGGGCGACGAGGTGCTCGGGTACCTGCGGCGCGACGACGTCCAGTGGGGGACGGCGGCCGAGCTCGTGCCCGCCCCGCAGCGCTGCCTGGCGCACAAGCCGGAGTCGCTGTCCTTCACCGAGGCCGGCGGCGTGCCGCTGGCCGGCCTGACCGCCTACCAGGCGCTCACCGAGGCGCTCCGAGTCGGTGAGGGCGACCGCGTGCTGGTGCACCGGGCCGCCGGTGGGGTCGGCTTCTTCGCCGTGCAGATCGCCGTCGCGCTCGGCGCGCACGTCATCGGCACCGCGAGCCCCCGCAACCACGGCTTCCTCACCGAGGCCGGCGCCGCCGAGGTGCTCGACTACTCGGCCGGCCCGATCAGCGAGCAGCTCACCGAGAAGGTGGACGCCGTGCTCGACCTCAACGGCGGGGAATCGTTGGCCGACGCGCCGCAGCAGGTGCGCGACGTGGCCCGCATCGCCAGCGTCGTGGACCCCTCGGTCAACGACATGGGCGGGCGCTACGTCTTCGTCCGCCCGGAGCGGCACGACCTGGAAGAGCTGGCACGCATGGCCGACGCCGGTCAGCTGCGGGTGGCGGTCGCCAAGGCGTTCCCGCTGGAGCAGACCGCGCAGGCCCACGAGCTCGTCGCCGGCGGGCACGTGCGCGGCAAGGTCGTCGTCACCGTCGGCTGACCGGGCGCCTGCGGGACCGGCGCCCGCGGCTACGGTCCTGGCATGGCCCAGGTGCAGCCGCCGCAGTCGGACGACGACGTCCCCCGCTACTGGGGCGAGCTCGGCCTGCCCGGGCTGGTGGACGTGCACGTGCACGTCCTGCCCGAGCGCGTGCAGGCCAAGGTGTGGCAGTACTTCGAGGCGGCCGGCACGCACTACGGGGCGGACTGGCCGGTGGCCTACCGGCTGCCCGAGGAGGAGCGGCTCGCCGTCCTGGCGCGGCTGGGGGTGCGCGCCTTCCCGACGCTGCCGTACCCGCACAAGCCCGGAATGGCCGCCTGGCTCAACGAGTGGTCGGCCGGCTTCGCCGCGGGTCGCCCGCAGGTGCTGCAGTCGGCCACGTTCTTCCCCGAGCCGGGCGTCACCGACTACGTCGCCACCGCGCTCGACCGTGGTGCGCGGATCTTCAAGGTGCACGTGCAGGTCGGCGCCTTCGACCCGCGGGACCGGTTGCTCGACGACGTCTGGGCGCGGCTGGAGCAGACCGGCACGCCGGTGGTCATCCACTGCGGTTCGGGGCCGCTGGCCGGGGAGCACACCGGTCCGGTGCCGATGCAGGGGTTGCTCGAGCGGTTCCCCCGGCTCCAGCTGGTGATCGCCCACCTCGGCATGCCGGAGTACCGGGAGTTCCTCGACCTGGCCGAGCGCTACGAGCGGGTCCACCTGGACACCACGATGTTCGCCACGGACTTCACCCAGCGGCTGATGCCCTTCGACCCGGCGGACCTCCCGCGGCTGGCCGCGCTGCGGGACAAGGTGCTCCTCGGCAGCGACTTCCCGTCCATCCCGTATCCCTACGCCCACCAGCTGGCCGCGCTGCACCGGCTGGACCTGGGGGAGGAGTGGCTGCGGGCCGTCCTGTGGCACAACGGCGCCCGGCTGTTCACGATCGAGGCGTGACCCCGAGCATCCGCCTGACGGCGACCGTCCTCGGCACGCCGGACCCGCAGGGGCTGGCCCGCTTCTACCAGCGCCTGCTCGGCTGGCCGATCGGCGACGACGATCCGCAGTGGGCCACGCTGCGGCCCGAGGACGGCGGTCCGGGGCTCTCCTTCCAACGGGAGGACGACCACGTGCCGCCCGTGTGGCCGCCGCAGCCGGGCACCCAGCAGATGCAGCTGCACCTGGACTTCCAGGTCGACGACCTCGACGCCGCCACGGCGGTTGCCGAGGCGGGTGGCGCGCGCCGGGTCGGCGGGCACACGGATGCGGAGGAGGACGTCCGCGTGTTCACCGATCCTGCGGGCCACCCGTTCTGCCTGTTCGTGCGGCTGTAGAAAAGCGCTCGCCCCGCGCCGCACGGCTGCCTACCCTCTGCAGCCGTGCCCGCTCTCCCCACCGTCCCCGGCGGCCTCGCCGTCCGTCCGCTGAGCAGCGACGACGTCCCGGCGGTGGCCGAGCTGCTGATCGCGGCCGAGCCGCTCGACGACACCGGGGAGTTCCCCGACGCCTACGACGTCGCCGAGGAGTGGGCCGGCTGGGGCGTCGACCCGGGGCGGGACGGCGTGGCCGTCACCGACGCGGACGGCGCGCTCGCCGCCTACGCGGTGGTCTCGGCCAGCCCCACCTTCCGCGACGCCTTCCGGATCGTCCTCGACGGCCGGGTGCACCCCGCCGGGCGCGGCCAGGGCATCGGGACGGCGCTGCTGCGGTGGGAGCTCGCCCGCGGCGCGGAGGTGCACGCCGAGCGGCACCCGGAGGCCCCCGCCCGGCTGGTGGTGGCCGTCTCGGGCACGCAGCCGCGGCTGGAGCGGCTGGTCGAGCAGAGCGGGCTCGAGGCGGAGCGCTGGTACCGCACCATGGAGCGCCGGCTCGCCGACCTGCCGGAGACCCGCCAGGTCTCCGCCGTGGATCTCGTCCCTTTCACCTGGGACCGCGACGACGAGGTGCGGCGCGCGCACAACGCGGCCTTCACCGAGCACCACGGGTCGAGCGAGCGCGACGCCGAGTCCTGGCAGCGGCTGTTCACCGGCAGCCGCGCCTTCCGCCCCGACCTCTCCGTGCTCGCCGTCGCCGTCGCCGACGGCGCCGTCGCCGGGTACGTGCTGGCCTACGTGTACGAGGCCGACACGCGGGCCCGCGGCTACCGCGAGGTGGTGCTCGGCCAGATCGGCGTGCTCCCCGGTGCCCGGGGGCGCGGCCTGGCTTCGGCCATGATCGGCGACAGCCTGCGCGCGGCCGCGGCGCGGGACTGCACCGTGGCGGCCCTCGACGTCGACAGCGACAACGTCACCGGAGCGCTGCGGCTCTACGAGAGCCTGGGCTTCACGACGGTGCGGACCCGCGTGGCGTGGTCCCGCTCACTGCCTCCGGTGGCCGCTGGCTAGGGTGCGCCCATGGTCAGCGTCGATCAGTCCGCACCCGCCTTCGATCCTGCCCTCGTCGGCCGCGCCCACCGCGCGATCGACCCGCTGCACTCGCAGCTGTACTTCGCCCCGGAGCAGGACGAGCACCTCGGTGCGGTCGGCCTGCGGCCGGGCCGGATGGTCTACTTCGCCGGGCGGGCCGCGGCCATGGGCGCCGTCGGCGCCGGGGTCGTGACGGCGACCTTCTACAACTTCGCGCCCTCGCTGGTGGCGCACATGATCCCGCGCGCGTGGTCGCTGGCATCGCCCGAGCAGGTGCTCGCCGCCCGCCTGGACGCCGCCCGCGCCTCGCTCACCCGCCTGCTCGGCGAGGAGACCGCCGGGAGCCCCGAGGTGGCCGAGCTGGCCGGGCTGCTCCGCGAGGCGTGCGCCGGGCTGAGCGCGGAAGGCCGGCCGCTGTACGCCGGGCACGCCGACCTGCCGTGGCCGGAGGAGCCGCTGCTTGCCGCGTGGCACGGCGCCACGCTGCTGCGCGAACACCGCGGGGACGGGCACGTCGCCGTCCTGGTGCACGCCGGCCTGTCCGGGCTGGAGGCCCTGATCACGCACTGCGCCACCGGCCGGGGGTTCACCGTGCCCGCGGCCAAGGCGACCCGCGGGTGGAGCGACGAGCAGTGGACGGCCGGGTGCGCGGCGCTGGCCGACCGGGGGCTCCTCGACGACGCCGGTCTGACCGAGGAGGGCGCCGAGCTGCGCGCCCGCATCGAGGTGCAGACCGACGCCCTCGCCGCCGATCCGTGGTTGTCGCTGGGCGCGGAGAAGACGGCCCGCGTGGTCGAGCTGGGCAAGGGGCTGTCGCGCGTGCTGACCGCCAACGGGGCGTTCGGCCAGGGCATCTTCGGCCGCTGACCCGGCCACTGCGGGGGAGCAGGGTCCTTCCGGGGCCAGGGCCGGACCCGGCCCTGACCGGGGCGCGTCACGACGTCGGCCGAGCGATCGCCGGGCGCGGTCCAGGCGGCCGCCCACCGCGGCCACCGGTTCACCCGTGTGGGCGAGGACACGGCCCGCGCTCCCGGGCCCGCGTGGGAAGATGGACGACGGCCGAGATCAGGGGCGGGAACAGCCCGGAGCCGGGAGGGGGACGCCGTGCGCAGTGAGCCTCCCAGTACCGGTCCCCAGGTCCTCCCCGCCCGCTGAGGCGCCCCTCCCCGCTGAGGGGCCGCGAGGACCGCACCGGTGCCCACCGTCGTCCCCTCGCCCCGGGAGTCCGTCATGGCCGAGCGTCGCCGTGCGCCGCTGACCGCCCTGTCCACCCTCACCCGCCGACCGCGGCTCGAGCTCTTCCCGCCCGTCCGGCAGCCGGCTCCGCCCGGTGCGGGATCGACGTCGGTGTCGGCCCTGGCGTCGGAACCCTCGCGGATCGTGGACAACGCCGTCTACTCCGACGGCCGCCGCGTGGCCACGCCCGACTCGCCGGCCGAGAGCCGGGAGGAGCTCTCGCTCGGTGAGCACCGGCTGGCCTGGCTGGGGCTCTACCGGCCGGAGCCCGGGGAGCTCGGCGCGCTGGCCGAGCTCTTCGACCTGCCCGAGCTCGCCGTCGAGGACGCGATCAAGGCGCACCAGCGGCCGAAGTTCGAGCGCTACGGCAGCACGCTGTTCGTCGTGCTCAAGGCCGCGCGGTACGTCGACGCGCTGGAGGAGGTGGAGTTCGGGGAGCTGCACCTGTTCCTCGGGCCCGACTTCGCGATCACCGTGCGGCACAGCGAGTCCCCCGACCTGGCCCGGGTGCGCCGCCGGCTGGAGAGCGAGCCGGCGCTGCTGGCCAAGGGCAGCGAGGCGGTGCTGTACGCGGCCCTGGACGCGGTCGTCGACGGGTACGGGCCGGTCGTCGAGGGGCTGGCCAACGACATCGACGAGATCGAGACCCAGGTGTTCGGCGGTGACCCCGGTGTCTCGCGGCGCATCTACGAGCTGTCGCAGGAGGTGCTGGAGTTCCAGCGCGCGGCGCAGCCCCTGACCGGCATCATCGCCGCGATCACCGCCGGTTTCGACAAGTACGGCGTGGACGAGGAGCTGCGCAGCTACCTGCGCGACGTCGCCGACCACGTGGTGCAGGTCAACGAGCGGGTGGAGGGCTTCCGCCTGCAGCTGCGCGACATCCTCACCGTGAACGCCACCCTGGTGGCGCAGCGGCAGAACGAGGAGATCCGCGAGCTCACCGAGACCAGCATCGCCCAGGGCGAGGAGGTCAAGAAGATCTCGGCCTGGGCGGCCATCCTGTTCGCCCCGAGTCTGGTGGGCGGCGTCTACGGCATGAACTTCGACCACATGCCCGAGCTCGACGAGGTGTGGGGCTACCCGTTCGCGCTGCTGCTGATGTTCGGGGTCAGCCTCACGCTGTACCTGGTGTTCAAGCGCCGCGACTGGATCTGACGGAGGGCACCGCGCCACCCGCCGCGCAGCTCTCCGGACGCGCGGGGGCGGCGGGGAACAACCGGCTGGACCGGCCCGTTACGCTGTCTGAACAACTACACAGGGGGTGATTGGTCTCGACTTCGGTCGGGTGTCCAGGGGAAGCGAGCCGAGGAAGCCAACGATGAGCTCGTTAACCACGCGTTGGAAACAACACAAGCGCCGACTCCAGTCAGCGCGACTTCGCTCTCGCTGCCTAAGCAGCAGGAGTGAGTCTGTCAGCCCGGGTTCGTCATCGGCCCGGATCCTGGCATCAGCTAGATGACTCACCATGAGCGCCGGTCGCGGGCGTTCATGGGACACCTCACAGCGACTGGGCCCGTCACATCGACTTGTTCGCGAGATCGATGGGGTCGAGCAGAGGCAGTAGCGAACTGCGCTCGGAGAAGCCCTGGATATGCGTCGAAGGACGCGGGTTCGATTCCCGCCACCTCCACCCCTGAAGCTCCACCACGAAGGGCCCGGTCAGCTGACCGGGCCCTTCGTGCGTTCGCGTGGTGTGGCGGTGGCGCCTCCGGCGAGGTGACCGGCGCCGCGGTCACCCAGCACTCACCAGGAGCCGCCGCCACCTCCACCGGCACCACCCCCGACGCTCCCCCCGACGTTCCCACCGGAGGACGACGACGGCGCGGTGCCGGCCGTGCTGCACCCGGCGAGCAGGACCGGCCCGTAGGCCGCGTAGTGCAGGTACCGGGCGTCCTGGCCCGAGCGGGCCGGGACGTCGACGGTCGAGGCGAGCTGCGACCACCGCTCCGCCTCACCCAGCGAGACGGCCCAGGCGGTGTAGCGGCCGAGCTGACCGGAGGCGATCGCCTCGTCGAGCGCCGTCGGCGGGGACGCGGCGAGGAACCGCCGCAGCGACTCGACCTGCAGCCACGCCGCGGAGCCGGCCGGCGTGAGCACGCGCAGCTCCCATCCGGCGATCGCGGTGGCCGCGCCCGCCCCGGCCAGCGCGCCACCGATCGCCGCCAGCGCGAGCGGCAGGCCCACGTCCTCGATCGACAGGTAGCCGGCGAGCAGGGCCACGGCGACGCCGACGACGGCGCCCAGGCCGCCCAGCAGCCGGAGACGGCCGGCGCGGCGATCGGCGTCGCCGTCCCACAGGCCGCTGGTGCCCTGCCACGCGTCGAGGTGCGTGCCGAGCTCCGCCCAGCCTGCGGCGAAGGCTTCGTCGTACTCACCGAGCGGGAGCCGGTCCCGGTCGCGGAACAGCAGGTCCAGCAGCCGGCGGACCTCCCCGTCGCCCGGCTCCCGACGCACCAGGACGACCTCCTCTGGCTGCCCGTCCGGTGACTCCAGGTCGAGGGTGCCGGCCACGGCCTGGTCGATCAGCCAGGCGGCCTTGTGCGCGGGGGTGACGGCGCCGGCCAGCAGCACGCCGCCCTGCGCGGGAGGCAGGTTTCCCGGCAGGGCGGGGGAGGGGGTGGCGTGGTCGGCGAGCGTCGCCAGGTCGATCCGCGCGTCCTCGCCGGGGGCGGAGGTCACCGGGATGCCGACCGCCGGCACCCGCTCCCGGCCGGCGCGCCGGATCGCGGCCAGCGCGCCCGCCGCCGCGAGCAGCGCGGCGACAGCGGCGACGGCTCCGGGCACCAGCGGCCCCGTGCCGCCCGCCGGAGGCGCGGTCGCCGGTGGTGCGGGCAGCGCCGGGGCGCCGTCGAGGGCGGCACCCGTCGTCGCGGTGACCGTGACGCCCTCCCCGGCGTCCAGGGAGTCCACCCGGGCGGAGAGCCGGCCGGGCCCGGCCGGCTCGACGTCGCAGGCATCGGTGGCTCCGGCCTCGCCCGCGGAGCAGCGGCTCCCCGCCAGCTCGGCCGGCGCGCTCACGTGCACCTCGATCTCGTCGATGGGGACATCCCAGCCGGTGCCCACGGCGTCCCAGGCCAGCCGGTCGCCGGAGACGACGCCGTCCAGGGTGTAGCCGAGGACGTACCGGTGCCGTCCGGTCACCGTCCGGTCGGGGTCGCCGACGCGGATCTCGCCGTCCGCGCTGACGGTCACGTCGTCGGGGGCGTCCGGTGACATGGCCCCCACCGGCTCGGCAGGGTCCAGGCCCGGGACCTGGCGGAGGATCCCGCGCCGTTCCTCCCCGCCGAAGTCGTAGTCGATCACCTCGGTGATCCGGGCACTGCCGTCCTCGGCGACGGTCGCCGCGACCCACAGCAGGCGCACCCGCTCGCCACCGCCGGCGAGGGCGACGACGCTCGTCAGGACCCCCACCGCGACAACCAGCAGCACGCAGACCAGCAGGTCGATCCGGCGTCGCCGACGGACGCGGTCGGTCCGTCGAGGGCTCGGCACGGGCTCCTCCTCCTGCGCAGTCCGGGGAGGGTGTCCCCGGCGTCGGGGTGATGATGCCTGCCCGTGCGGGCCCGTCACAGCACCGGCGCACGCGCTCCCGGGGGGTCCCCGGAAGGGGGAGGGCGCTCCACCGGAGGGGGCGGCGGAGGTCGCGGGTCGGTGATCATGACGCCGTGATCACGTTTCGGGCGGTGGCCGTGCCGACATCGGCCGGGGCTCGTTGAGCCCGTCGTGAGCATCGCGGGCGCCGACGTGCGCCGTCGGTTGACCGGCTGGGCCGAGTGGGCGCCCAGCGGCCGGCTGGCCGTCCCGGTCATCGTGCTGCTGGTCATCGCGGCCAACCTGATCGGTGTCGCCACCGTGGTGCTGCTGCTCATCGGGGTGGAGGACAGCGGCAGCAGCGCCGGCCGCGCCGAGGTGCTCGGGGCGGCCGCGGTCTACCTCGCCGTCGCGCTGCCCCTGGCCACGATCGGGGGGCTGCGCCGGCAGCGGGCCACGAACCGCTGGCTGATGGCCGGCCGGGAACCCACCGGCGAGGAGGCCAGGCAGGCCCTGCGCCTCCCGCTGGACACCGCCCTCGTCGGGGCGGTGGTCTGGCTGCTGGGCGCGGTGCTGATGGGCGCGATCGGGGCGCTCACCTTCCCCGACGCCCGGGTGGGCGCCCGGATCGCCGTCGCCGTGGTGCTCGGCGGCGTGGTCACCGCCGGTGTCACCTACCTGCTGGTCGCCCGGGCCGCCCGCGCGGTCACCGCCCGTGCGCTGGCGGCCCACCCGCCCGCGGGAGCGCTCACCCTGGGCGTCCGCATCCGCCTGCTGCTCACCTGGGGGCTCACCAGCGGAGTGCCGATGGTGGGCGTCGTGCTGCTGTACCTGGACCCGAGCAACCCGGACGGCCCGGGACGCACCGCCGTCGTGTTCCTGGTCGTGGTCGCGCTGCTGGTGGGGGCGCTGGCCACCGTGCTCACCGCCCGCGCCGTCGGCCAGCCGCTGCGCGACCTGCGCCGGGCGGTGCAGCAGGTCGGCTCCGGGGACTACGACGTCGACGTGGTCGTCGACGACGCCGGGGAGATCGGCCTGCTGCAGGAGGGCGTCAACTCCATGGTCGCGGGGCTGGCCGAGCGGGAGCGGCTGCGCGACCTGTTCGGGCGGCACGTCGGGACGACGGTCGCCCAGCGGGCGCTGGCCACCGGGGTCTCCCTGGGCGGCGAGGAGCGCACCGTCGCCGCGCTGTTCGTGGACATCGCCGGCTCCACCTCGCTGGTGCGGCGCACCGGGCCCGAGGAGATGGTCGGCCTGCTCAACCGGTTCTTCGGCATCGTCGTCGACACCATCGAGGGCGAGGGCGGGCTGGTGAACAAGTTCGAGGGCGACGCCGCCCTGTGCGTCTTCGGTGCCCCGGCCGACCACCCCGATCCCGCCGGTGCCGCGCTGCGGGCCGCCCGGCGCATCTGCGACGCCGTCGCCGAGGCCGGCGAGGTCGACGTCGGGGTGGGGGTCGCGTGCGGCCGGGTGTGGGCCGGGCAGGTGGGTGCGGCCAGCCGGCTGGAGTACACGGTGATCGGGGACCCGGTGAACGAGGCGGCGCGGCTCACCGAGCTCGCCAAGGAGCACCCGGGCCGGGCGGTCGCCAGCGAGCCGACGGTGCTGGCGGCCTCCGACGACGAGCGGATCCGCTGGGTGCGCGGTGAGCAGGTGGAGCTGCGCGGCCGCGACGAGCCCACGACCACCTGGGTGCTCCGGAAGTAGGGAGTCCTGTCGCGGCGAGTGGACCCCGGAGGGGTCCGCGCAGCCGGGACGCAGCGGCTCAGCGGCGCAGGGGGACGGCACGTGGCCGCGGTGTCGTCCGGAGGACGACGATGTGATCGCGGTGCGATCCGGAGGATCGCGATGTACTGGCCGCGGTCGTCGGCCCGGAGGGTCGACATGTGTCATTGCGTCGGCGGACGCATGCCCTTCCCCGGGTCGTGCGCCTTCACCACGACGAGCACGTCCTCCGGCTGCAGGGTGCCGATCAGCGGGTCGTCGAAGCGCAGCGTGCGGCCGCCGCGGGTCACCGACAGCACGATGTCGCGCAGCTGGCGCGGCCCCAGCCCCACCTCGTCGGCGGTGACCGTCCGCTGGTGCAGGTCCAGGCCCTGGCCCCCGGTGACCAGGTCCTCGACCACGGCGACCACGCGCGGGGCGTCGGTGGAGAGGCCCAGCAGCCGGCCGGAGGTCGCCGACGTGGTGATGACCGTGTCGGCGCCGGACTGCCGCAGGAGGTTGGCGTTCTCCTCCTCGCGGACACTGGTGGTGATCGGCACGCTCGGGTTGAGCTGGCGGACGGTCAGGGTGATGAGCACCGAGGCGTCGTCCCGGTTCGCCGCCACGATCACCGACCGGGCGCGTTCGACGGCCGCCCGGCGGAGCACCTCGGTGCGGCCGGCGTCGCCGACGATGCCGGTGAGCCCCATCGCGTTGGCCTCGTCGATCGCCCGGGGCTCGGGGTCGACGACCACGATCTTCTCCAGCGGTGTCCCGCTGGCCTGCAGGGAGCGGATGGCGCTGCGGCCCTTGGTGCCGTAGCCGCACACGATGACGTGCTGGCGCACGCGGGACCTCCAGCGGTGGATGCGGAACTCCTCGCGCGAGCGCGCGGTCAGCGCCTCGAGGGTCGTTCCGATGAGGACGATCAGGAACATGATCCGCAGCGGCGTGATCAGCAGGACGTTGGTCAGCCGTGCCCCAGGGGTGACCGGCGTGATGTCGCCGTAGCCGGTGGTGGAGAGGCTGACCGTCGCGTAGTAGGCGGCATCGAGGACGGAGATGGGACCGCCCTTGCTGTCCTCGTAGCCGTCGCGGTCCAGGTAGACGATCAGGATCACGATGAAGAGGACGATCGCCGCGATGACGACGCGGCGCCACACCTGGCGGACCGGGGTCTGCTCGACGTGCGCGATGCGCACGCCGGTGTGCTCGGTCTCCAGACCGTTCCGCTGCTCCTCCACGCCGCGGACGATAGTGAGCGGCGAGCACGGATGCGCGCCGCCGCACCCGTTCGGGGTGCGGCGGCGCGCTGCGCCTCAGCCGCCGACGGCCTCGCGCTCGCGGGCGGCGAGCTCCCGCTTGAGCACCTTTCCGGCCGCCGAGACCGGGATCGCGTCGATGAAGCGCACGTCGCGCAGCCGCTTGTACGGGGTCACCTTGTCGTTGACCGCCGCCATGACCGACTCGGCGGTCAGCGCGGTGCCGTCCGCGTCGTCCTTGCGCACCACGTAGGCCACCGGCAGCTCGCCGGCGTCCTCGTCCGGGCGCCCGACCACCGCTGCGCCGGCCACCCCTGGGACGCCGAACAGGATCTCCTCCAGCTCGCGCGGGAAGACGTTGTAGCCCTTGTAGAGAAGCATGTCCTTGGTGCGGTCGACGATGGAGAGGTAGCCGTCCTCGTCGAGGATGCCGACGTCGCCGGAGTGGAACCAGCCGTCGGCGTCGATCGACTCTGCCGTGGCCTCGGGCCGGTGCGCGTAGCCGCGCATCACCTGGGGGCCGCGGATGCAGACCTCGCCCCGCTCACCGGCCGGCAGCGGGTCGCCGCCGCCGAGCGGGCGGATGGTGATCTCGGTGTCGAAGATCGGCACGCCCACCGTGCCCGGCTTGCGGGTGCCGGAACGGAAGGTCGGGTTGCCGGTGGCCATCATGGTCACCTCCGTCAGCCCGTAGCCCTCGCCGATCGTGGCGTTCGGCATGAGCGCCTGCATCTTCTCGATCAGCGAGACCGGGAGGGGAGCCGCGCCGCTGCTGATGCCCCGGACGTGCGAGAGGTCGGCCTCGGCGAACCCGGGAACCTGCAGCAGCGCCACGAAGACCGGGGGCGCGCCGCCGATGGAGGTCACCTCGTACCGGACCATGTCCTCGACGTACTTCACCGGGTCGAAGCGCATGTGGATGACGGTCATCGTGCCGCCCATGACCATGCCGTTGAGGTAGCCGATCGCCCCCATCGCGTGGAACCACGGCGTCAGGTTGATGATCCGGGCCTCACCGAGCCGGGTCGGGTACTCGTCGGGGCCGAGCTCCTGCTGCAGCGTCACGTCGCCCTCGTCGTCGAGCGCGGGGATCGCCCCGGAGGTCCAGCAGCCCGACTGCAGGACGTTGGTCACCACCTGGCGGTGCGGCAGCTCCACGCCCTTGCTGACGCCGGTCGTTCCGCCGGTGTAGGCGAGGTGCGCCAGGTCGGCCGCGACGTCGAGGTCGGCGTCGAGGTGCCGGTCGGTCGGGTCACCGGCGAGCAGGTCGGCGAGGTCGACGTCGGCCGGCTCGAGGCCGTCGAGGCGGGCGGCGAAGTCGAGGGTGTGCGCTTCCCCGGTGACGACGACCGTCTCCACCGGGGTCTGCGCGAGCGCTCCCCGGACGAAGGGCAGCACCTGGTCCCAGGTGATCAGCGCCTTCGCGCCGGCGTCGGTGAGCTGGGCGGCGAGGTCGGCAGCCGGCAGCAGCGGGTTGGTGGGGGAGAAGGTCGCGCCGGCCAGCAGGATCCCGTAGTAGAGCGGCGGGTACTGCCGGCAGTTCGGGATGTGGACGGCGACGACGTCGCCCCGCCCGATGCCGTGGTCGGCCAGCCAGCCCGCGACCGCGTGCGCGCGGGCACCCATCTCGGTGAAGGTGAGCGGCACGTCGTGGTCGACGAACGCCGTCCGGTCGCCCCACCGGCGCACAGCGGCCCGCAGGATGGAGCCCACCGGCACGCTCGGGTAGTCCAGGGACCGGGGCAGCCCGGGCGGCCAGCTGACCGTGGTGGGTGCCGGGGCGGACTGCACGGTGGTCATTCGTTTCCTCTCGTCGGGTGAGCTGAGCCACAGGGTGGCCCAGCTCACAGCGCCTGTCGAGGGGTCTGTGAGGATGAGCCGCATGAGCGACCAGCGCACCGCCCTCGTCCTCGGCGGCGGGGGCATCACCGGCATCGCCTGGGAGATCGGCGTGCTCGCGGGGCTGGCCGAGGCAGGGATCGACCTCACCGGAGCCGATCTCGTCGTCGGCACCTCGGCGGGCTCCGTCGTCGGCGCCCAGCTCACCAGCGGGGCTCCGCTGGAGGAGATGTATGCCCGGCAGCTGGAGCCCCCGGTGCAGGAGCGGGTGGCCCGGATGACCCGCGGCAACCTGCTCCGCTACGGCTGGGCGATGGTCGCCAGCCGCGGCCGCGACGTGGAGTTCCGCCGCCGGATCGGCGCCCTGGCGCTCGCGGCGGAGGCCGCCGGGCTGACGCCGACGGAGCAGGAGCGGCTGGACGTCATCGGTTCGCGGCTGGTGTCCCGCGAGTGGCCGGAGCGCGAGCTCGTCATCACCGCTGTGGACGCCGCCACCGGCGAGTTCCGCACCTTCGACCGGGAGTCCGGCGTCCCGCTGGTGCACGCCGTGGCCGCGAGCTGCGCGGTGCCCGGGGTCTACCCGCCGGTCACCGTCGACGGCCGCCGCTACGTCGACGGCGGCATGCGCTCGGCCGCCAACGCCGACCTCGCCCAGGGCTACGACCGGCTGGTCGTCCTGGCGCCGATCCCGCGCGGGGTCGGCCCACTGGCCAGCGTCGACGCGCAGGTCACGGGCATGGTGTCGCGGGTCGCGGTCGTCTCGCCGGACGAGGCCGCCCGCGCGGCCATCGGCCGCAACGTCCTCGACCCCGCCGCGCGGGAGCCCGCCGCGCGGGCCGGGCGGGCGCAGGCGGCGGCCGCCGTGGCGCGCGTCGGCGAGGTCTGGGCCGGCTGACCCGGCGCGGCACGGGCACGCCACCAGCTCGTCACCCGGAGTTGAGGCGGGGGACCGGCTCCGGGCACCTGGCCTCGCTGGGATCACCTCGCGGAGCCGACGGCGACGGTCGCCGTCCGAGCCCGCGGGAGTCCCGATGTCCCGAGCACGCCGCCTGCGTGCCACGGTCGCCGCCGTCGCGGTCGCCGTCCCCCTGTCCCTCGCCGTCCCGGCGGCCGTCCCCGCGACCGCCGCACCGAAGCCGCCGGCCCCCGAGCCCGCCACCGCGCTCGCCGACGACCTGCTCGTCGTGGGCCACCGGGGCGCCTCGGGCTACCGGCCGGAGCACACGCTCGCCGCCTACGAGCTCGCCGCCCGCATGGGTGCCGACTACATCGAGCCCGACGTGGTGAGCACCAAGGACGGCGTCCTCGTCGCCCGCCACGAGAACGAGATCTCCGGGACCACGGACGTCGCGAGCCGGCCGGAGTTCGCCGACCGCCGCACGACCAAGGTCATCGACGGCGCCCCGCTGGCCGGCTGGTTCACCGAGGACTTCACCCTCGCCGAGCTGCGCACCCTCCGGGCCGTCGAGCGGCTGCCCGAGGTGCGCGAGGAGAACACCCTCTACGACGGCCTCTACCAGGTGCCGACCCTCGACGAGGTGCTCGAGCTGCGGGCCCGGCTCACGAAGGAGCTGCGTCGCGAGATCGGCGTCTACGTCGAGACCAAGCACCCCACGTACTTCGACTCGATCGGGCTCTCCCTCGAGGAGCCGCTGATGGCCGACCTGCAGGAGGCGCGGGTGCACAAGCACACCTCGCCGGTCTTCATCCAGTCCTTCGAGACGGCGAACCTGCGGGAGCTGGAGGCGAAGGGGGTGCGCGTGCCGCTGGTGCAGCTGCTGTCGGCCTCGGGCCGGCCCTACGACCTCACCGCCGCCGGCGACCCCCGCACCTACGCCGATCTCGCCACCGCGGCGGGGCTGCAGGAGATCGCCGCGTACGCCGAGGGCGTGGGCCCGGAGAAGAGCCAGGTCATCCCGCGCAACCCCGACGGCACGCTCGGCACCCCGACGGCGCTGGTCGACGACGCGCACCGGGCCGGCCTGCTGGTGCACCCGTACACGTTCCGCAACGAGAACGTCTTCCTGCCCCCGGCGCTGCGGGCCGGCGTCGCGCCCGACGACTACGGCCAGGCGCTGGAGGAGCACCTCGCCTTCTGGGAGGCCGGCATCGACGGGATGTTCACCGACAACCCCGACACCGGCGTCGTCTCGCGCGACCTCTTCGACACCGCCACCCCCTGACCCGGGTCGTTCCGGCGCCGGCTGCGGGGCCGGTGCCGGCACGACGAGGCGGACTGCCGAGGGGCCCGGCTCAGCGCGCGCGCCAGAGCCACACGCCGACGCCCGCGAACCAGAAGGCCATCAGGTAGGTGACCGCCCAGCCCACCGGCGGCAGCAGGAGACCTGCCGCGAAGACGGCGCTGACCACCGACAGCGCGCGGGAGGTACCGCGGGCTGCGACCGCCACGGCGACGAGGAAACCCGCTCCCACCCAGGCGGCCATCGGGTGGACGACGTTCATCACGATCAGCCCGGTCTCCGCGCCCGTCGGGGTCACCCCTCCGCCCAGCACCTGGGTGCCCACGACCACCGCCGCCGCCAGCGCGGCGAAGGTCGCGGCCAGCAGCAGCACGTGGCCGGCGCCGAGGACCGGCAGCAGACGCACGGCCGCGGTGTCGCCGGAGCGCCCCAGCCGCCGGGCCAGCGCGCCGGCCACCGCGGTGGCGAGCAGCGCGTAACCGCCGAGCAGGGTCGCGGCGAGCGTGACCGGGGCGCCGCTGAGCGCCACGGCGGCCTCCTGGGCGTTCGCGGCTCCCGCCAGCGGGTCGCCGAGGACGACGGCGGCCGCGGCGAAGGCGCCCAGCGCGCCGATGCCGGCCGCGGCCGGCAGGGGTGAGCGGTGCTGCACCCCCTCCGGGTCGGTCGTGGCGGTGGCGGTGGCGGCGGAGGTGGTCATGAGCGTTCTCCTCGGTGGCGGGCGCGTGGTTCGCGCCGTCGAGTCCACGCTGGCGATCCCGGCCGCACCCGCCGTCCCTCTCGTGGCCGATCCCGGGGCCGGCGCGTCGGCGGCCCATCCCCCGCGAGGCAGACCCCGCATCGACCGTCCGAGGGACCCGTTCGGCGCCGGAACGGCCCTACGCTGCCCGCCATGCGAGGCGTGCTGAGCAGGTGGCGGGCCCTCCCGGTCCCGGTGCGCGACGGCGTGCTCGCCGTTGCGCTCACGGTCGCCGGTCAGATCGAGCTGCTGGCGGCCGACGAGCTCAGCGGTCCGCGCGGCCTGCAGCACGTGGCCTTCGCCGTCATGACGGCGAGCCTGGTGGCCCGGCGAGCCAGGCCGGTGGGCGCCGCCGTCGTCGGCGCCGCGGGCCTGGCCTTCCAGACCGTCCTGGGGGAGGTGCCCGCCGTCGCCGGCTTCGTGGCGGTCCTCGTCCTCACCTACTCGGTGGCCCAGTACGCCGACCGCCGCCGGGACGCCGCCGTGGGGCTGCTCGCGGTCCTGGTCGCCGTGCAGGTCTACCCGTTCGTCGCCGACCGGCCGGTGAACGCCGCGGACGAGGTGGCCAACATGGCGATCCCGGTCGTCGTCTGGGTCTTCGCCCGGCTGGCCCGCGAACGGCTGGACCGGGCGGTCGCGGCCGAGCGCGAGGCCGTCGCGGCGCAGGAACGCGAGCACCGGCAGGAGGCCCAGCGGGCCGGCGCGCTGGCCGCGGAACGCCGCCGGATCGCCCGCGAGATGCACGACGTCGTCGGGCACGGGGTCACGCTCATGCTCCTGCACGCCGACGCGGCCCAGGCCAGCCTGGGAACCCGCGAGCCGGCCGCGGCCCGGGCGCTGGACGTCGTGCTCGCGTCCGGCCGCACGGCCCTCGACGACCTGCACCGGATGCTGCGCGTCCTCCGGGAGCACGCGGACGACGGGCCCCCGGACGCGTCGCCCGGCTCGATCGCCGCCATCGACGAGCTCGTCGTGGCGGCGCGGACAGCCGGGCGGGACGTCGAGGTGACGACGGACGGCCCCGTCCGCCCGCTGCCGGCCGCCGTGGAGGCGACCGCCTACCGGATCGTGCAGGAGTCGCTGACCAACGCGCTCCGGCACGCCCCTGGTGCGCCGATCCGCGTGGTGCTGGAGTTCGCCGACGAGGCGCTGACCGTCGAGGTGTCCGACGACGGCCCGGGCGGCGGCGATCCCGGGCGGGCGGGGCACGGCCTCCTGGGCCTCCGGGAGCGCGTGGCGCTCTTCGACGGCGGCATGACCGCCGGGCCGCGGGCCGACGGGAGCGGCTGGACCACCCGCGCGGTGCTGCCCGTCCCGGTGCCGGAGCCTGCGCCGGTATGAGCGTCCGGGTGCTCCTGGCCGACGACGAGGCCCTCGTGCGGGCCGGGCTCCGGATGATCCTGGAGGCCGAGGCCGGGCTGGAGGTCGTCGGGGAGGCCGGCGACGGGGTGGACGCCGTGGGCCTGTGCCGGCAGCTGCGCCCCGACGTCGCGCTCGTCGACGTCCGGATGCCCCGCCTGGACGGCATCCAGGCCGCCCGCCGCATCTGCGCCGACCCCGCCGCGGCGACGGCGGTGGTCATGCTGACGACGTTCGACGCCGACGAGCACCTGGTGGAGGCCCTGCGCGCCGGCGCGGCCGGGTTCCTGCTCAAGTCGATGCCGCGCGAGCAGCTGGTCGCCGCCGTCCGGTCGGCCGGCACCGGTGACGTGCTGCTCGCGCCCAGCCTGCTCCGGCGCCTGCTCGACGACCACGTGCGCCGGGTCGGACCCACCCTGGCACGGCCGCCCGGCCTCGACCGGCTGACCGCGCGCGAGGAGGAGGTGCTGCGGCTGGTCGCCCGGGGCCTGTCCAACGCCGAGATCGCCGACCGCCTCGTGCTGGGCGAGGGCACGGTGAAGACCCACGTGGCGCGCGTGCTCGCCAAGCTGGGGGTGCGGGACCGGGTGCAGGCGGTGGTGGTCGCCTACGAGTCGGGGCTGGTACGGCCCGGCCAGGCCGACTGACTAGACCACGGGCTCGGCGACCAGGGAGCCTGCCGAGTGCTCCTGCCGCAGCGCGGTCTTGAGCACCTTGCCGCTCGGGTTGCGCGGCAGCGCCCCGACCACCGAGTACTCCCGCGGGTTCTTGTAGCGGGCCAGCCGCTCGCGGCACCAGGTGCCGAGCTCCTCGGAGGTCGGCGGGTCGGCTGCGTCGCGCGGGGCGACGACGGCCAGGGGCGCCTCGCCGTAGCGGGTGTCGGGGACGCCGATCAGCGCGACCTCGGCGACCTTCGGGTGGGCGGCCAGGACGTTCTCCACCTCGGCGCAGTAGATGTTCTCCCCGCCGGAGATGATCATGTCCTTCTTGCGGTCGACGACGTAGAAGTAGCCGTCCTCGTCCTGGCGGACCAGGTCGCCGGAGTGGAACCAGCCGCCGGCGAACGCCTCCGCGGTCGCCTCCGGCTTGTTCCAGTACTCCTTCATCACCATCGGGCTGCGGTAGACGATCTCGCCCACCTCGCCCCGCGGGACGTCCTCCATCGCCTCGTCGACCACCCGGACCTCGACGTTGAGGATCGGCGTGCCGACCGAGCCGATCTTGCGCACGGAGTCCTCACCGCGCAGCAGGCAGGTGACGGGGCTGCACTCGGTCTGGCCGAACGCGGTGACCACCTCCGCCTGGGGGAAGGCGTCGATCAGCGCGCGCAGCAGCGTCGTGGAGGCGGGGGCCGCGCCCCAGGAGACCCGCCGCAGCGACGAGAGGTCGCGGGCGGCGAGGTTGGGGACGGCGAGCACGGCGGCCCACATCGCGGGTACGAGGAAGATGCTGGAGGCCTTCTCCCGCTCCATCATGTCCAGCGTCGCGGCCGGGTCGAAGGCGCCCGACTTGATGATCACGTGGACGCCGCCGAGGAGCAGCGGGGGCAGCCCACCGGCGAGGCCGGCGATGTGGAACAGCGGCGCGCCGGGTACGCCCACCCGGTCGTCGGGGTCCCAGCCCAGCGTCGTGATCTGGCTGAACGCGTGCAGGAGCAGGTTCCGGTGCGTCAGCACCGCGCCCTTGGGGCGCCCGGTGGTCCCGGACGTGTACATGATGAACGCGGGCTCGTCCTCGTCCACGACGACGTCGAGCGGGTCGGTCCCGGCGGCGGCGAGCGCCGCCTCGTAGTCCTCGCTGCCCGGCCCGGCGTCCCCGCCGCCGACCACCAGGGCGGTGGCGACGTCCGGCGCCTGCTCGCGCGCCTTGGCGGCGACCTCGGCCAGGGGGGCGTCCACGACCAGCGCGACGGCGCCGGAGTCGGTGAGCACGTAGGCAACCTCGTCGGCCACCAGCCGGAAGTTGACCGGGACGACGATCGCACCCAGCCGGACGCCGGCGAGGTAGGACTCCCACCCCTCCATGCCGTTGAGGGTCAGGACGGCGACGCGGTCACCGGTGCCGACCCCGCGCTGCCGCAGCGCCCGGGCCAGGCGGGTCACGCGCTGGTCCAGCTCGGCGTAGCTGCGCCCCGTCCCCTCGAAGCGCAGCGCCGTCGCGTCCGGCGTCGCGCGGCTCCAGCGGGCCAGCTGGTCGCTCAGGGTCATGCCCCTGCCCTGCAGGGGAGGAATCTCGACGCTCACGGCTGCTCCTCGACGTCCGACGCGATGTGATCTGCGTCATGGTGGCGAGCGGGGAGTGAGCGGTCAACCCTGACTGTCGAGGGCGAGCAGCCGCGCGGCGAGGCGCTTCCAGAGGGCCAGGTGCGGATCGGTGGCGGCCGGCCGGTCCTCGAACGCGTACACCAGCGCCACACCCCGCATGCTCGTGAAGAGCAGCTCGCACAGGTCGGCGTAGGTGGCGGCGCCGGCGATCTCCGGCCCCCAGATGCCGTCGGCCACCGCGGCGATGGACGCCCGCAGCCGCCGCTCCTCGCCACGCAGCGCCGCCCGCAGGTCGGGGTCGGTGCGCGCCGCCGTCCAGAGCTCCATCGCCGCCCAGAACGGGGGCTCCTGGAACGTCGCCCACATCAGGTCGATCGCCCGGTCGACCCGCTCCCGCCCGGTCGGCTCGTCCTCCATCAGCGCCGCGGCCCGGCGCCGCACCTCGTCGAGCTGGGTCGTGGACAGGTGCTCGGCGGCGGCGACGAGCAGCTCGGCGCGGGAGGGGAAGTGGTGCAGCAGCCGGCCGCGGGAGACCCCGGCGCGGGCCTGGACGGCGAGCGTCGAGGCGCCGGTGAACCCGTCCTCGACCAGGCAGGCCACGGCGGCGTCGAGGATCAGCAGGCGGCTGTCGGCGGTCCGCTCCGAGCGGGAGCGGGGCCCGGGAGCGGCGCCGCCCGTGACGGGCTCGGCGCTCATCCGCGGAACAGTAGGCCGTGCACGCGACCCGGAACAGTCACCGTTGACCGTTCCGGGTGACGCCTGTCACGCTGCGGCCGACCCGCTCCCCGACGAGAGGCGTGCCCGTGGACTTCGACGACAGCCCCGACGAGGCCGAGTACCGGGCGCGGGTGCGCGCCCTGCTCGAGGAGCACGCCGACGAGCTGCTGCACCTCGCGCCGGGCCAGGAGGGGATCGACGCCCGCACCCACGAGGCCGAGATGCGCCGCACCCAGCGGGTGCTGGCCGAGGCCGGGCTGGTCGGCGTCACCTGGCCGCGGGAGTACGGCGGCCAGGGCGGCACGCTCGTGCAGCAGGCGATCGTCGGCCAGGAGCTCGCCCGGGCCCGGGTGCCGGCACTGATCAACCACATCGGCATCGGCATGTGCGGGCCCACCGTCATCGCCCACGGCAGCCAGGAGCAGCGCGAGCGTTACCTCGCCCCGCTGCTGCGCGCCGACGAGGTGTGGTGCCAGCTGTTCAGCGAGCCGGCGTCGGGCTCGGACCTCGCCGCGCTGCGCACCACCGCCGTCCGCGACGGCGACGACTGGGTCGTCAACGGGCAGAAGGTGTGGACGACGCTGGCGCACGTCGCCGACTTCGGCATCCTGCTCACCCGCACCGACCCCGAGAAGCCCAAGCACGCCGGGCTCACCATGTTCGTCGTCGACATGCACGCCCCGGGCGTGACGGTGCGCCCGCTGCGCCAGATGGGCGGGCAGGCGGACTTCAACGAGGTCTTCTTCGACGACGTGCGCATCCCCGACGAGGAGCGCCTCGGCGAGCCCGGCGAGGGGTGGCGGGTCGCGCTGACCACGCTGATGAACGAGCGGGTGGCCATCGGCGGCGCCGGTGGTGCCATCGGGGCGCCGGTCGAGGAGTTCGCCCGGCACGCGCGGGAGCGGCTGCCGCGGCTGGACCCCGAGCGGCAGGTGCTCGCCCGCCAGGCGGTCGGGCGGGCGGTGGTCGCGGCGCTCGCCGCCCGCTACACCGGGTACCGGCGGCTGACCGTCCTCAGCCAGGGCGGCATCCCGGGGCCCGAGGCCAGCGCCGGGAAGCTCGCCGGCACCGAGGCCGGACTGCTCATGGCCGACGCCGGGGTGCGGCTGCTCGGCGACGAGGCCGTCTACGCCGCCACCGCCGACGGCGACGACCGCTGGCAGCGGACCCAGTCGTGGCTGCCCGGCATCAGCATCGCCGGGGGCACCGACCAGGTGCTGCGCAACATCCTCGGCGAGCGGGTGCTGGGCCTGCCGCCGGAGCCCCGCAGCGACAAGACCGCCCCCTTCTCGGGAGGGGCGCGATGAACTTCGACCTCGACGCCGACCAGCGCGACATCGCCGACGGCGCCCGCGACTTCTACCGGGGCAACGCCTCGCCGGCGGCTGCGCGCGCGGGGCTGGAGGGCGGCCGCCTCGAACCCGGACGCAAGGCACTGGCCGACATCGGCTTCCTCGGCATCACCGTGCCGGAGTCCGCCGGCGGCTCCGGGCGCCCGCTGCTCGACCTCGCCGTCGTGGCCGAGCAGGGCGGCGCGGTGCTGGCCGCGCCCTCGCTGGTCACGGCCGCGCGCGCCGCGGTGCTGCTCGCCGACGCCCCCGACCTGGCCGCGCAGCTGGCCGACGGGTCGACGGCGTTCGCCGTGCTGGACGGGGCCGTCGACGGCTCCGCGCCGTCGGTCGACGCCGCGGACGCCGGCCTGTTCCTGGGGCTGGACGGTGCGGACCTGGTCGTCGGCGAGGGCGAGGTCGTGCCCGGCCGGCCGCTGGACGCCACCCGTGGGCTGGCCTCCGTCCGGCTGACCTCCCGCCGCGTGCTGACCCCCGACGCCGGTGAGCTGTGGGCCCGCGCCCGGCAGGTGGGCGCGGTCGTCATGGCCGCGGAGGACCTGGGCGGCGCCGAGCGGTGCGTGCAGCTGGGCGTGGGCTACGCCCAGGAGCGGGAGGCGTTCGGCCGCCGGATCGGCTCCTACCAGGCGATCAAGCACATGCTGGTCGACGCCTGGGTCGGTGTGGAGCAGCTGCGCTCGCTGGTCTGGTGGGCAGCGTGGGCGAGCGACTGCAACCCCGCGGAGCTGCCGCTGGCGGCGTCGGCGGCCAAGGCGTGCGCGGCCGCGACCTTCGAGCGGGCCGCGAGCACCCTCATCCAGGTGCACGGCGGCATCGGCTTCACCTGGGAGCACGACGCACACCTGTACTGGCGGCGGGCGAAGGTCGACCGGCTGCTGCTCGGGGACGAGGCCGAGCACCTCGACGCCGTCGCCCGGCTCACCGTCACCGGGGCCCTGGGCGCGGGGCGATGACCGGCGACCTCACCGAGCTGCGGTACGAGGTGGCCGACGGCGTCGCGACGGTGACGCTGCACCGGCCGGACCGGCTCAACGCGTTCACCCTCACGATGGCCGACGAGCTGAGGCGGGTCGCGGCGGCCGCGGACGCCGACGACGACGTCCGCGTGGTGGTCGTGACCGGGTCGGGCCGGGCGTTCTGCGCCGGTGCCGACCTCGGCGGCGGGAAGGACACCTTCTCCGACCGGCGCACCCGGGAGCGCCCGCCGGGTCCGCTCAGCGAGGAGATCGGCGGCTTCCCCCGGGACGCCGGGGGTGTCGCCTCGCTGCCCTTCGCCGCGCTGCGCAAGCCGGTGATCGCGGCGGTCAACGGCCCGGCCGTCGGCATCGGCGCGACGCTCACGCTGCCCATGGACGTCCGGATCGCCGCGAAGTCGGCGCGCTTCGGGTTCGTCTTCGGCCGCGTCGGGATCGTGCCCGAGGCGGCGTCCTCCTGGTTCCTGCCCCGGGTGGTCGGCATCAGCCAGGCCATGGAGTGGGTCGCGACCGGGCGGGTGTTCGACGCCGCGGAGGCGCTGCGCGGCCGGCTGGTGTCCCGGGTAGTGCCCGACGACGAGCTGCTGCCGACCGCCTACGGGCTGGCCCGGGAGATCGTGGCGAACACCAGCGGGGTCGCCGTGGGAGCCGCCCGGCAGCTGCTGTGGTCGATGCTCGGCGCCCCCTCGCCCTGGGACGCCCACCGCGCGGAGTCCCGGGCGCTGGTCGAGCTGGGGGAGGGGCCGGACCCGGCCGAGGGGGTGACCGCCTTCCTGGAGAAGCGGCCGCCGCGCTTCCCCGGCCGCCTGCCCGACGGCGCCGTCGCGGGCGTGCCGCGCTGGCCGCTGCCCCCGGACGACGTCACCCGCGGCTGAGCCGGGGGCCGCGGGTCAGGGAATGCGCGTCGGGTCCAGGTGGCGCAGCAGCGTCTCGCCGAGGTCGCGCATGGCGGCCACCTGCGCGGGGGAGAGCTGGTCGAACAGCTCCCGCCGGACGCCCTCGACGTGCACCGGCGCCGCCCCCTCCAGCGCGGCGAACCCCTCGTCGGTGAGGACGGCGAGCTGACCCCGCCCGTCCTCCGCGCACACCTGCCGACGCACCCAGCCGCGCTCCTCCAGCCGCGAGACGGCGTGCGAGAGCCGGCTCCGGGAGGAGAGGCACCGGTCGGCCAGCTCGCTCATCCGCATCATGCGCTCGGGCGCCTCGGAGAGGGCGACGAGGATCTCGTAGTAGGCGTGCGAGATGCCGGTGCGGTGGCTGAGCTCGCGGTCGAGCCGGTCGAGCAGGAGCTGGGCGCTGTAGAGCCAGGCGCGCCACGCCTTCTGCTCCTCGGGATCGAGCCAGCGCGGCTCACCCGTGGGGAGGGACTCCGGCGACACCGACATGGTCATGGGCACAGAATACTGGCGGAATAGTCAAGCGCTCAACTATGCTGACGCCAGACATCACCCCGCCACGCACGACCACCAGGGAGACACCATGACCAGCAGCACCAGCGTCCAGATCCCCGGCTACATCGCCGGCACCTGGGACATCGACGCCAGCCACTCCACCGTCGGCTTCTCCGTCCGCCACATGATGGTGAGCAAGGTCCGGGGCTACTTCCGCGAGTTCTCCGGCGAGATCGTCACCGCCGAGGACCCGACGCAGTCCAGCGTCACCGCCACGGTGGACATGGACTCGATCGACACCCGCCAGGAGCAGCGGGACGCGCACATCAAGTCCGCCGACTTCTTCGACGTCGGCAACCACACCGTGATGACCTTCCGCTCGACCGGCGTGAAGACCGACGGCGCCGACTGGACCGTCGAGGGCGACCTCACCATCAAGGGCATCACCAAGCCGGTCGTGCTCGAGCTCGAGCTCAACGGCTTCGGCCCGGACGCCTACGGCGGCACGCGCGCCGGCTTCAGCGCCAAGACCGAGATCTCCCGCAAGGAGTACGGCGTCGACATCGACATGCCGATGGACGGCGGCGGCGTCGTCGTCGGCGACAAGATCAACGTCGAGCTCGAGATCGAGGCCGTGCTCCGCACCGCCTGAGAAGGAGCCCTCTGCCCCCGCGTCTCGCGAGCTTGACGCGGGACCCTGCAGAGGCGCCGTTCCAGCACGTCGCGAAGGCCCCGGACGGTTCGCCGTCCGGGGCCTTCTGCGTCGGTCGGGCGCTAGGTCGTCGCAGGGTTCAGCACCTGGAACAGGAAGTGGTCCTGCCATCGGCCCGCGATCCGCAGGTACTGCGGCGCAAGCCCATAGCGGGTGAACCCGTTGCGCTCCAGCACCCGCTGGGACGCCGCGTTGTGCACCAGCGTCCCCGCCTCGACGCGGTGCAGGCCCAGCTCGCCGAAGGCCCGGCGGAGCATGTCGCCGAGGGCCGCGGTGGCCAGGCCCCGCCCGTTGCTGGCCGCGCCCACCCAGTAGCCGACGCTGCACGACTGGAAGGCGCCGCGCACGATGTTGTTCAGCGTGATCCGGCCGACGACCCCGCCGGCCGCGTCCAGGACGACGTGCGGCAGCCCCAGCCCCAGCGCGTGCCGGTCCAGGGCCCGGCGGACCTCCTCGCGCTGGCCCTCCTCGGTGAAGTAGGACTCCTCGCGCCGCGGTTCCCACGGGGCGAGGAAGTCGCGGTCCGCGAGGACGATCCGGGTCAGTGCCGGCGCGTCGTCCATGGCCAGCAGGCGGGTCCTCGTGGTCATCCGCTCACCCTGCCCCACCCTGGCGCATCGACCCGTAGCCGTCCCCGCTGGGACACTGGTCGGCATGTCGACGCCGTCCCTGTCCCGGATCCCCGCCTCGCTCCTGGTCGCCGTCGGGCTGGCCGCAGGCTTCGGCATCGCGCAGGGCACCGGCGTCCGGGCGCTCGGCGGCGCGGTGTTCGCCGTCTGCGGCGCCGGAGCCGCCTGGATCGCCGCCCGACGGCGGGGCCCCGCCGTCACCGCGGGGCTCGCCGCCCTCTACATCGGCGCCTTCGTCCTGGCACACGTCCTCGCCCTGGGCGCCGGTTTCCCCGCCTGGTTCGCGGTGAGTCTGGTCACTGTCGCCGCCGCAGGGGCCACCTACGGGGTGGTCGACAAGCAGCGGGAGACGGTGTCCGCGCGCTGAGCACCTAGAGTGGAGGGAAGGTCGCGGCCTCGGAGGTCGTTGTCCTGCTAGCCCGCGCGCGTCCGCGCGGCGCGACCCCGAGCTGCCCGAGGTGCCCTTCCGCATGCCCACCCGCAACGACCTGCGCAACGTGGCGATCATCGCCCACGTCGACCACGGCAAGACGACCCTGGTCGACGCCCTCCTCCGCCAGGCCGGCGCCCTGGGGCGCGCCAAGGGCGAGGGTACCGACGCCGACACCACGCAGGACCGCGTGATGGACTCGATGGACCTCGAGCGCGAGCGCGGCATCACCATCCTCGCCAAGAACACCGCGATCCGCCTGGCCGACGAGGACGGCAACCCGGTGGTCGTCAACATCGTCGACACCCCCGGTCACGCCGACTTCGGGGGTGAGGTCGAGCGCGGGCTGTCGATGGTCGACGGCGTGGTCCTGCTGGTCGACGCCTCCGAGGGGCCGCTGCCGCAGACCCGGTTCGTGCTGCGCAAGGCGCTGGCCAAGGGGATGCCGGTCATCCTCGCGGTGAACAAGACCGACCGCGGTGACGCCCGCATCGCCGAGGTCGTCGACGAGTGCTACGAGCTGTTCATGGAGCTGATGGAGGACGCCGGCCTGGACGCCGACGCCCTCGAGTTCCCGATCGTCTACTGCAACGGGCGCACCGGGCAGGCGTCGCTCAACCGCCCCGAGAACGGCACCGTGCCCGACAGCCCGGACCTCGGGCCGCTGGTGAAGACGCTGCTGGACACCGTTCCGGCGCCGACCTACGACGCCGAGGAGCCGCTGCGCGCGCAGGTCACCAACCTCGACGCCTCGCCGTTCCTCGGCCGGCTCGCGCTGCTGCGCGTGCACTCCGGTGAGATGAAGCGGGGCCAGCAGGTGGCCTGGTGCAAGGTCGACGGCACCATCAAGAACGTCAAGATCACCGAGCTGCTCGTCACCGAGGGCCTCACCCGCACCCCGGCCGAGAGCGCCGGCCCCGGCGACCTGGTCGCCATCGCCGGCATCGAGGACATCATGATCGGCGACACCCTCGCCGACCCGAACGACCCGCGGCCGCTGCCGCCGCTCACCGTCGACGAGCCCTCGATCTCGATCACGATCGGCATCAACACCTCGCCGATCTCGGGCAAGTCCGGCAAGAAGCTCACCGCCCGCCTGATCAAGAACCGGCTCGACCAGGAGCTGGTCGGCAACGTCTCGGTGCGCATGCTGCCCACCGAGCGGCCCGACACCTGGGAGATGCAGGGCCGCGGCGAGCTGGCGCTGGCCATCCTCGTCGAGCAGCTGCGCCGGGAGGAGTTCGAGCTCACGGTCGGTCGCCCGACCGTGGTCACCAAGACCATCGACGGCAAGCTGCACGAGCCGGTCGAGCGGGTCACCATCGACACCCCGGGCGAGTACGTCGGCACGCTGACCCAGGCGCTCGCGGTTCGCCGGGCGCGGCTGGAGAACCTGGTGCACCACGACACCGGCTGGGCGCGGATGGAGTACATCGTCCCGTCGCGCGGCCTCATCGGGTTCCGCACCGAGTTCCTCACCGAGACGCGCGGTACCGGCGTCCTCAACCACAACCTCGAGGGCTACGAGCCGTGGCTGGGCGACATGCGCGCCCGCCCGACCGGCTCGCTCGTGGCCGACCGCCAGGGCGTGGCGACGACGTACTCGATGTTCTCGCTGCAGGAGCGCGGCCAGCTCATGGTCGAGCCGGGCACCGAGGTCTACGAGGGCATGATCGTCGGTGAGAACTCGCGTCCGGACGACATGGACGTGAACATCACCAAGGAGAAGAAGCTCACCAACATGCGCAAGTCCACCTCCGAGGAGCTGGAGCGGCTCATCCCGCCGCGGATCCTGAACCTGGAGCAGGCGCTGGAGTTCTGCGCCGAGGACGAGTGCGTCGAGGTGACGCCGGCCAGTGTCCGCATCCGCAAGGTGGTCCTGGACCAGACCGAGCGCGGCAAGGCCAAGAACCGCAAGCCCAAGCCCAGCTGATCCGCCCCCGGTGCGCAGCGAGCCCCTGTCCGGTGATCCGGGCAGGGGCTCGCTGCGTCGCGGGTGCCGTTACGGCGCCGGTGCGAAGGCCACGTGCGGGTGGTCCATGTGGTTGGCCGTGGCGGATCCACGGTCCTCCATGGCCTGCCACGCCCAACCCGTCCACGTGCCGGCGATCTGCTGGTGCCAGATGACGTACTCGACGCCGAGGCGCGCCGCGTTGTCGATGACGTACTGGGCGACCGCGTCGCCCGTGGCCCGGTCGTCGTAGACCATGAAGTCGGCGGCGAGCCCCTCCGTGGGGCTGTGGCCGGGGCGGGTCAACACCGTCGAGATGCCGAACTGCGCGGCGATCTCTCCCACGGCGGGGCGCACGTGGGGATCCCACGCGCCGTAGGCCGCCGCGTCCGGGGCCGACCGGTCCGCGGCCCGGCTGGCGCGCTCCGGCACCGCCGCCGTGCCGCCGCCGAGGGCGAGCCGCTGACCGACGCGCAGCACGTTCGGGTCGGCACCGACGACATCGAGGTTCAGGGCGTGCAACTGCTCCCAGGTGGTGCCGTGGCCGGCGGCGATACCGCCCAGCGTGTCGCCCGCCTGGACCACGTACTCGCCGACGGCGGCCGGCGCGCTCGGGACGGCGGGGGCGGCGGGGGCGGCGGGCGCGGCGCCCGATCCGCCGATGACGAGGACCTGCCCGACGCGCAGCACGTTCGGGTCGGCGCCGATGGTGGCGAGGTTGTCGGCGTGGAGGGTCTGCCACGAGGTGCCGTGGGCGGCCGCGAGCCCGCCCAGCGTGTCACCGGGGACGACCGTGTGCTCCCCGGAGTGGGCGTGGGCGGGAGCGGCGATCGCGAAGGAGGCGGCCGCCGCGGCCGCGAGGACCACGGCCGGACGTGCCACAGCTGCCGTGGCGGAGGTGCGGGTGGGGCGACCGAGTCGCGCCGTGCGGTGCTTGAGCATGGGGAAGCCTCTCGCCGCCTGCGGGGTTAGCTGTCGGGTTCGGGCGAGAGCTGCCCGGCCGCGTGCTGCGGCTTCACCCCGAGGCCGAGGGCCAGGTTCTCGTGGGTCCCCCGCGCCTGCCCGTCGTGTGCACGGTCCGGTGGCGGTGGGCAGGTTCGGCGGTCCGCCATCCGGGCCCACCCGGTGGTGGACGCCGCACGGTAGGCAGACCGCCGTCCCCGGCAGCAACTCCGCGGAGCACCTGTCCCGCGTCCCCCCGCGAGGACTGACGCCCCGTGGTGTGCTGCCGACTGTCCGTGCGCAGCCCTCCCGCCGGGCGGCAGTCCGGACGGCTGCGCGGGTATGTGCTCGGTAGGTCACGAATCGTGATGGCTGGCCGGAGCGGTCCGACGCGCCCGCCGCACCGTCGGGGGAGCCCGCCGCGCACCCGGCCTACGTTGGCGTCGGAGCCGTCTCCCGGCTCCCTGGGAACGAGGAAGGCGGCCGAACGCTCATGGCGACGATCACCCGTACGGTTCCGGCGGCCGAGGGCTTCCGGGGTGGGATCGACGTCCGGGTGAGCCTGCGCGCCGACGCCGGATCGGGCGGTTCGGCGTTCGACGGTGCGTGGTTCCCGCGGAGCCGGGACCTCGCCGTGGAGCTGCCCGAGCTGGTCGCCGCGCTGGAGCGGCGCGGTGTGCGGGTGGAGCGGTTCACCTACGCCCTCGAGGCCTGGGAGCCGGCCCCCCGCAAGCTGGAGGTGCTGGGCCGCACGGTGCGCGCCGGCGGCTTCCGCAGCATGGACCCTCAGGTCGTCTGCCTCACCTGGGCCGGGGGCAACCGCCGCGCCGACCTGCTGGTCGTCCCGCCGGAGACCGACGTCCTCACCGGCGCCCGGGCGCTGCGGCTCTGCACCCGGCGCGGCCTGCCGTCCTCGCCCCAGATGGTGCTCGCCGCGGCCCGGTCCACGCCCCTCCCGCAGGTGCCCACGCTGCCGGTGTCCCGCGCGGTGTAGCGGTCGTCCGCCGACGGCCGATCCGCTGCCGGCGAACGCCCTGGACGCGTGGGCGCCGACCGGGCTGGAGTGGTCGGCATGAGACTCCTCGTCCTCGGCGGCACCCACTTCCTCGGTCGGCACGTGGTCGGTGCCGCGCTCGGGCGGGGGCACGACGTCGCCACCTTCACCCGGGGCGTCACGGGCGCGCCGCCGGAGGGCGTGCGGGCGCTGCACGGCGACCGTGACGACCCCCGTGCGCTGCCGCGCACGCTGGGGGAGTGGGAGCCGGAGCTCGTCGTCGACACCTCCTGCCAGACCCGGGCCGCCGCCCGCAACGCCGCGGCGGCGCTCGGCGGGGTCCGCTCCTACGTCTTCGTGAGCAGCCTCAACGCCTACCGGAACTGGCCGCCGGGCCCGCTCGGCCCCGAGGACGGCGAGCGGACGGAGGGCGCCGACGACGACGACGAGTACGGAGCGATCAAGGCCTTCGCCGAGCGGGAACTCGCCGCGGCCGTCGGCGGCCGCTTCCTCACCGCCCGTGCCGGCCTGATCGTCGGCCCCTACGACCCGGTCCACCGCCTCGGCTGGTGGCTGGAGCGCATCGCGCGCGGCGGTCGGGTGGTCGTCCCGGCCGAGGGGGTCGCCCAGCCGATCGCGCTGGTCGACGCCCGCGACCTCGCCGCGTGGCTGGTGGACATGGCCGAGCAGGGCCGCACGGGTGCGGTCAACGCCACGGGGCCGGCGGGCATGACGACGCTGGGCGGCCTGCTCGACCTCTGCCGGGTCGTCACCGGGAGCGCGGCGGAGTGGGCGCCGGTGCCCGAGGCCGACCTCCTCGCCGCCGGCGTCCAGGAGTGGCTGCACCTGCCGCTGTGGCTGCGCCACGAGGTCGCCCCCACCGCCTGGGACGTCGACACCACCCGCGCCGCCGAGCTCGGGCTGGCCACGCGGGCGCTGGAGTCGACGGTCGCCGACACCTGGGAGTGGCTGCGGACGCACGAGCGGCCGGCGCCGCCGGCACACCGCCCCGCGGACCAGCCCCGACCCGGCCTCCCGGCCGAGCTGGAGGCGACGCTGCTGTCGTCGCGATGATCAGCGAACCTGATCATCGCGCGTCCTCCCTCACCTCCTGCGGTGAGGGAGGACGCTGCACGATCAGGTCACCTGATCCCGGCGCAGCCCTCAGTCGCGGGGGGCGCTGGGGCGGCCGGCGGCCACGGGCTCGTCGGCGGGAGCGGCGGCGCGGACCGGCGCCTCGCCGGGGTCGGTCGTGTCGGCGGCCACGTTCTGCTCGGCCAGCGCGGCGACGGCGTCGGCCGACTCCAGCCGCGCGTCCTGCCGGTACCGGCGGTAGGAGTGGACGACGGCCAGGACCCAGACCACCGCGAGCACGGCGTAGACCAGCGCGCTGACGACGTCGCCGGCGTCCACCCAGTCGCTGCGCAGCAGCGTGCGCGTGTTGGTGAGCACGATCATCCCGCCGACCAGGGAGCCCAGCATGCGCGGCGGGATGTGCCGCACCAGCCACGCCGCGATCGGGGCGGCGACGAGACCACCGGCGAGCAGCCCGGCGACCCACAGCGGGTCGATGCCCTGCGAGCCGAGAGCGAGCAGGAAGCCGAGGCTGGCCGCCAGCGCGACGAGGAACTCGGAGGTGTCGATCGAGCCGATGACCTTGCGCGGCTCCATGCGGCCGCTGGCCAGCAGCGCCGGCGTGCCGACCGGCCCCCAGCCGCCGCCACCGGTGGCGTCGACGAAGCCGGCCACCAGCCCGAGGGGGGTCAGGAAGCGCCGGCGGATGGGCTTGCCGACGTTCCGCCGGTCGATGCCGCGCAGCGTGAAGCGCACCAGGATGTAGACGCCCAGCGAGACCAGGATCAGCGACATGACCGGCGCCGCGACCGCGGTGGAGAGGCTGGAGAGGAAGTGGGCGCCGGCGAATGCGCCGACCGCACCGGGCACCCCCACCTTGGCGACGACCTTCCAGTCGACGTTGCCGAACTTCCAGTGCGAGAGCCCCGAGGCCAGGGTGGTGCCGATCTCGGCGAGGTGGATGGTCGCCGACGCCGCGGCCGGGTTGGTGCCGATGGCCAGCAGCAGGGTCGTCGAGGTGACGCCGTAAGCCATGCCGAGGCTGCCGTCGACGAGCTGGGCACCGAGCCCGGCGAGGGCGAGCAGGATCAGGGTCTTCACGAGCACTGGCTCCGGGGTCTCAGGACGCGGGCGCGCAGACGGCGACCGTGTGAGGCGAGGGGTGAGACGAGGTGGCGCCGGGGGAGGCGCGAGGAGTTCAGCAGCCCGGACAGGCGGCGGTGCAGACGCGCAGGAGGTCGACGTGCCGGCGGCTCACCAGGAGCAGCATCGTCGTCCGCGTCACGGCGCAATGTCTACCAGATCGATGCACTTAGGCGCAGATCGCGTCCCGACGCGTGGGACGGCGGTCGCGGTGCCGCCCGCTCAGCCGTGCGCGGTCTCGCCCGGGCCGGCGTCCTCGCGCACCGTGTCGAGGGAGTCCACGAGGTCGGCCCGTGCCCGCGCCACCCGGGAACGGATGGTGCCGACGGGGCACCCGGCGACCTCCGCGGCCTCGGCGTAGGGCAGCCCCAGCAGCTGCGTCAGCACGAAGGCCTCGCGCCGGTCGGGGGCCAGCCGGGCCAGCAGATCGGCGACCGCGGCGCTCTCCCCGACGGCATCCGCGGCGCCCGGCGGGGCCAGCAGTTCCAGGTCGGGGGATTCCCGGACCAGGGTCAGCCGGCGCCGGCGGCGGGAGCGCAGCGCGTCGGCGCAGACCCGGCGGGCGATGGCCAGCAGCCAGGTGCGGACCGAGGACCGGCCCTCGAAGCGGTGCAGGGAGCCGAACGCCCGCAGGTAGGTCTCCTGCGTCAGGTCGTCGGCGGAGGCCCGGTCGCCGAGCGCGGCGCAGAGCCGCCAGACGTCGGACTGCGTCTCCCGCACGAGGGTGGCCGCGGCCAGCGGGTCGCCGTCGGCGGCGTCCGCGGCCAGGCGTGCCAGGTCGTCCATGTCCTCGTCAGCGTGTCGCAGGTCACCCGGGAGGCCCGGAACCGGGCGGTGCCCGGCGGCGACTAATCAACCATGTCCTGCCACACCTGCCGCGAGGCGCTCTCCGCGCGGCTCGACGGCGAGCCGCTCGGGATGCCCGCCGACGAGCTCGAGGCGCACCTCGCCACGTGCTCCGGGTGCGCGGGCTGGGCCGCCGCCGCCGAGCGCGTGACCCGCCGCGCGCGGCTGGCACCTGCCCCATCGGTGCCCGACCTCACCGCGAGCGTCCTCTCGGCGCTGCCGCGCGAGCTCCCCGGCGCGCGGGCGGCCGCGCGCGCCCGGCTGGCGGACACGGCGGTGCGGCTGGCGCTGCTCGCCGTGGGGGTGGCGCAGGCGACGCTGGCCTGGCCGTTGCTCGCCTCCGGCGCCGGCGCCATGAGCGCCCCGGTGCACATGGCCCGGGAGAGCGGCGCCTGGAACCTGGCGCTGGCCGCGGCGTTCCTGTCCGTCGCAGCCGCTCCGCGGCTGGCCGCGGGCGCGCTGCCCTTCCTGGGCTCCTTCGTGGCCCTGCTGCTCCCGGTGACGGTCGCCGATCTCCAGGCGGGGCACGTGCACGCCGACCGGGCGCTGGCGCACCTGCTGCTCCTGGCCGGCACGGTGCTGGTGGCGACCGTCGCGTGGCGTGGCCGCCGGCGTCGTCCCGTCCCCGCGGTCGCCGGCCGGCGGATGCCCGCGTGAGGCGCACCGCCCTCCTGCTCGCCCTGCTGGTGGTCGGCTGGTTCGGCGCGGGCATCGGCACGGCCGGTCCGGCGGCTGCGCACGCCACGCTGGTCTCCACGACCCCGGGGGAGGGCGCGCGGCTCGACGCAGCACCCGACGAGGTGACCCTGCGGTTCTCCGAGGGCGTCTCGCTGGGCGCCGGGTACGCCCGGGTCCTCGGCGCCGACCAGCAGCGGGTGGACGCCGGGAACGCATCCGTCGACGGCGACGTGGTCACCATCCCGTTGCGCGGGGACCTGCCGGACGGCGGGTACCTCGTCACCTACCGGGTGGTCTCGGCAGACTCGCACCCGGTCTCCGGTGCCTTCTCCTTCGCCGTCGGTGACGGCGAGCTGCTGGGCGCCGGCGCGGCGGACGCCGCGGCGGCGACCGACCCGGTCGTCGGGGTGCTGCTGCCCGTGGCGCGCTGGGTGGGCTACGCCGGGCTGGCGCTGGCGCTCGGGGTGCCCGTGCTGGTCGTCACCTGCTGGCCGAACGGGCGGGGCACCGCGCGGCTGCGGAGGATGGCCCTCGGCGGCGCCGTCGCGGTCGCCGTCTCCGCGGTCACCGGGTTCCTCCTGCAGGGCCCCTACGCCGCGGGCGCGGGGGTCGGCGCGATCGCCGACCCGGCGCTGCTCGGCGCCACGGCGCGTACGGGCGCGGGCTGGGCCGCCCTCGCCCGCGCCGCCCTGGCCGTCGCGCTGCTGCTGGTGCTGCGCCGTGCGTGGCGGGCCGCCGCACCGCCGGGGCGGGTGACGGCCGTCGGGGTGGCGGCCCTGGGCGGCGGGCTGGTCCTGGCGACCGCGGCGGTCGGCCACCCGGTCGCCGGGCCGTGGCCGGTCCTGGCCGTGCTGGTCGCGGCGGTGCACGCGGGGGCGATGGCGATCTGGCTGGGCGGGCTCGCCGGCCTGCTCGCCGCCGCGGTGCGGCCGGGCGCCGCGCCGGGCGACGTGGCCACCGCCCTCCCGCCGTTCTCCCGGCTGGCGTTCGGCGCGGTCGTGGCGCTCGTCGTGTCCGGGATCGTGCAGTCGGTGCGGGAGGTCGCGTCCCCGACCGCGCTGGTGGAGACGACGTACGGGCGGCTGCTCGCGGTCAAGCTGCTGCTCGTGGTGGTCGTCCTGGCCGCGGCCGGGATCTCCCGCGTGTGGGTGCAGCAGCGGCTGGGTGTCCGCCGCGCTCCACGACGCCGGACGACGACCGTGCACGCGTTCGCCGCCGCGGGCCGCGCCGAGCCCGCTGCCGCGGCGGTGGCGGCTGCCGAGGAGCGGGAGCAGGCCCAGGCGGAGTCCGCGGTCGAGCACCTGCCGGCGCTGCGGCGCTCACTGCTCGTGGAGGCGGTACTGGCCGCCGTCGTCCTCGCCCTGTCGGCGGTGCTGGTCGCGACGCCGCCGGCCCGGACGGCGCTGGCCCAGCCGGTCGAGGTCGTGCTCCCCCTGCAGAGCGGCTCCGGCGCCACCTCGGGCAGCGTGCAGGTGACGGTCGAGCCAGCGCGCCCCGGCCCGAACACGCTGCACCTCTACCTCTTCGACGACGACGGCCGGCTCACGCAGCCGACCGAGATCCGGGTGACCCTCACCGAGCGGAGCCAGGAGATCGGCCCGCTCGACGTCGCGCTGCAGCCCGCCGGCCCCGGCCACTTCGTCGGCGACGGCATGGCGATCCCGGGCGCCGGCACCTGGACGCTCACCGCCACCGTCCGGCTCGACGAGTTCACCGCCCTCACCGCGGCCACGGACTTCCCCGTGCGCTGACCGCCCGACCACCCTGCCCGACCGCACCCCCTTCGCCCTGAGGAGTCCTGTGTCCCTGCCCCGTCCGGTCGCCCGGCTCGCCGTCCTGCTGCTGGTCGCCCTGACCGCCCTGGTGGCGGCCGTGGGTCTCGCGACCGCCGCGTCCGCCCACGTCACCGTCTCCTCCGCCGACGCGGCGCCCGGGGGGTACGGCAAGCTCGCCTTCCGCGTGCCGAACGAGAGCGACACCGCCAGCACGGTCGCCCTGCGGATCCAGATCCCCGAGGAGGCCGCGATGGGGTCCCTCCGGGCCCAGCCGGTGCCGGGCTGGACGGTGACGACCACGACCGCCGAGCTGGCCGAGCCGGTCGAGGTGCACGGCCGGGAGATCAGCTCGTACGTCGCGGTGGTGGAGTACCGCGCGACCGACGGCGGCGGCATCGCGCCCGGCCAGTTCCAGGAGTTCGCCCTCTCCGGTGGGCCGTTCCCGGAGGCCGAGCAGCTCAGCTTCCCGGCGGTGCAGAGCTACAGCGACGGTAGCGAAGCGGCGTGGATCGAGCCCACGGTCGCCGGGCAGGACGAGCCCGAGCGCCCCGCCCCGGTGCTGTCGCTGGCGCCCGAGGGCGAGCAGACGGGGCACGGCGCGGCCGGGGCCGCCGGCGACGAGGCCGCGGCGCACACCGCCGGCGATCCGGGCGCGATCGCGCTCTTCCTGTCGATCCTCGCGCTGCTCGTCGCGATCGCCGGTGTCGTCCTCGGCGTGCGGGCGTCCCGACGTACCGTGTCCTCGTGACATCCGCCGTTCGACGCCCCCGCCGGGCCGTGCCGGTTCTGCTCCTCACCACGGGCCTGCTGCTGGCCGGCTGCGGGGGCTCGGCGGACGACGCCGCCGAGGGTCACGACCACTCCGCAGGTGCACCGGCCGTCGTGGAGGCCCCCGACGACCGCTACGCCGGGCTGGACCTGAACGAGGCGTACCGCCGCCCGTCGTTCACCCTCACCGACACGACCGGCGCCGAGTTCGACTTCAAGGCGGCCACGTCGGGCCGGCCGACGATGCTGTTCTTCGGCTTCACCAACTGCCCCGACGTGTGCCCCACCACCATGGCCGACGTCGCGGTGGCGCTGCGCGGGCTGGACCCGGAGCTGGCCGAGCGGGTGCAGATGGTCTTCGTGACCACCGATCCGGCGACCGACACCCCCGAGGTGCTCGGCGAGTACCTGGACCGGTTCGACGCCGACCTGCCCACGCAGTTCATCGGGCTCACCGGCGACCAGGACAGCATCGACCAGGCCCAGCTGGCGGCCGGGGTGCCGCAGGCCGAGGACGGCGGACGGCTGCACTCGACGCTGCTGCTGCTGTACGGCGCCGACGACGAGGCGCACGTCGCCTTCGACGCGGGCAACACCCCGCAGGACATCGCCGCGGACCTCCAGGCGGTGGCGGGCGCGTGAGCCGGTGGCCCGGCCGGCTGCTGGCCGTCCTGGCCGCGCTGGTGGCCCTGCTCGCTCTGGCCGGGCCGGCGTCGGCGCACGTCGGGGGCGGCGCGGCGGGGAGCGACTTCGACGCCCGCGTGCTGTCGGTGACCCCTCAGCTGCCGGGGGTGAGCGTGCGGTCGCTGCAGTTCGGCGACGAGCTGGAGCTGGTGAACACCTCGGACGTCGAGGTGCTGGTCCCGGGGTACTCGGGCGAGCCCTACCTGCGGATCGGCCCCGACGGCGTGTGGCGGAACGCGCACAGCCCGGCGACCTGGATCAACCTCGACCGCTACGGCCGGACCGCGCTGCCGGCCTCCGCCGACGCCGACGCCGCGCCCGCGTGGGAGCAGATCTCGACGCAGCCGCACTACGTCTGGCACGACCACCGCACGCACTGGATGAGCGAGGGCGTCCTCCCGCCGCAGGTCGCGGCCGACCCCACCCGTGAGCACGTGGTCTCGGAGTGGGTCGTGCCCGTCCGGCACGGCGGCACCAAGGCGGAGATCGCCGGCGTGCTGACCTGGAGCCCGCCCCCGTCGCCGTGGGTCGTGTGGCCGCTCGTGGCCGCGCTGCTGCTCACCGCGGTGGCCGCGGGGCTGCTGGCGCGCCGGCCCCTCCCGCTGGGGGCGCTGCTCGCCCTGGGCGCCCTGGCGTCGCTGTGGCACGCGGCGGCCACCCCCGAGCCCCCGGTGACCGCGGGCTCGCACACGGGCGCCGTCATCTCGGCGCTGCTGCCTGCCTCGGCCACTCTGCTGTGCGCTGTCCTCGGGCTGCGGGCCGCCCGGCGCGGCCGGGGTGCGCTGACCGGGCTGCTGGCGGTCGTCACCGGCTGGCTGCTGCTCGTGCAGGGCCTGCCCGACGTCGACGTCCTCTGGTCGGCGAACGTGCTCTCCGCCGGGCCGGAGCCGTTGGCGCGGCTGGCGGTGGGGGTGCTCGCGACCCTCGGTGCGGGGCTGCTCATCGGCGGCATCGCGGCGGTGCGGCGCTTCCGGGAGACCGCGGCGCCGCCCGCGGGAACCGCCGCCGGCTTCCCGGTGCCGGCGGCCTGACGGCGGTTCCCGCGCGGATCAGACGATGTCGGCGACGACGTTCGGCGCACCGCCGCCGAACAGGGTGTTGGCCCGCTGGAGGTCGCCCTCGAAGTCCACCTCGACCGCGGCGTACTGCGAGATGTCGACCGGCCGCACGCGCATGCCGCGCTCGGCGATCGCCGTCTCGATGCCGCGCTCGAAGTAGTCCTCGTGCGAGCAGCTCTCGAGGTGCTCGATCAGCATGGCCTTGTCGGTCGAGGAGACGTAGTTGATCCCCACCGCCTCGCCGAGTCCGCCGCGGACGATCTTGGAGAGCTCGCGGATGCAGCCGTCGTCGTCGAGGGTGTACTTGACCTCCTCCTCGGCGACGGTGCTGGTGTCGACGCAGACGAAGCTCTCGTCCGCCGCGATGCTCGGCAGGGTCGCCTCGAGCACGGCCGGGTCGAAGACGACGTCCCCGTTGAGCCAGAGCACGCCGCCCTCGCGGGTCGTGCGCAGTCCGCGCAACAGGCTCTTCGACGTGTTGGTCACCGCGAAGTCGGGGTTGTACGTGAACAGCAGGTCCGGGGCAGCCTTCATGATCCGCTTGCTGCGGTAGCCGACCACCGCGGTGATCGACACGTCGGCGCCGAGCACGGCACGCAGGCCGTCGAGCTGGCGCTGCATGATGCTGCGCCCGTCGTCGAGCCGGGTCAGCGGCTTGGGGTCCTGCCGCCCGAGCCGGGTGCCCATGCCCGCGGCCAGGATGACGACCTGCACCGACGACGTCAGCGGCCGCCGGCCCGTGGTGCGGGTGGCGGAGGGGGAGCTGCCCCGACGGACAGCGTTGAGGACGTGGTCACCGGTCCGCACGGACATCATCTCCCTCAGGGGTGGTGCTGGTGGTGTGCCCGGACGCGGGTGCGCCCGGGAGGAGCAGGTCGAGGACGCGCTGGGCGGCCGCGCCGTCCTCGAGGTGGCAGAACATCTCCTGGAAACGGGCGTAGCGCTCGGCGTACTCCGACCTGATGCCGTCGACGTCGGCGATCGCCGAGACCAGCTCGCGGCTGTCGCGCACCAGCGGGCCCGGGGCGACGTCCTCCAGGTCGAAGTAGAAGCCGCGCAGCTGGTCGCGGTAGTTCTCCAGGTCGTAGGTGTAGAACAGCAGCGGCCGGCCGGTGATCGCGAAGTCGAACATCGTCGACGAGTAGTCGGTCACCATCATGTCCGCCGCCAGGTACAGGTCGCGGATGTCGGGGTGGTTGCACACATCCCGCACCGCGGACCCGTCGACGATCTCCAGCCGGTCCATGACCATGTTGTGCAGCCGCAGCAGCAGCACGTGGTCCTCGCCGAGGCGCGCGGAGAAGTCCTCCAGGTCGATGGCGAACTCGAAGTCCTTCGAGCCCGCCTTCTCGAACACCAGGTCGTCGCGCCAGGTCGGCGTGTAGAGCACCACCGTCTGGCCCGGCTCGATGCCGAGGTCGGCGCGCACCTGCGTGCGCAGCTCCTCGCGCCGTGGGCTGCTGAGCAGGTCGTTGCGCGGCAGGCCCGTCTCGTGGATGGGACCGGTGAAGCCGAAGGCCTTGCGCAGCCGCTCGGTGGTGACCGCGTTCGGTGACAGCAGCAGGTCCCAGCGGGCGATGTCCTGGTCCAGGTAGGCCAGCCGGCCCTCTGGCGCCCACAGCACGTCGTTGTGGATGCGCTTGAGCATCGTGCCGTGCCAGGTCTGGAGGTACGTCGTGCCCGGCCGCTTCTGCCAGTCCAGCGGGATGTGGTCGTTGGAGATGACCAGGTCGGCCCCCTCCAGCGCGTCGATCGACTCGGGGCTGCCGAACGTCAGCGTCTCGACGTCGGCCGGGAAGGTGGCCTGGGTGTGCGGTGCGGACAACCACGTGTGGGTGGCGTCGACCCCCCGTTCGAGGAGGGCCTCGTAGAGGGCGCGCGAACTGTCGGAGAAGTGCCCACGGAAGGCGACGTAGACGATGTTCACCGGGCCGCTCCCGTCAGCGCGTCGTCGGTCGGCGGTCCGCCGGCCGAAACCGTGAGCACGAGGTCGGCCAGCTCCTGCCAGGACTCGACGACGGTCAGCGCGCCGGCCGCCAGGAGGGCCTCGGCGCGCGCCGCGCGCTCGTGGGGTAGCACGAAGAGCAGGTTGCCGACCGTGGGGCAGCCGGCACCCACGGCCGAACGGACCCCGGCGACGGCGTCCTCCACCGCGAGCCCCTGCTCGGGAGCGATGCTCAGAGCCGCGCAGGCGTGGCGGTAGACGGCCGGGTCGGGCTTGCTGGTCGGGACGGGGAGCGAGTCCTCGGCGCTGTACCGGCGCGCGGGCGGGATCAGCTCGTCCAGCCCGGTGGCGGTGAAGCACGCGGCCAGCCGGGACAGAGCGCTGGAGCTGACCGCGGCGAGCTCCAGCCGACCGGCCAGCGCTCTCAGCGCCGCCAGGGTCGGCTCGTGCGGTCGCAGCGTGGCACCGAGGTGCGCGGTCACCGCCCGCCGCTCCTCGGCGACCCAGGGCTCGACGTCGACGTCGGGAACGCCGGCCTCGGTGGCGAGCGCCAGGGCCGTGGACCGGAAGTTCATACCGGTGGCGGCGTGGCGCAGCTCGTCCGCCGTGTACCGGCGGTCGATGCCGACGGAGGCGAGGAAGGCGTTGGTGACCTCGGCGGAGGCCTCGAACGCCGGCTCCTCGGAGGGGAAGAGGTTGCCGTCGGCGTCGCAGAGCAGGTACTGCACCTGCTCGATCAGCGTCGGCGGAACGGTCGGCACCAGCTGGGCTCCCTTCGGGGACGGGGTGGGGGAGGGGGCGCCGGTCACCGGAGCAGCCCCGCGGGGCCCGCTGTCCGGGCGGCCACGGTGGCCCGGACACCGTCGCGGTCGAGGGCGGTCAGGGCCTGCCGCAGCTCGGCCACGAACGCGGAGTCCTCGCCGAGGTCCCCGAACAGCGCGGTCTCGCCCAGGAGTGGTCGCGGGTCGTCGCCCCCGGCGCGGGCCAGCGCCTGCAAGCGCTCGGCGAGCGCGTCCTCGACGGTGAGCGGCCGGCCGGCCTCGTCGGTGCCCCGCAGGAACCGGAACCAGCCGGCGACGGCGAGGGTGAGCAGGCCGTGCGGCCGCCCTTCCGCGAGCGCCTGGCGCAGGGACGGCAGCAGGTGGTGCGGCATCTTGGTGGAGCCGCGGCGGCACAACCGGGGGAGGCCGTCGGCGATCGCCGGGTTGGCGAAGCGCTGGAGCAGCGTGCGCTTGTACTCGGCGAGGTCGATGCCGTCGGGCGGCGGCAGCAGGGGGGTGACCTCGTCGTCCATGAGCCGGGTCACGTAGCCGGCGAACACCGGGTCGGCCATCACCTCGTCCAGGCTCGCGTGCCCGGCGAGCGAGCCCAGGTAGCCCAGGGCGCAGTGGCTGGCGTTGAGCAGCCGGGTCTTCATCAGCTCGTAGCGGCCCACGTCGGGGACGAACCGCACGCCGACGGCGTCCAGCGGAGGCCGGCCGGCGGAGAAGTTGTCCTCGATCACCCACTGCGAGAACGGCTCGGTGATGACCGGCCACCGGTCGTCCACGCCGTAGCGCCGCGCCACCGCGGCCCGTTCCTCGGGGCTCGTGTGCGGTGTGATCCGGTCGACCATGCTGCTGGGGAAGGCCACGCGGTCGGCGATCCAGCGGGCCAGGACCTCGTCGCGCAACTGGGCGAACCCGACCACGGCGGCCCGGGCGGCGTCGCCGTTGCGGTGCATGTTGTCGCAGGAGACCACGGAGAACGGCTCGAGGCCGGCCCGCCGGCGGCGGTCGAGCGCCTCCACGAGGTAGCCGAAGACCGTGCGGGGGGAGGTGGGCCGACGCACGTCCCACCGGATGTCTGGATCGTCGGCGTCGAAGAGCCCGGTCCGGGGGTCGAGTCGGTAGCCGCTGTCGGTGATGGTGAGGGACACCATGCGCGTGCGCTCGTCGGTGAGCAGGTCCAGCACGGCGACGGGGTCGTCGGGTGCGAAGTGGTAGCCGACCATGACGCCGACGACGCGGGCGCGCTCGCCGTCGGGGCTGCGCTCGACGACCGTGTAGAGGTGGTCCTGCGGCGCCAGGGCGTCCTTCATCGTGCGGCTGTGCAGCCCGACACCGACGACGCCCCAGCCGTCGCTGATCCGCCGCTCGGCGAGCTCGTCGAAGTAGAGCAGCTGGTGGGCGCGGTGGAAGCCGCCGACGCTGAAGTGGACGACCGCCGGGGTGAGCGCCGACCGGTCGTAGGTCGGCACGCTCAGCTGGGCCTCGTGGAGCGGCAGGGTGGCGTCGGTCAGCGGGTGGATGTCGGCTGCCGCCACCACGTTCGGGGCGCCGGGGTCGGGCACGAGGGCGGTCGCTGGATGCCCGGCCGCCGCCGTCCCGGCGGTCGTCTGCAGATGCAGGAGCTCGGCCTGTGACATCGCGTCCCTCCTTCTCGGTCCGTAGCGCGGCGGATGCGACCCGCCCCGGTTCCGGGGACGGGTGGATCAGCAGTACACGGGTGTGACTCGGTGCCGCGCAAGGCCGGGCGCCGCCTCGCGGGAGCGGTACGCACCGGGGCGGCGCGCGGATGCTTCACGCCGGAAGGGGGCAATGCCCGTTTCCGGCGCGGCGCAAACTGCTGGCGCCGTGCCGTGGGCGTCCATGATCGCCGATCACGGATCCGTCCTCGCGCCCGGGGTTGAATCACACGGCTGTCACTCGGATCCGGGGCTGCTGTGGCGCGTGGGGCGTGTCGTGCGACTCGTCGCGGCGTGTCGTGGACGACGCGCCGAACGCCTGGTCACGGATGCGTCACGGAGTGTTTCGATGGATGTGCCCGATCGGGGGCGCGCACTTCGAGGAACGCGAGACGGACAGGGTGCATGGACGCTGGTATCGGCCCGGAGGCCCGCACGGAGCTGCTGTCGGCGGTGCGGCCTCGAGCCGGTAGGGCGGCCGGCGGCCGTGGCCGCCGGCGCGCACCCCGCGCGCAGGCCCGGCGCAGCCCGGCGCTGCTGCTGGGGTCGCTCCTCCTCGGCGGCGTCGTCGCGGCCGGGGTGAGCCTGCAGGGGGCTCCTGCCGCCGAGGCCACCTCCGTGCTCGCCGCCCAGACCTCGCTGCTGACGGCCGAGGAGGGTGTCGAGGTGCTGCCGCAGGCCTCGATCACCGTCGCCGAGGCGCAGGCGCGTCTCGAGGAGGTCGCCGCCTCGCGCGCCGAGCGGCAGGCCGCCGAGGAGGCCGCAGCGGCCGCCGCCGCGGAGGCCGCGCGTCCCAAGGCCGTCCTGCCGGTCGCCGGTGCCCGGCTGACCAGCGGCTACGGCAGCCGGTGGGGCACCTTCCACTACGGCATCGACCTCGCGGCCCCCATGCGCACTCCCGAGTACGCCGCCGTCGACGGCGTCGTCCTGCGTGCGGGATCGGCCAGCGGCTTCGGCCTGGCCGTCTACATCCTCCACGAGAACGGTGACGTCACCGTCTACGGCCACATGGACAAGATCCTGGTGGAGCCGGGCCAGTACGTGGAGGCGGGGGAGACCATCGCCCTGCTGGGCAACCGGGGGCAGTCCACCGGCCCGCACCTGCACTTCGAGGTGCACAAGGGTGGCCTGGAGGGCAAGCGGGTGGATCCGATCGCCTGGCTGGCCGCGCGCGGCGTCCACGTCTGATCTGCGGTCGGCCGTGGTCTGATCGCCGCGTGGAGCACCCCGTCGAGGACGCCAACCGGCGGCTGCTGCGGGCGCGGGACGCCATGGACCGCGACTACTCCGAGCCGCTCGACGTCCCGACCCTGGCCCGCCTCGCCCACGTCTCGCCGGCCCACTTCATCCGCTCGTTCCGGACGGCGTTCGGCGAGACCCCGCACCGCTACCTGCAGCGGCGACGCGTGGAGCGGGCGATGTTCCTGTTGCGCGCCACCGACCGCAGCGTGACCGAGATCTGCATGGACGTCGGGTTCTCGAGCCTGGGGACGTTCAGCCGGGTCTTCCGGGACGTCGTCGGGGAGCCGCCGAGCGCCTACCGGCGGCGCGGGCCGCTCCCTCAGGCGCCCACCTGCTTCGCGATGGCCTGGGCCCGGCCGGCGACGGATCGAGCAGTTTCGGAGAAGCGGTCGCCGGCGCCGGCTCCCTAGCGTCCACCCCATGCTGCAGACCATCTCCATCACCCAGATCTACGTCCCCGACCAGGACGCCGCTCTCGACTTCTACGTCGGAAAGCTCGGGTTCGAGGTGCAGACCGACATGCACTTCGGGCCCATGCGCTTCCTGACCGTCGCGCTGCCCGGGGATCCCGGGCGCGCGGTGCTGCTGGAGAAGCCCGGGCCGCCGGCGATGAGCGAGGAGACCGCCGCGCAGGTGCGCGAGCTGGTGAGCAAGGGGGCGGCCGGCGGCCACCTCTTCTTCACCTGCGACGACGCCTGGAAGACCCACGCCGAGCTGAAGGAGCGCGGTGTGGAGATCACCGAGGACCCGGTCGAGCAGCCGTACGGCATCGACTTCGGCCTCCGTGACCCGTTCGGCAACCACATCCGCGTCGCCCAGATGCCGCAGGGCTGAGGTCGGCTCGCCACGCCGCCCGGCGCCGACCCCCTCCGTCGGTCCCGCCGACCGGCCCTGTACAGTCGTTCCCGGCTCGGAGGAAGTCGCCGGGCCGGGATCGGGGCTGTGGCGCAGCTGGTAGCGCACCACACTGGCAGTGTGGGGGTCAGGGGTTCGAGTCCCCTCAGCTCCACCCCGATGACCAGGCCGTTCCCCTCCGGGGGAGCGGCCTGAGTCGTCTCTGGTTGCAGTTGTGGTTGCAGTTTGCCCACCCTTACCTTGCAGCAGCAGAGCACTCATCCGGTTGGCGGCCTCACGGGCCAGCGCCGGCATGACGTGGCTGTAGATGTCCATCGTCGTGCGCATCTGGCTGTGGCCGAGCAGCTCCATGACCACCCTCGGGTGGACGTTCTCGCTCAGCAGCAGGGTGGCGGCGGTGTGCCTCCCGTCGTGCAGCCGGACGTGCCGGACGCCGGCCGCCTGGAGCAGCCGGGTCCAGTCGTCGTGGTCGGTCTTCTTGTCGATCGGGCGGCCGTTCGGCTGTGCGAAGACCAGGTCCTCGTCGTGCCACTCGGAGCCGGCCAGCATCTGCTCGCCAAGCTGGACCGCCTTATGACGGTTCAGCTCGTCGACAAGAGGCATCGGCAAGGCGAGCGTGCGCTGGCTGCGGCGGGTCTTGGGCTCCTCGTAGATCAGCCCGCCTCCGCGAACCCGGTGGATGCTTCGCCGGACAGTCAGCGTGCCCGTGAGCAGATCGATGTCCTTCCACTGAAGAGCCAAGGCCTCGGACTGTCGCAGGCCGAGCGCGAGAGCCACGGTCCAGCGGGCGGAATTGCGCACATGTGCCGCGGCGTGCAGCACGGCACGGGCCTCACCGAGGTCGAGGGCGGTGGCGATGTCGCTCTGGCGCTGGGCGGGTGGGTCGACGAGGGCGGCGACGTTACGAGCGACGTGGCCGCGCTGGACGGCGACGGTGAGGGCCCGGGACAGAATGCGGTGGTGGCGTAGCACCGTGGCGGGGGAGTAGCCGGCGTCGAGCAGAGCGGTGTAGAGCTGGTCGAGATGCTCCGGTCGCAGCCGGTCGAGGCGGTGCCGGCCGATGCCGGGAACGAGGTGCCGGCGGACGGCGGGCTCGTAGCTCTCCAGGGTCCGCTGACGCACGCGGCGCGGGGCGATGGTGGTGAGCCAGTGCTCCAGCCAGTCGGCGACGGTCGGGGTGGATACGGCGCTGAGGGTGCCGGCGTCGCGCTTGCGTTCCAGGTCGCGGACCTTCGCCACCACGACGCCGCGGCTCTTGCTGCTGACGTGCCGGCGGTCGAGCTTGCCGTCCAGCCTGAAGCCGACGGAGACGTAGCCGTGCCAGCGTCCGTCGGCGCCCTTGTAGATCGTCGACTCGCCGTTCGACGCGCGTCCCGCCATCGGCTACCCCTTGGCGCTCTTCAGGAGGGTCAGTCTCGCGGAGCCCTCGGGGGAGAGGCAGGAGCGCTGTGGATTCACGCGGCGTCCGGCGAAGGATGTGGACGGGACGGGGCAGCCTCAAGCCGGCGAACGTAGCGGTCGAGCTCTGCCCGGGAGATCCGGCAGCTGCGGCCGATGTGGACGGGACGCAGATCCCCGCACTTCATGAGCGCGTACACCGTCGTGCGGCCGACGCGGAGGACCTTCGCCGCCTCCTCGGGAGTGAGCAGGAGCCGATCGGCGGCCATGACGGCCCGGAGCGGCTGCGGATCACCCATGTCGACATCTCCCGGATCAGTCGAGCGTTGCTGCGTGAAGGCTGCCGTACGACGGTGGGGGAGCGGCCTGCCGAAGATCCCCAGTCCCTCCCCAGTCGTGCGCACCGAGCGGTGACCGCGGCCGACAGGAGACTCGAGCGGCGACTCCTGCCTACTGGAGAAGTCCTGGAGCCTCGGATTCAGCGCACGTCAGGGCGCCGGTGAGGTGGGCGCGTCTCCGGTAGGCCTCCAGTGCGGGTTGCAGTGCCCGCGCAAGGGCCGGCAGGTCGCGGTCGTAGATCCGCCCGTCGTTCAGCTGGCCGGCGAGCTCGCCGAGCAGTCGGGGCCAGTCGCGGCGGGTGGGCACGAGAGGAACCGGGACTTCGACGCGCCGCTCGACGACCTCCAGCGCGGACAGGCCCGAGGCCGCGGCCCTGGCCTGCTCCCACGCCCGGTGCCGGCAGGTAGCCGAGCACCACTTGGGGATCGGCCCCCGGCTGCCCGGCGTGATGGGTCCGCCGCACCACCCACAGGTCGTCGCCGCGACCCTCCGTTCGGGACCGTGCACGTCCGCTGGGGCTGGGCCGAGCGAGTGGTCGGCGTCGTCCGCTGGGCTCCCTGACGCCGTTGCCACTGCCGCTGCCGGGCTCGGTGTTCGGGGGTGCCGCTGGTTCCCATGCCATCAAGGCTGCGGGCGAGTCTCCAGTGACCGTCACCTAACAAGGAATGATGATGCCGTGCACCAGATCTCGAAGCTCCGTTTCGACGCACTCGCGTCCTATGCGCGCCACCCAGCCGCTGCGGCACTCGCCACGGAGATTGCTTGGTTTGAATGGGCCGAGTCGGGTCTGATTGGAACTCTCCAGGTTGATACCGATGGGGAGTTCAGCGGAGTGTTCATGGCTCCGGACTCTCGCGAACGCTACCGGTGGGTCGGTATGACCACATTCTACGGCGAGCCGGTCAATGCGGTGATCCAACTAGCAAAGATGGGCGGGACTCTCGCGGGCCGGATGGACGAAATTCGTCACCAAGGTGACGAATCGGGCGAGGTGGTCAACTTCTTCGCGCCGGCGGTTCCCGCTGATAAGCTGCACCCGGATTTCGAGCGCTTGGCTACCCACGCTGGCTACGCGCCGGCACGGGCACTGATCGAACCGATGATGCGATGGTACGAGGATGTCGATGGCAACTTCGTCGAACAATTCCAGACCGCAGGGTTCGACGCTCGCATGTGGGAGCTCTACCTCTTCGCCGCTATCACGGAGGCGGGTCTCGCGATCTCCTCGGAGAAGAGCGTTCCCGACTTCAACCTCACAGGGCCGCTCGGCGACCTATGCATTGAGGCCACGACGATCAACCCGTCAAAAGATCATCAGGGCAACACAGTAGAGCACCCGCCGCGCGAAACGGACGAGGAGAGACGCCTCTACGTTGAGCACTACCTCCCGATCAGGTACGCCGGCCCACTCAACGCCAAGTTGTCTAAGCGCTACTGGGAGCAGTCGCACGTCGGTGGCAAACCCCTAGTCTTCGCCATACAGGACTTCCACGAGACCTTGTCCATGACGTGGACGAGATCAGCGTTACCGACGTATTTGTACGGGAACCGCCACGAACCGATCAGACGCGAAGACGGCGCCCTCGACATCCGAGTCATACCCGTCAGCATGCACAAGTGGGGCACCAAGGAGGTCCCATCAGGATTCTTCTCGTTGCCCGACACCAAGCACGTCAGCGCAGTTCTGTTCAACAATAGCGGGACGATCGCAAAGTTCGATCGCATGGGAGTCGCAGCCGGATTCGCCGCTGAGAACGTGATCCTGGTGCGTGAAGGCTTCGTGCTGGATCATGACCCGGACGCCAGTGAGCCGGCAACTTTCGTGCACGTCATCAGCGAGGGTTACCCGGAGACGTGGATGGAAGGGATGGACGTATATCACAACCCCAATGCCCTACATCCGCTTGACCCGAATGTAATTCCGGGGGCTGCGCATCACCACGTCATGCCCGACGGGCAGTTCGAATCAACGTCGCCGGACTGGCATCCGCTGTCGTCGTTGACCTCGATCATTGTTCTCGGGAGCAGCGGCGCTGCTAAGTAGGCGAGCACCTGGTGTTTCTCATTCGTACGTCAAGAGCCATTCGACGGTTCCCCAGCGCGGTCGCGAACCACGAGACCAGGCGAGACGAAGAGCAGGCTACGGCGGGATACGGCAGCGGGGGACGTGGCCGGGGTCGACCTTCGACGCCGGTGACGGGACGGCAACAGGCTGGAAGTGCAGCCAGGCTGGAGGGCATGCCCCAATTGGTCGCGCCGCCGCCGTGGTTCAGCCCCGCTGGGGAGACAATCGATGACGTTGGCGCCCACGGCCGGTCCGTTGGGCGTGGTGCTGGCCTCCTCGCTGGTCCCGCTAGGGAAAGTGGGCGCCAACCTCCGGGAAACCTGTCCCAACGAGTTCCGCCGCCCGAGATGTAAGACGTGTGTCGCCTAGTGATCTTGCTGTCTCCAGTGCTGACCTCGGGCCGTCTCCCGCGTCGACAGTCGCCGAGCGGTGGATGGGATCTGGGTGCCGGGTGCACCCTGGGGCATCCTGAATCCCGTTAGCCATGTGGGGAGCGCCCATCCGGGCTGAAATGGCCAACCCGCCCGCCCGCCCGCCCGTCGACGTCGTAGTCGACGTGCGCCAAGGGACGAAGGTGTGAGACCTGTCGTGCGGCGGTGTAAGCGGGGCTTGTGGTTCCCCAGCGACGGGGCCTCCGGTGCGGCCCGACCCCCTAAAAGCCGTCCCGTCACTGGCTAGTGGTGCCCTTGGTGCAGCGGCCGCACCAGGGGACCGCACGAGAGCTCGGTGGCTCGGCGCTGGAGTCACCCTGTGGTACGGGCGTCACTGACTGGTGGTGCCCCTTCGTCAAGCGGTGGCGAGGAGGACGGCGTGACGTTGAGCGAACTGGTCGAGGTCCAAGCCGTGATCACTGAAACCAAGGCTGAGGTACTGGCGGAGCTGCGGCGCGATCTCGGCCTGTCCCCGCCCGAGGCCAGTCCAATCGAGCGGCGGCCTTAGCGCGTTGCGAGCGGCGGAGCTTAGGGATGAGGGCGCGGGAGCTACGGCCCCTGAGCTCTCGGTCACCCCGGCAACGAGACGTCGGGATGCTGCGTCCCGGTCGGGAAAGCGGGCTGGCACAGTGGTGTGCGTGACCATGGTCGTGGAGAGCCTCCGGCCCCGGGCGGGCCGGCGATTCGCACCTAGTCACGAGCTGGCGCTGCTCGCTCCGGCTGTTGATGCGGCGGCGGCGCTGCCCGGTGCTCATCGAGGGCTGCTCGTCGTGCAAGAGGCGACCGGTCCCTATGGCATCCCCGACCTCACAGCATTGGTGGGTCCACCGGCGTTGCTGGCTGAGCGGCTGGCGCTCGACGTCCCGGCGTTGCTGCACCAGGTTGATGCGGCGGTCGCGGCTGTTGCCCACCCGCGAGTCGGCCGCTCGTCGTCATCCCTGGCCCGGCTACTGGGGTGGCCTCCTGAGACCGTGGAGCGCCGGCTGCCCGACCTTGTGCGCGTCGGTGCGCTGCAAGAGCGCGGACCCGACCGATATGTGCGTCCGGAGGCATTGCGTCCGCTCGGACGCATGTACGCGGTGGAGACAAAAGTCCGGGACTGGTCTCGGGCGCTGCGCCAGGTGCGTCGGTACAGCGTCTGGGCAGACGGCTACGTACTCGTGATGGGTGAGCTGTCAGCCCGCCCGCTGGAGCTGCTCCGCGTTCAGGTCGCCAGCGACCGTGGTGGGCTCGTCGTCGGTGGGCGCTGGGTACGCCGGCCAGCGGTGCAGAAGCTGCCTCCAGCCCGGCGGCTGTGGGCGGCCGAGTACTTCGTGGCCGCGGTGCGCGAGGGCTACCAGCCCTCGCCCGTGCCGTAGGCGTTCAGTCCTGCGGCCAGGACGTCGATCCAGTCGGTGGCGGTCGCCGAGCTACCGGTGATCGTCACCACCGGTGGCCATTCGGCGGCGGCAGCGGCGTAGGTAGCGGCAAGAGCTCTGTACCGACGCTCATAGTCGGGTGCGGTGAGAAGGGGGGCCATCGCGGCGTCCAGAGCGGCCACGTGGTGCAGGAAGGCTTCCTTGGGTCCTGGAGGGGGCGGGGGTCCGAGTCGATTCGAGCGGGCCAGGTCTTGCCGCGTCAGTACAGCGGCCTCACTGGTCTTCAGGGAGCCGAGCAGTCCGAGGAACGTGGGCCGCTCATACCAGCCACCTCCCGCGCCTCCGGCGTCGCGCGCGGCGTAGCTCCCGAACGCGCACACCCGCTGGCGCTGGTCCCATCCACTGCCGACGCTGTATGCCCCAGCGGCCACTGCCGGTAGGCCGGCCAGGTCTCCGTGCGAGATGTGCACCGGGCGGTGCTCGGCGAGGGCTCTGGTGGTACGGCAGAGACCATGGACTTCCTCGACGTCCGCCTCGACGGGCAACGCCAGGATGGGTCTGGCCACCGTCAGGAACCAACCACCCGGGTCCAGTTGGGCCAGGCCACCGATGTGGGCATCGAGCGCCGAACCGCTAGCCCAGAACGGGGAGGTGCCGGCCACCGAGAGCCAGCAGTTCGGGTCGATGTCGATGGCCGCCTGCGCCAGCTCGAGAGCCTGCTGGCTGGTTCCGCTCTCACCGTGGTGCAGCAGGATCGTCGGCGCGAGCCGCGGGGCGCCGAGCTGGTCCTGGATGGCGAACACCAGGCGAACGTGATCTTCACGGGCTGCAGGCGTGCTCAGGTCGCCTCGGGGACCACCCCAGAGGTCGTATTCGTCGTAGTAGCGGAAGTCTCCGACGCCGGCCATCTGCAGTGCGTGGGTAGTTGCGTCGAACCAGACTTCCGCCCCGACCCCATGTAGCGCCGCCGCTACCTCCCGAGCTCCCCGGCGGGCGCCAGCGCCGGCCTTGTTGATCCAGGGGGTCGCGAAGGGTGTGATGACTCCGCCGCGGGCCAGGCCCCGCTCAACAGCCTCCTGCGTCCACGCCAGGAGGTTCCGGGGGCTGTCCTCGATCAGGATGCTCATGCCAGGGCCTCGATCGCCTCGGCGAGCCGTGACCCGTTGAGGTAGCGCCGGGCTGGTTGCCGATGCAAACAGCGCAGCACCAGGTCGTACTGCTCCTGGGTGAGGTCCGGCCGCAGCTCCTTCAGATCGGGGATCTGGACGGCCAGCAGTCGGCGGGCATACTCCGCGTCGTCGCCTTGGTAGGGGATGGGCAGGCGCCCGGTGAGGGCGGCGAACATGAGGATGCCGGTGGCGAAGATGTCCGAGGCGGCCGTCGGAGCGCCCGAGTAGCTATGCAGGTGCTCCGGGCTGGCGAAGCCCGGCGTGCCCGGCTGCCCCGCGACGGTGAGTCCGGAGCGCAGAGTGTGACGGGCGAAGCCGAAGTCCATGACCTTGAAGGTGCCGTCCGAGAGCTGCCGGACGTTGTTGGAGCTGAGGTCCCGGTGCACCACCTTCTTGGCGTGCGCTGCGGCCAGGCCGTGGGCGACGTGCAGGCCTAGGTGTACTGCCCGGACAGGTTGGTGCACCGCGTGGTGAGTGATCGGTCTTGATGTGAGGAGGGACCTCCGGGTTCTGTTTGGGAGCCGCCAAGCACCCATCCAGACCCCAGGAGGTCCCTCG
>NZ_JBJHAA010000018.1:0-88962 GCF_054050795.1 Blastococcus sp. SYSU DS1024
TCCGGCCATCTCCCCCCGGGGCACCCGCAGTCGCTGGTCGACTGGGCCGCCCTCGGCACGCTGCGCGGCACCCTCGTCGTCCTCATGGGCGTCGACACCGCCCCCGCCATCGCCGCCGCCCTCATCGAGCACGGCCGCGCGCCGGAGACCCCGGTCGCGGTCGTGACCGACGGCTCCACCCCCACCCAGCGCGCCCTGCGCACCACCCTGGCCGACCTCTCCCGCACCCTCACCGAGCACGCGGTCCGCCCCCCGGCGGTCTGGGTCGTCGGCGAGGTGGCCGGGCTCACCGCGGAGAACTAGGACCCGTCGGCCACCGTCGCGAATACCACGGTGTTCTCCGTGCTGGTCCCCGCCGCATCGTCGAACTCGCCGCCGCAGGTGACCAGCGCGACGTCGGCCTCGGCCGGGTGCCCGTTGAGCGCGTCCGCGAGCGCCGGCGTCGCCTTGTCCAGGCCGGTGAGCGGCTCGCCCAGCACGGTCAGCCGCAGCACCGCGCCCTCGGCATCGCGCAGCGCCACCTCGTCCCCGGGGGCGAGCTCGTGCAGCCGGTTGAAGACGGCGTCGTCCGCGTTCTGCTGGTGCCCGAGGATCACCGCCATCCGCCCGGAGCCCGGCGCCGGGCCGTCCGACCACCACGAGGTGGTCGCCATGGACTCGGGGACCCCGTAGCCCTCGACGGTCTGACCGGTGAACGGGTTCTCGTAGGTCACCGTGCCGCGGGGCTCCACGACGGCGTCGACACCGATGGCCGGGATGGCGAGCCCGGCGGGCACGATCGGCCCGGCGGCCGCCCGCTCCGACAGCGCGAACACGTCGTTCCCGGCCGGCGGACGAGCGGTGACGACCCACAGCACCGCGAGCCCCGCCGCCAGGACGACGACGAAGGCCGCGACGGTGCGGAGATCAGGCCCCCGGGTCGGCCGCACGGCGGGACCTCAGCCAGCCGGCACCGCCGGCACCGGCCGCGACGGCGAGCGCCAGTGCACCGACGGCGGGCGGGACGCCGTCGCCCTCGGCGTCCCCGCCGGTGGGCGCGTACCCCGGGTAGGCGACGGGCTGGGCCACCGGGTGCTCGACCGGGGCGGGGGCCGCCGGCTGGGGGACGTGCGGCTGCTCCGGCTCGTGGGGCGGCGGGGGCTCCTCCTTCCCGGGGAGCGCGGGCACGCACGTCGGCAACGTCTCGGCGAGCAGCTCCAGCCCCTCGACGACGGACGAGTCGGTGATCAGCGCGGGATCGAGCGCGCCCTGCAGCTCCTCCCCCAGGCCGAGGAGGCCCTCCAGCCCGCCACCGCCGGCGAGGCCCTCGAGCGCCGTGCCGAGCTCGGAGACGAGCTCGACCAGCTGGACCGGGACGGCCACGAGCCCGTCGGCGACGAGCTCCACGGACTCGACGATCCCGGCGACACAGCTCTCCGGGAGGTGCAGCGCCGCGGCCAGCTGCTGCAGCGCCGCCTCCAGCTCGGCGGGCACCTCGACGGAGGGCACGGGGACGACGTCGTCCCCCCCGTCGCCGTCCCCGGCGGGGTCCGCCTCCTCGGTGGCCGGCGCCCCGGGGATCGCGGGCGGCATGCCGACCCCGCCGGTCGCGTCCTCGAGGAGGTCGGTCACCGGCTGCAGCGGGTCCGGCGGCCCGGCCGGCTCGTCCGCCCGGGCGAGACCGGGGACGGCCACGAGCGCGACGGCGAGCCCGGACACGACCAGGGGCCGGCAGGCGCGGGGCCACCCGGAGCGGGGCAGGGGGGAACGCGACGACAAGGAGTGCCTCCCGGCTGGTTACGTGTTACGCCACTTGCACAGTCGTAACGAGGACCTCCGGACGGGGTGACGGATCCGTTCGTCCACCCGGAGCGTCGGCACCGCGCGCACACGAGGCGTCACCCAAGGTGCTCTCACTCGGCGCCTGCATTGCCCGCGGCGCCAGTCCGGTTCGCAGGTGGCCGAGGCTCGGGAGCAGGCGTTGCAGTGGGTGCACTGATCGGTGGCTGACGACCGCCCGGCCGGCGACCGCACCGGCGACGCCGTCCACAACCGGATCGCGCTCCTGCGCGCCGAGCAGCAGGTGACCCGGCGGGAGCTGGCCGACGCCCTCGGCGTCCACTACCAGACCGTCGGCTACCTGGAACGCGGCGAGTACAACCCGAGCCTGCACCTGGCCCTGCGGATCGCCGAGTTCTTCGGCGTCCCGGTCGAGGCGGTCTTCTCGACCCGCCCCTTCCCCCGGATCACCGACCTGCACCGCCCCGCCCCACCCCTCGCCGCCCCGCCGGAACGGCCCTGGTGACGAACTGGAACGGCCCCCTTCCAGGGACCCGGTCCGAGCGGAGCGAGGGTCGGGGAGGAAGGGGGTCCTCTCAGATGTTGGCGCCGTCCGGGGGCGGGCCGTCGGGCAGCGCCGCGGCGACGCCCGACCCCGTCGGCTCCGGAGCGTCCATGCCGACGGTGTAGGCGGTCATGGACAGCGAGCCGTAGGCGTAGCCGTCGACCAGCACGTCCACCGGCGCGTCGGTCGCGCCGGCCACGCCGGCCACGTAGAGCAGCGGCAGGAAGTGGTCCGGCGTCGGGACGGCCAGGTCGAAGTCGCGGTGCCCGTCGAGGCGGCCGACGTCGGTGGGGTCGGTCAGCATGCATTCCTTCGCCGCCTCGTCGAACCGCTGCGCCCAGTCGAACCCGGCGTCCGGCAGCGCCCGGCTGACCCCGCCGAGGTTGTGGACCACGTTCCCGCTGCCGATCACGAGCACGCCGTCCTCCCGCAGCGGCGCCAGCGCCGCGCCGAGCTGGAGGTGGTAGTCGAAGGACTTCAGCGCGTTGATCGACAGCTGCACCACCGGGATGTCGGCCTCGGGGAAGGCGTGCGCCAGCACCGACCACGCCCCGTGGTCGATGCCCCAGCTGTCGAGGTCGGCCCCCACCCACGTCGGGTGCACGATGTCGGCCACCTCGTCGTACAGCTCCGGCAGGCCCGGCGGCTCGTAGCGGACGTCGAACAGCTCCCGCGGGAAGCCGAAGAAGTCGTGGATGGTGCGCGGCCGGGGCATCGCGGTGAGCGCGGTCGCCTGCACGTACCAGTGGGCGGAGACCACCAGGATGGCCCGGGGCCGGGGCACCGACCGGCCGAAGGCCCGCCAGGCCTCCGTGTAGCGGTTGCTCTCCAGCGCGTTCATCGGGTTGCCGTGGCCGAAGAACGCGGCGGGCATCACGGGCATCGCTGACCTCCGCTCTCGTCGCCTCCGTCGATCATCTCCCGCCACGCCTCCCGGTGCGACGTCGTCGCGGTACCGACAGCGACGGGTCAGCGCGGCAACCGGGTGGCCGCGTCCTCGAGGAGCACCTCCCGCTCTGCCGGGGGGCGGCCGGGGCAGGACAGGCACGTCGCACCGTGCGGCAGCCGGTCCATCAGGCAGCAGGACACCCGGGAGGTGAACCGCGCACCGCCGACGTCGATGTAGCGGGGAGCCGGCAGCGGCGGGCCGATCCCCCGGGCCAGCGGCGCGGCCAGCGCGGTCACCGCCGGGACGTCGCCCAGCGCGCGACCGAGGCCCAGCAGCCCGTTGGCCAGCGAGTCGGTGGCGATCGCCCAGAGCGGCCGCGCGCGCATGCCGGCGACGTCGGCCAGGGCGGGGACGACGTCGCCGAGCGTCTCGCGGAGCCCCGCCGCCGGGTCGTCGTCCTCCCGCGAGGAGACGGCGGCGAGCGGGAGGCCGCCCGGGCCCAGGGTGACGGCGACGTCGGGCAGGCGGCCGGAGAGCGGACGCCCGACCGCGAGACCGGCCAGCAGCGGCGCCAGCAGGACGGCGGAGGCCGAGTACCACCACACGGTGGCGTGCACCCGGCGGCTGCCGCCGCGGGCCCGGCGGACGAGCAGGTCGGTCAGCCACAGCCGGTCGGCGAACGCGGTCGCCGGGACGACGGGGGCACCCTCCGGGGGCACCAGGCCGAGCGCCGCGGCACCCGGGATCCGGGCCGCGACCTGCGCCTGGCGACCGCTCACCGGCCCAGTGTGGCCGGTCGTCGCTCGAGGGCTTGCGCGGGGCAGACGCCGGAGCGCTGCCGCCATACGGTGTGTCGTGGCACACGTCGCACCGCCGCGGGCCCACCGCGGCGCCGGACCCGGGAGGACCCCATGAGCGAGACGACCCAGGCGGACGGCCGGACCTTCGCGCCACCGGAGGCCCTGGCCGCCCAGGCCAACGTGGGCCCCGAGGTGTACGACGAGGCCGCCCGCGACCGGCTGGCGTTCTGGGAGTCCGCGGCGCGACGGCTGAGCTGGGACCGCGAGTGGGACGAGGTGCTCGACTGGAGCAACCCGCCGTTCGCGAAGTGGTTCGTCGGCGGGAAGCTCAACGTCGCCTACAACTGCGTGGACCGGCACGTGGAGGCCGGGCACGGCGAGCAGGTGGCCTACCACTGGGAGGGCGAGCCGGGCGACACCCGCACGATCACCTACGCCCAGCTCAAGGCCGAGGTCTGCAAGGCCGCGAACGCGTTGACCGAGCTCGGCGTGCAGGCCGGTGACCGGGTGGCGATCTACCTGCCGATGATCCCCGAGGCGATCATCTCGATGCTGGCCTGCGCGCGCATCGGCGCGGTGCACATGGTGGTCTTCGGCGGCTTCTCCGCGGACGCACTGGCCAGCCGGCTCGACGACGCCGGCGCCGTCCTGGTCATCACCGCCGACGGCGGGTACCGCCGCGGCGCCCCCAGCGCCCTCAAGCCCGCCGTCGACGACGCGGTGGGCCGCAGCCCCGGTGTCCGCAACGTCGTCGTGGTCAAGCGCACCGAGCAGGACGTGGAGTGGACCGAGGGCCGCGACCTGTGGTGGGACGACGTGGTCGGCCGGCAGTCCGCCCAGCACGAGTGCGAGTTCTTCGACGCCGAGCACCCGCTCTACATCATGTACACCTCGGGCACGACGGCGAAGCCCAAGGGCATCCTGCACACCAGCGGCGGCTACCTCACCCAGGTGGCCTACACCCACTGGGCCACGTTCGACCTCAAGCCCGACACCGACGTCTTCTGGACCGCGGCCGACGTCGGCTGGGTCACCGGCCACAGCTACATCGTCTACGGGCCGCTGGCCAACCGGGCCACCTCGGTCATGTACGAGGGCACGCCGGAGACCCCGCACCGCGGCCGCTGGTTCGAGCTCGTCCAGAAGTACGGCGTCACGATCCTCTACACGGCGCCCACGGTCATCCGCACGTTCATGAAGTGGGGCGAGGACGTCCCGGCCGGCTTCGACCTGACCTCGCTGCGGCTGCTCGGCTCGGTCGGCGAGCCGATCAACCCCGAGGCGTGGCTCTGGTACCACGAGCACATCGGCGGCGGCCGCTGCCCGATCATGGACACCTGGTGGCAGACCGAAACGGGGGCGCACATGCTGACCCCGCTGCCCGGCGTCACCAGCCTGACCCCGGGCTCGGCCCAGCACCCCTTCCCGGGCATCAAGGCCTTGGTCGTCGACGACGAGGGCAACGAGCTCACCGACGACTCCACCGGGCTGCTCGTGCTCACCGAGCCGTGGCCGTCGATGCTGCGCACGATCTGGGGGGACGACGACCGGTACGTCGACACCTACTGGTCGCGCTTCGGGAAGAACGTCTACTTCGCCGGCGACGGTGCGAAGAAGGACGCCGAGGGCAACATCTGGCTGCTCGGCCGGGTCGACGACGTCATGAACGTCTCCGGCCACCGCATCTCCACCACCGAGGTCGAGTCCTCGCTGGTGGGGCACCCCGCGGTCGCGGAGGCCGCGGTCGTGGGCGCCAGCGACCCGACCACCGGGCAGGGCATCGTCGCGTTCGTGATCCTGCGCGAGAGCGGCACCGACTCCGGCGACGAGCTCGTGCAGACGCTGCGGACCCACGTGGCCCGCGACATCGGCCCGATCGCCAAGCCGCGCCAGATCATGGTGGTGCAGGAGCTGCCCAAGACCCGCTCCGGGAAGATCATGCGCCGGCTGCTGCGCGACATCGCCGAGAACCGCGAGCTGGGCGACGTGACCACGCTGACCGACTCGTCGGTGATGAACATGATCAAGGAGAAGCTCCCCGCCGCTCCCGCGGAGGGCTGAGGAGCCCCGGGGACGCCTCGCACGGGGCGTCCCCGGGACCCTCCCGGGGGGACTCCGAGCGCGCCCCGGGCGATCGTGGGGCACGATTCCCCTGACCAGGGATGCGGCCGCCGTGCGCCGGCTGCCCCCGCAGGCAGGACGAAGGAGGAGCCACCCGTGGCCCACAGTGTGTCGACGACCCGAACCGACGGGAGCAGCGCGGCGGCCGAGCCCTCGATCGGCACGCTGGTGCAGAGCGCGATGGCCGACGTCTCCACGCTGGTGCGCAACGAGATCGAGCTGGCCAAGGCCGAGATCGGCGCCTCGGCGAAGAAGGGTGGCATCAGCGCCGCCTCGTTCGCCGCGGCCGGCGTGTTCGCCGCCTTCGCCGGCATCTTCTTCTTCATCGCCCTGGCCGAGTTCCTCACCTGGCTCGGCCTGGCCCGGTGGATCTCCTACGCCATCGTCTTCCTCCTGCTGCTCGTGCTGGCCGGCATCGCCGCCCTCGTCGGCAAGAAGATGATCAAGAAGATCGAGAAGCCCGAGCGGACGATCGAGTCGCTCAAGGAGCTGCCCGAGGTGATGCACCGGGAGGCCCCCGGCGCCCGGCGCCGCGAGGTCCCCGTGGTGAACGGCGGCAAGGTGGAGCTGCGCGGCAACGAGACCTACCGGGTCTGACCGCGGTGACCGTCCCTCCGGACGGCCGTCCCGACGCCGTCAGCGTCCTGCTGCCGGGGCCCTGGACCCACCGCGACATCTCCGCGAACGGGGTGCGGCTGCACACGGCGGAGGCCGGTGACGGGCCCCTCGTGCTGCTGCTCCACGGCTTCCCGCAGTTCTGGTGGACCTGGCGCGCCCAGCTCGAGACCCTGGCCGGGGCCGGGTTCCGGGTCGTGGCCCCGGACCTGCGCGGCTACGGGGCCAGCGACAAGCCACCCCGCGGGTACGACCTGCCCACCCTCTCCGCCGACGTCGCGGCGCTGGTGCGGGCGCTCGGGGAACGCGACGCCGTCGTCGTCGGCCACGACTGGGGCGGCCTGCTGGGCTGGACGGCGGCCGCGCTGCACCCGCGGGTGGTCCGCCGGCTGGTCGTGGTGTCGATGGCCCACCCCCGGTTGCTGCGGGCCGGCATGGCCGACCGCCGGCAGCGCCGGGCGATGCGCCACGCGCTCGGCTTCCAGGTGCCTCGGCTGCCCGAACGGCGGCTGACGCGGGCCGACGACGACCCGGTGGCCGACCTGATGCAGCGCTGGGCCGGGCCGGAGTGGGCGCGCACCGCAGAGTTCGCGGCGGCCGTGGACCGCTACCGCGCGGCGGCGCGCATCCCGCAGGCCGCGTACGGGGCGATGGAGTACTACCGCTGGGCCGGCCGGTCCCAGCTGCGGCCCGACGGTCTCCGGTACGCCCGGCGGATGGCGGCCCCGATCACGGCGCCCACCCTGCAGCTGCACGGCGCGCTCGACCCGTACGTGCTCCCGGGTACGGCGCGCGGGTCCGGTCGCTACGTGGCGGGGGCCTACGAGTGGCGCGAGCTGCCCGGGGTCGGCCACTTCCCGCAGGAGGAGGCCCCCGACGAGGTCAGCCGGGCCATCGCCGACTGGGCCGCGTAGCGCAGCGGAGCGGCCCGCGGCGAGCCGCGTAGCGCAGCGGAGCGGCCCGCGGCGAGCCGCGTAGCGCAGCGGAGCGGCCCGCGGCGAGCGGATGGAACCGGCCCCGCTGCAGGGACCCGCGCCGAGCGGAGCGAGGTGCGGGGGGCAGCGGGGTCCTCTTACTCGCAGGGGCCCGTCGCCACCTCGGTGCGCGCGAGGTTGCCCGCATCGGCGACCGCGGCGACCTGCGGTCCGGTGAGCGCGTAACCGGTCTGCGGGTCGTCGATCGCCGAGGCGAACACCACGCCGAGGACGCTGCCGTCGGGGGCGAACAGGGGGCCACCGGAGTTGCCGGCGCGCACCTGCCCGTAGAGGGCGTAGACGTCGCGGACGACCGTCTGGGTGTTGCGGAAGTCTGGGCCGCTGATCTCGCCGCGGTCCCGCACGCGGGCGGCCCCGACGTACAGCGGCCCACCCCCCGGGTAGCCCATGATGATGGCGTCGTCGCCCGAGTCGGCCGGCTGCGGGGTGAACGTCAGCGGCACCTGCGGCAGCCCCGGCACCGCGAGGACCGCGACGTCGATCTCCTCGTCGACCACGACCGGGACCGCGTCGTACTCCCTGCCCTCGGCGACGACCACCGGTGCGGTGACGCCGGCCAGCACGTGGGCGTTGGTCATCACCCGCTCGGGCGCGTAGACGAAGCCGGATCCGTCGATCTGCCGGGAGCACGACGGCGCCACCCCGCGGATCCGCACCACCGAGCCCTCCACCGACTCGACCACCGCGCTCTGCTGCAGCGCCGGGTCGGGCGCCGGGACGTCGCGCGCCTGGGTGGGGGTGAGCGGGTCGAGGACGTCGGGCAGCCCCCGCCGGTCGATGGCCTCCCGGAGGTCCTCGTAGACGGCGCGGACCTCGTCGGGGACGGCCCGGTCCACGGCCTGCACCAGCGCCGACTGGCGGACCTGGCTGGCCACCTCGGGGAACGGTGAGCTCGCCAGCGGCGAGGCGACCATCCAGGCGACCAGCAGGACCGCCGCCGCCGAGACGACCGCGCCGGCGACGGAGTCGACCATCTTGGCCGGCTCCCACGTGACGCGGGACCGCAGCGCCCGGCCCGCGGCCCCGGCCAGGATCTGGCCCAGCAGCGCGCCGGCGAGCACCACCACGAGGGCGGCGAAGACCCGGCTGACGCTGGAGCCGTCGATGCGGTCGGCCACCGGCCCCGCCAGCTGCGCCCCGAGGACCGCCCCGGCCAGGAAGCCGAGGATCGAGGTCGCCGAGACCAGCAGGCCCTGCCGGAAGCCGGACAGCGCGAACAGCAGCGCCAGCATGATGAGCAGGAGGTCGACCAGGGACACCGCTACCCGCTGACCGTCATCGTGCCCACCTGCCCCAGCTGGAGGTGGAAGGTGCAGGAGAACGGGTACTCGCCCGGCGTCGACACCTCGAACTCGATCGTCTTCTCCTCGCCCGCGGCGAGCATCGAGATCCCGGCGTCGATCGGCTCGGGCAGCTCCTCGTCGGTGAACTCGAGGTTGTGCGGCATCTGCTCGGCGACGTTCACCAGGGTCAGCCGCACCCGCCCCGGCGACACGGTGAACCGGTCAGGGGTGAAGACGTAGTCGTCCTGGGTCTGGAGGGTGACCTCCTGGACGCCGTCGTCGGCGACCGTCACCTCACCGAGCCCCTCGGCGACCGGCGCCGCGGTCACCTCCTGCCCGCCTGCACCACCGCAGCCGGTCAGCAGCAGGGCCAGCACCGCGACGACCGCGACGACCTGCGCGCGAGGCCCCGCCAGGAGAGCAGGGGCGGGGGGCGGGAAGGTCCTCGTACCGCTCATCGGGGCCGAACCGTACGCGCCGGGGCGCCGTCGGGCGCGGGATCGGCGACGGTCGGCGCGGCGGAGTCGCCGGCGGGGTCGTCGTCCCCGGAGCCCGGCAGCGTGTACGGCCGCAGCCGCTCCGGGCGGATCGGCCGGACGTCGGTGGCGTCCCACGGCTGCGCCAGTCCGGCGGCCTCGAGGATCGCGTCGAGCAGGCCGGCGGTGAAGCCCCACACCTCCATGTCGGCCACGCTGAACGCCGGCCCGACGAAGCCCGCCGGGTGCCGGACGCGGTAGCGGTTGGCCGGGTCGACGAGGTCGGCCAGCGGCACCCGGGCGACCCGCGCCACCTCGTGCGGGTCGCCGACGGCGACGTCGCGCGGGTCGTCCCACCAGCCCACGACCGGGACGACGAGCCGGTTCGACGGCGGCAGGAACAGCTCCTGCAGGGTGGCCACGACCCGGACGCCGTCCGGGTCGATCCCCGCCTCCTCGTGGGCCTCGCGCAGCGCCGTGCCCACGGGGAAGTCGTCGCCCGGGTCGATGCCGCCGCCCGGGAAGGCGGGCTGCCCGGCGTGGCTGCGCAGGTGCGCGGACTTCTCGATCAGCAGGATGTCCGGCCCGGCCGGGCCCTCACCGAAGAGGATGAGGACCGCCGAGCGGCGGGCGGTCGCGGTGGCCTGCGGCATGCGGTGGCGCAGCGGGAGGTCGTCGGCCCGCTCCAGCAGCCGGAGCAGGTACTCGGGCAGCCCGTCGACGGCCCCGCCGGTCACACCTGCACCCCGAGGTGGTCCGCGACGAGGCCGCGGAGCTCGTCCACCGAGGCGACCGGGCCGGCCTCGGTGTGCACCAGCGCGCCGCCGGCGTCGACGAAGTAGGTGAACGGCAGCACGTTGAGCCCGAGCTCGGCCATCAGCTCCCCCTCGCCGTCGTACGCGCTGGGGAAGGTGACGCCGGCGTCCTCGGCGAAGGACGCCGCCTGCGGCAGCCCGTCCTTGCTGATCACACCGACCATGCGCACCTCGTCGCCCGCGAGCTCGGCGAACTCCTGCAGGATCGGCATCTCCTCGCGGCAGGGCGGGCACCAGCTGCCCCACAGGTTGACCACCATGGGGGTGCCCGGGGCCCGGCCCAGGTCGAGGGACCCGCCGCCGGGGCAGTCGAAGGAGAGCGCGGGCAGCCGCTCGGTGCCGGCGGCCTCGGCGTCGGGCTGCTCGGGGCACGCGGCCAGCACCTCGGCAGGCGACACCGACGACGGCGCCGCTGCGGTCCCGCTCTGGCCGGAGGTGCAGCCGGTGCCGGCGAGCAGCGCGACGGCGGTCAGCGCGAGCCGGCGCATCACTCGGTGTCCGAGGCGGTCGGGGTCTTGACCAGCGCGAGGGCGACCTCCGGGTCGACCGGGCCGATGCCGAACGAGGGGCACCACTGCGCCAGCCCGCACGCCCCGCAGGCGGCCTTCTTCGCATGGCACACCCGTCGGCCGTGGAAGATCACCCGGTGGCTGAAGTCGGTCCACTCCTTCTTCGGCACCAGCTGGGCGATCTCCGCCTCGACCTTGACCGGGTCCTCCTCCGCCGTCCAGCCGAACCGGCGCACCAGCCGGCCGAAGTGCGTGTCGACGGTGAGCCCCGGGACGCCGAACGCGTTGCCGAGGACGACGTTCGCCGTCTTGCGCCCCACCCCCGGCAGGGTCACCAGATCGGCCATCCGGGCGGGCACCTCGCCGTCGAAGCGCTCGACCAGGGCCTGGCTCAGCCCCAGCACCGAGTTCGCCTTGGCGCGGAAGAAGCCGGTGGGCTTGAGGATGGTCTCCAGCTCCTCCCGGTCGGCGCCGGCGAGGGCGACCGCGTCGGGATACCGCGCGAAGAGCGTGGGCGTCACCTTGTTGACCATCTTGTCGGTGGTCTGCGCCGACAGCACCGTGGCGACCAGCAGCTCGAAGGCGTTGGTGAAGTCCAGCTCGCAGTGGGCGTCGGGGTGGATCACGGCCAGCTCGCGGGCCATGCGGCGGGCCCGGCGGGTACGCGCCAGCGGCGTCTCCGCCGGGTCGTACGGCGACGCCCCGGTCAGTGCGGCTGCGGTGGGGCGCCGGGCCCGGGTGGGGCGTGCGTAGGCCGGTGAGGACGCGGGTGCGGACACGCGGTCGAGGGTATGCGGAGCTGCTGACCCTCTCCCGGCGTGCCATGATCGAGGACGGACCGCTTCCCCCGTTCCGCCGACGACGCAGAGGAGGTCGGGATGGTCGCCCTCAGTGTCATCCTGTTCCCACCGCTGCTGATCGCGTTCCTGCTGGTGATGGAGCGGGTCGAGGAGCCCCTCCGCCGCCCGGCGTCCCCGCGCGAGGTCAGCGAGTTCCTGAACACCGCGACGCCCGGCGAGGTCGACACGCTCGCCACCTCGGGCATCCGGCGGGCGCTGTTCCGGTGGCGCCGTCGCCGCCACCGCGGCCGGCGTTCCCAGAACCCCCCGCTGGTCTGAGCGCCTTCCTGCAGGGTCCCGCCGCGAGCATGCGAGCGGTGGGGGGCAGGAAGGTCCTGTCTCTCGCTCCATGGGGGGACGCGGTCGCCCACCGAACGGGTGATTGACCGCACAGCCGCCTAGACTCGCTCCGGACGCGGGCACCCCTGCGTCCGAGGACAGTGCGAGAGGACGTTGCAGTGGACGAGGTGCTGGCTCAGTCGGGGCTCTTCCAGGGGCTCTCCGAGGACGCGGTGGACCCCGTCATCAGTCGCCTCGAGACGATCACCCTCCCTCGGGGCCGGGTGGTCTTCAACGAGGGCGAGCCCGGCGACAGCCTCTACATCGTCATGACCGGCAAGATCAAGCTCTCCCGCCGGTCGCCCGACGGCCGGGAGAACGTGCTCGCGGTCATGGGACCTTCCGACCAGTTCGGTGAGCTGTCGGTCTTCGACCCCGGCCCGCGCACCGCGACCGCCACCGCCGTCACCGACGTGAAGCTGGCCCGCATGCCGCAGTCGGTGCTGCTGCCCTGGATCGAGGCGCACCCGGAGATCGGCGAGCAGCTGCTCCGCGTCCTGGCCCGGCGCCTGCGCCGCACCAACGACTCGGTGGCCGACCTCATCTTCACCGACGTCCCGGGCCGCGTGGCCAAGGCGCTGCTGCAGATGGCCGACCGGTTCGGCAGCCGCGACACCGACGGCCTGCGCGTGAAGCACGACCTCACCCAGGAGGAGCTCGCCCAGCTGGTCGGCGCCTCCCGCGAGACGGTCAACAAGGCACTGGCGGACTTCGTGCACCGCGGCTGGATCCAGCTGCAGGGCAAGTCCGTCGTCGTCCTCGACGAGGAGCGCCTGCGCCGCCGCGCGCGGTGACACCACTCCACCGCTGAACGCCAGAGGCCCGGAACCACGACGGTTCCGGGCCTCTCGCGTTCACTGCCCGGGTGACGCCGAGGTGGGGACGGCACCTGGCCGCGGTGTCGCGCAGAGTGGGCCCCGGAGGGGTCCTGGGAGAGCGCGACGCAGCGGCTCAGCGCAGGGCGGGGACGGCACCTGGCTGCGGTGTGACGCGGAGCGTCACGAGGGAAGCGGCACGGCCAGCCGGATGCGGGTGCCGTCGGGCAGCACCGCCCAGCGGCCGTCGGGCGTCTCCTCGAAGCGCGGGCTGATCGGGTGCAGGGGCTCCGGCGGCGAGCCGGCCAGGGCGGCCGCGACGTCGGGGAAGGCCACCAGCTGGCCGAGGGTGTGCGACGTCGGCGGCAGCATCGGCCGGGTGCCGGCCTCCAGCTCGGCCAGCGCGGCGGCGGGCGAGAGCCACGCGGCCTCGTCGGCCTCCCCCGAGACGTCGCGCGCCTCCTGCCCGACCGGCAGGGCGGCGGCGAAGAACTTGGTGTCGTAGCGCCGCGGCTCGACCGGTGGGGTGATCCAGTGCGCGAACGGCCGCAGCAGGTCCGACCGGAGCACCAGCCCGCGACCGGCCAGGAGCCCGGCCAGCGACAGCTCGCGGCTGAGCAGCGCCTGGCGCTGCTCCTCCCAGTCATCCCCCGAGACGTCCGGTACGACGGTCCCGTCGGGCAGCCCGGCCAGCAGGACGCCGGCCTCCTCGAACGTCTCGCGCACCGCGGCGCACACGAGCTCCCGCGCGGTCCGCTCGTCGCAGCCGAACGCGGTCGCCCACCGGTCGGGCGCGGGCCCGGCCCACCCGATCTCGGTGTCGCCGTCCCGGGGGTCGACGCCGCCACCCGGGTAGGCGGTCATGCCGCCGGCGAAGGGCATGCCCTTCGTGCGGCGCAGCAGGTACACCTCGAGGCCGGGCGCGCCGTCGCGCAGCAGCAGGACCGTCGCGGCCTGACGAGGCTCAGGCATGCCGCACGACGCAGTCGTCGGTCCCGAGCAGTGGGGGTCCGGAGGACCTCCCGGCGCGGGACCGGGACACGCTCGGCGCAACCGGCACCGGGGCTTGGCCGCGGTGCCGTCCGGAGGACGGCGGTGTCACAGCAGCTCGACGGTGAGCTCGACCTCCACGGGGGCACCCATCGGCAGCTCGGCCACCCCCACCGCGCTGCGGGCGTGCTGACCGGCATCACCGAAGATGCGGCCCAGCAGCTCGCTGGCGCCGTTGACCACCCGGGGCTGCCCGGTGAAGCCCTCGACGCTGGCCACGTAGCCCACGACCCGCACGATGCGCGCGACCGCGTCCAGCCCCACGAGGTCGTCGATCGCGGCCAGCGCGTTCAGCGCGCAGACCTTCGCGTCGGCCGCGGCGGCCTCCACGTCGACCGACCCGCCGACCTTGCCGGTGCGGCGCAGCCCGCCGTCGACGAACGGCAGCTGACCCGAGGTGAACACCAGGGAGCCGGTGCGCACGGCCGGCACGTAGGCGGCGACGGGCGCGGCCACCGGGGGCAGCCGGATGCCCAGCTCGGCGAGCCGGGCGTGCCAGCCCGGCGCCGGGGCCGTCATACCGGCCGCTTGAGGTAGGCGACCGGCTGCTCGGCCCCACCGGGGCCGGGGAGGACGGTCACCAGCTCCCACCCGTCGACGCCCCAGGAGTCGAGGATCGCCTTGGTGTTGTGGATCAGCAGCGGGATGGTCGCGTACTCCCACTTCTGGCGGGCGGTTTCGCTCATGACCGCGACGCTAGCGCAGCCGCCGGACGCGATGCCCGTCACGCCACCCGGCACGGGCAGGCCGTCCCGGTCACCTGCTCCTACGCTGGGGCAGGTGAGCCCCGATCCCACCACCCCGCGCCTGCACGTGGTCACCGGCAAGGGAGGGACGGGGAAGACCACCGTCGCCGCCGCCCTGGCCCTGGCGCTCGCCGCGGACGGGCGCTCGGTGCTGCTGGTGGAGACCGAGGGCCGGCAGGGCATCGCCCAGCTGTTCGACACCCCGCCGCTGCCCTACGAGGAGCGCCGGGTCGCCGTCGCCCGCGGCGGGGGCGAGGTCAAGGCGCTGGCCATCGACGTCGAGGAGGCGCTCCTCGACTACCTCGACATGTTCTACAACCTCCGGCGGGCCGGCCGGGCGCTGCGGAAGATGGGCGCCATCGACTTCGCCACCGCCATCGCGCCGGGCCTCCGCGACGTGCTGATCACGGGGAAGATCAAGGAGGCGGTCACCCGGCGGCAGGACGGCAGGCCGGTCTACGACGCCGTCGTCGTCGACGCGCCACCCACCGGCCGGATCACCCGCTTCCTCGGCGTCACCGGGGAGATGTCGCAGCTGGCCCGCTCCGGCCCGATCAAGACCCAGAGCGACGGCGTCATGGCGGTGCTGCGCTCCCCGCAGACGGCGGTCCACCTGGTGACCATCCTGGAGGACATGCCCGTGCAGGAGACCGCGGACGCCATCGCGGAGCTGGAGGCGGCCGGGCTGCCGATCGGCTCGGTGATCGTGAACATGGCGACCGAGCCGGTGCTGCCGCCCGCCACGCTGTCCCGCGCGGCGGCCGGCGAGCTCACCGGCGCCGAGCTCGCCCCCGCGCTGGCCGGCGCACACGTGCCGGGCGCCGAGCAGCTGGCCGACGCGCTGGTCGCGGAGGTCGTGGAGCACGCCCGCCGCTGGGTGGCGCAGGACGCCCTGCGGGCGCAGGTGGCGGAGCTGGACCGCCCCACCGTCGAGATCCCGCTGCTGCCGGGCCCGATGGACCTCGGCTGCCTGTTCGAGCTGGCCGGGCGGCTCGAGGACCACCTCCGCACCGAGGTGGCCGCCTGATGGCCGCCGACACGGCCACCGAGCCGCGCACCCGGGCGCCCCGGCAGGCCCCCGCGATGGACCTGGCCGAGCTGATCGCCGACCGGCAGACCCGCATCGTCGTCTGCTGCGGCGCCGGTGGCGTGGGTAAGACGACGACGTCCGCGGCGCTGGCGCTGGCCGCAGCGGAGGCCGGGCGCACCGTCGTCGTCCTCACCATCGACCCGGCCCGGCGGCTGGCCCAGTCCCTCGGGCTGACCGAGCTGGACAACGAGCCACGGCGGGTGGACGTCCCCGGGGCACCGGGCGAGCTGCACGCGATGATGCTGGACATGAAGCGGACGTTCGACGACATCGTCACCGCTCACTCCACGCCCGAACGTGCGCAGCAGATCCTCGACAACCCCTTCTACCAGGCGCTCTCCTCCTCGTTCGCCGGCACGCAGGAGTACATGGCGATGGAGAAGCTGGGCCAGCTGCGGGCCAGCGAGGAGTGGGACCTGGTCATCGTCGACACCCCGCCGTCCCGCTCCGCGCTGGACTTCCTGGACGCCCCCAACCGCATGAGCCGGTTCCTCGACGGCACGATGATCCGGCTGCTCATGGCGCCCAGCCGGACCGGCTTCAAGTTCGCCAGCGCCGGGTTCCTGCTGTTCAGCCGGATCGTCAGCAAGATCCTGGGTGGTCAGCTGCTGCGCGACATCTCCGCCTTCGTCGCCGCGCTGGACACCATGTTCGGCGGTTTCCGCGAGCGCGCGACGGCGACGTTCGAGCTGCTGCGCCGCCCCGGCACGTGGTTCGTGGTGGTCGCGGCGCCGGAGCCCGACGCGCTCCGCGAGGCGTCCTACTTCGTCGACCGGCTCTCGGCCGAAGGGATGCCGCTGGCCGGGCTGGTCGTCAACCGGACGCACCCCCCGGCCACCACGGCGCTGTCGGCCACCCGCGCGGAGGGCGCCGCCGAGGAGGTCGCCGAGAGCGGCGACGAGGGAGCGGCGCTCGCGGCCGCGGCGCTGCGGGTGCACGCGGACCGGATGCAGCTCGCGACCCGGGAGCAGCACCTGGCCGACCGCTTCACCAGCGCCCACCCCGACGTCGCGCTGCGCACGGTGCCGGCCGCCGCCGGGGACGTGCACGACCTCGCGGGGCTGCGGATGATGGCCGACGCCCTGACCGGCGCGGACGACGACACGCCGACCGGCACGCCGCGGACACGCGTCCTGCCCGCGCGCCGCGGCTGAGCGCCGCGCTCACCCGTCCGGGCGACGTACCCTGGCCGCGATGTCGGAGAACGCGCGCGTCCGGACCCGTCTGCTCGCCAAGCTCGCCGCGACGATCGTCGTCGCCGGCGCGCTGCTGGCCGGCCTCATGCTGCCCTGGATCGGGGGTACCGGGCTGGCGGCCCGCAACTCCGTGTCGCTGCTCGACGCCCTGCCGGTGGAGCTGACCGACAAGACCCCCGCGGGCGTCACCCGGGTGCTCGCCGCCGACGGGCAGCTGATCACGAACTTCTACGAGCACAACCGGACGCCGGTCACCTCCGACCAGATCGCCGACGTCATGAAGCAGGCGCTCGTCGACATCGAGGACTCCCGCTTCTACGACCACAACGGGCTGGACGTGCAGGGCACGCTGCGCGCGCTGGTGAAGAACGTCGCCGCCGGCGAGGTGCAGGAGGGCGGCTCCACCCTCACCCAGCAGCTGGTCAAGCAGACCCTGCTGCAGACGGCCACCACGCCGGAGGAGCGGGACGCCGCCGACGCCCAGACCGTGGGCCGCAAGCTGCGGGAGGCGCGCCTGGCCCTCGCCCTGGAGGACACCTACTCCAAGGACGAGATCCTCACCCGCTACCTGAACATCGTGTACTTCGGGAAGGGCGCCTACGGCATCCAGGCCGCCGCCCAGCGCTACTTCAGCGTGAACGCCGCCGACCTCAACCTCCCGCAGGCGGCCATGCTCGCCGGGCTGGTGCAGAAGCCGTTCCACGACGACCCGATCGACAACCCCGAGAACGCCCAGATCCGGCGCAACCAGGTGCTGCAGCGGATGCACGACCTGGGGCACATCAGCGAGCAGCAGCTGGCCGAGATCACGCCGACCCCGGTCGAGGTCACGCCCGGCCAGGCCCCGCCGAACGGGTGCATCGACGCGGCCATCGGCGGCTTCCTGTGCGCCTACGCCCACCAGTACCTCATTGGGACGCTGGGCCTGACCCGGGACGAGCTGGAGAACGGCGGGCTGACCATCCAGACCACCCTGCGCCCCGACATGCAGACCGCCGGCGACCAGGCCGTGCTCGACGCCCAGCCGATGGGCAGCAGCCTCGTCGCCCTGTACACGGCGGTCGAGCCGGGCACCGGCAAGGTGCTGGCGATGAGCGCCAACCGGCGCTACGGCTGCGACGGGCCCGAGTGCGAGTCCGTCGTCCTCAACGCCACGGCCAGCGCCGGGGCCGGCTCCACCTACAAGACGTTCGTCGCCGCCGCCGCCCTGGCCCAGGGGTACGGCAAGGACTACACGCTCACCTCGGCGGAGCCGTACCTCTCGCGGGTCTACAAGGACTGGGACCCCGATCGGGGCGTCCCGAAGCCCTACGACGTGGAGAACGTCGGCAGCAACTACCCGCGGACGATGACGCTCGAGCAGGCGCTCTACGCGTCGTCGAACACCTACTTCCTGCACCTGCAGGACGAGCTGGGCAGCATCGAGGCGCCCGTCCGCACGGCACAGGCCATGGGCATGACCTTCGACGGGCCCAACCAGACCCCGGCCGACCAGATCGTCTCCGAGAACCGTGGCTCCTTCGCCTTCGGCACCGACGCAACCAGCCCGCTGGACCTGGCCACCGCGTACGCCACGCTGGCGGCCAACGGCACCCGGTGCACCCCGGTCCCGGTGGTCGCGGTGCTCGACCGCAACGGCGAGCCGCTCACCCGTGACGGGGAGCCGGTCGTACCCGAGGGCGGCAACTGCACCCCGGAGGCGATCCCGGCCGGCGTGGCCACCACGATGAATCAGATCCTGCGCAAGGACGTCGAGCCGGGCTACCGGCTGCAGACCGGCGCCCGCGCCTACGTGCCCGGTCACCAGATCGCCGGCAAGACCGGTACGTCGCAGGACAACCAGTCGGTCGCCTTCGTGGGCTACACGCCGCGGTACGCCGCGAGCGTGATGGTCTTCAACCCGAAGGAGAAGCAGCGCGTACCCGGGTACGGCGGTGGCCTGGGCGCAACGGCCTGGCGCGATGCCATGGCCCCCGTGCTCAACGCCGAGGAGGCCGTGCCCTTCCCGCCTGCCGACCCGGTTGTCGAGCAGGGGACGCGGCAGTCGCCGCGGTCGGGCAGGGACACCGGAGACCGGGCCGGCGGCACGTCGAGCCGCTCGGCAGACCGGTCGAGCAGCACGGGCACCACGACGGGCGGCACCACCTCGCCGCCGCCGGCCGAGCAGCCCCGGCCGCCTGCGGAGCCTCCGGTGGAGCCCCAGGTACCGCCGCCGGCCGACGCCGGTACCACCGGACCGGAGCCGACCGGGGACACCCCGACGGGCTGACCGGAGAGACGACGAAGGGCCGGACCGAGAGGTCCGGCCCTTCGTCGTCTCGCGTCGAGCGGGGCTCAGCCGAGCTGGCGGCGGACCTCGGCGGCGACCCGCGAGCCCTCGGCCCGGCCGGCGACCACGCCGTTCGCCGCGCCCATGACCTTCCCCATGTCCTTCATGCCGGAGGCGCCGGTCCGGGAGATGACGTCGGCGACGATCGCGGCCAGGTCGGCGTCGTCGAGCTGCGCCGGCAGGTAGTCCGCGAGGATCTCGCCCTCGGCCTGCTCACGGGCAGCCTGCTCGGTGCGACCGGCGGAGCCGAACGCCTCGGCCGCCTCCCGGCGCTTCTTCGCCTCACGGCGGAGCACGGCCTGCACCTCGTCGTCGGTGAGCTCGCGGGCCTCCTTGCCCGACACCTCCTCCGCGCTGACGGCGGCGAGCACCATGCGCAGCGTGGCGGTGCGCAGCTCGTCGCGGGCCTTCATGGCGGTGGTCAGGTCGGCGCGCAGCTGTTCCTTGAGGTCGGGCACCGGTCCAGCCTCGCACGACGCCGCCCCGGGGTGCGCCCGTAGGCTCGGTGGGTGCGCTGGTACACCGCCGTCCCCACCGCCGCCGTCGCCTCGGGCGCGGCCGTGACCGCCTACGCGAGCCTCTACGAACGCACGCGCTGGACGCTGCGCCGGTTCGAGGTGCCCGTGCTGGCACCGGGTTCGGCACCGCTGACCGTCCTGCAGCTCTCCGACCTGCACATGACCGCCGGGCAGCGGAGCAAGCAGGAGTGGGTCGCGGGCCTCGCCGCCCTCGAACCCGACCTGGTGATCAACACCGGGGACAACCTCGCCGGCTTCGACGCCGTGCCGCCGACGCTGCGCGCCCTGGACCCGCTGCTGGACCGGCCCGGCGCCTTCGTGCTGGCCAGCAACGACTACTACGCGCCGCGGCCGAAGAACCCGTTCAAGTACTTCAAGCGCGACCACAAGCGGGTGCACGGCGACGAACTGCCCTGGCGCGACCTGCGCGACGGCATGCGCGAGCGCGGCTGGCTCGACCTCACCAACGCCTCCGGTGAGCTCACCGTGGGCGGGCGGCGCATCGTCTTCGCCGGCGTCGACGACTCGCACCTGCGGCGGGACCGCTACGACCTCGTGGCCGGGCCCGCCGATGCGACCGCCGACGTGCGGATCGGCCTGGCCCACTCCCCCGAACCGCGGGTGCTCGACCGCTTCGCCGCAGACGGCTACGACCTGCTGCTGTGCGGTCACACGCACGGCGGCCAGCTGCGGGTGCCCTTCTACGGGGCGCTGGTCACCAACTGCGGCATCGACCGCGACCGGGTCCGCTGGCTGCACCGCTGGGCACCGCCCACGCCCGCGCACCCGGCCGGCACCTGGCTGCACGTCTCGGCCGGGCTGGGCACCAGTCCGTACGCGCCGGTGCGCTTCGCCTGCCCGCCCGAGGCGACGCTGCTCACCCTCACCGCCCGCCCCGCCTGAGCGCCGGTCCCCCGCCGCCGGAGCCCGCGGGGTCTAGCGCTAGACTTCTCGACGCACCTCGGGGTGTGGCGCAGCTTGGTAGCGCGCGTCGTTCGGGACGACGAGGCCGCAGGTTCAAATCCTGTCACCCCGACCCTCTCTCAGGGGCCGCCAGATGGCGGCCCCTGAGTCGTTCCCGGGGCGCTGCGAAGATGGGTCCGTGACCGCCGAGCAGACCACCCCCGCCCTTCCCCCCGAGGTCACCGCCCGCTGGCAGGCCCGCTTCCGCGCGCCCCGCGTCTCGCTCCCGGACTGGGCCGAGGAGGCCCCGCACCGCAACCTCTACTCCTCCGACGTCAGCGGCGTCGTCGAGCAGTACGCCTGGGACCGGGAGACCGGCGTCCACCGCCAGGTCACCGACCGGCCCAACGGCACGCTGATCGCGACCCTGGACCGCGACGGCGACACGATCTGGTGGTTCGCCGACACCGACGGCGACGAGTTCGGTGTCTGGATGACCCAGCCGTTCACCGGCGGCGAGGACGCCGTCGCCGTTCCCGAGGTGGGCCCCGCCTACCCGGCGGGGCTGGAGATCGGCCGCACGCTGGTGGCCATCGGCCGCAGCACCGACGACGGCAGCGAGCTCTGGCTGGCGCCGACCGGTGGCACGCCGCGGGTGGTCTACCGGCACCCCGACCCGGCGTCGGTGGACGCGCTGACCCGCGACGACGAGCTGCTGGTGATCTCGCACTCCGAGCACGGCGACCCGCGCTACCCCGCGCTGCGGGTGCTCCGCACGGCCGACGACGTGGTGGTCGCGGAGAAGTGGGACGGCGAGGGCCGCGGGCTGCACGCGCTGGAGTTCGCCCCGCTGCCCGGTGACCGCCGGCTGCTGGTCGGGCACGAGCGGCGCGGCCGCGAGGAGCTCCTGGTCTGGGACGTCGCCACCGGCACCGAGACGGAGCTCGTGCTCGACCTGCCCGGCGACGTGACCGCCGGCTGGTACCCGGACGGCTCCGCGCTGCTGGTGGGCCACGACCACGCCGCCCGCAGCGAGGTGTACCGCTACGACCTGGCCTCCGGCGCGCTGGAGAAGCTGGAGACCCCGCCCGGCGTCGTCCGCGGCGCCACCGCCCGGCCCGACGGCACGGTGGAGCTGGCGTGGTCGAACTCCGAGCGGCCGCCGGTCATCCGCCGGGCCGACGGTCCCGTCGTCCTCTCGGTGTCCGACGAGCAGCCGCCCGCCGCCTACCCGGTCGAGGACCGCTGGGTCCCCGGCCCGGGCGGCGACGTGCACGCCCTGCTGGTGCGCCCCGCCGGGGAGGGGCCGCACGCGACGGCGTTCCTGGTGCACGGCGGCCCGGAGGCCGCCGACGACGACTCCTACCGCGCCCGCCGCGCGGCCTACGTCGACGCTGGCTACGCCGTCGTGCACGTGAACTACCGGGGCTCCACGGGCTACGGCTCGGCCTGGCGCGACGCGCTCACCGGCCGGCCCGGGCTGACCGAGCTCGAGGACGTCGGCGCGGTCTACGACGCGCTGGTCGCCGAGGGGGTCGTGGACCCGCAGCGCGCGATCCTCACCGGCGGCTCGTGGGGCGGGTTCCTCACCCTGCTGGGGCTGGGCACCCAGCCGGAGCGCTGGGCGGCCGGCATCGCCGAGGTGCCGGTGGCGGACTACCTGGCGGCGTACGAGGACGAGATGGAGGGCCTGCGGGCCTACGACCGCGCGCTGTTCGGCGGGTCGCCGGAGGAGGTGCGCGACGTCTACGTGCGCTCCTCGCCCATCACCTACGTCGACGCCGTCGCCGCACCGGTGCTGGTGGTGGCCGGCGCGAACGACCCGCGCTGCCCGATCCGGCAGATCGACAACTACCTGGGGGAGCTGGAGCGGCTGGGCAAGCCGCACGAGGTGTACCGGTTCGACGCCGGGCACGGCTCGCTGGTGATCGAGGAGACGATCCGGCAGGTCGAGGTCGCGCTCTCCTTCGCCCTGCGCCACGTGCGGCCCTAGCGGTCGCGGCGGCCGGCCACCCGGGGACGGCGCGGCTCCAGCAGTGCCCGGCGGGCGTTCTCCGCCCGCCGGCGCGCCGCCCGCCGGAGCGCGCGCCGACCCCCCTGCGGGTCGTCGGGCGAGAACGCCGACCACACGAGCTGGGCGTCCGGCGGCTCCGGCGCCCGGTCGTCGGCGTCCGTCCGCTCGCGCAGCGCCGCGAGGACGCGGCCGGTGAGGTCGTCGTCGTCCAGGAGGGCGGTGAGATCCTGCGGATCCCGCCCCTCCGCGGCCAGGGCCTCGGCCAGCCGGCTGAACATCCCGGGGCCGAACGCGTGCACGACCGCGTCGCCGAGCACCGCGTGGGCGGCGTCGACGCGGACACCGGCCTCCAGCGCGAGCTCCAGCTCGGCCCAGGCCTGCAGCGTGTACCGGTCGGGCCACGGCCGCGGCTCGGGCACGAACGACGGCTCGCCCCCGGGGATCACCGACGGGAGGCGGCGATGAGCTCCGCGATCTGGACCGTGTTCAGGGCGGCGCCCTTGCGCAGGTTGTCGTTGCTGACGAAGAGCACCAGCCCACGGGCGCCGTCCACGCTCTGGTCCTGCCGGATGCGACCCACGTAGCTGGGGTCGCGGCCGGCGGCCTGGAGCGGGTTGGGGACGTCGGAGAGCTCCACCCCGGGCGCGGCCGACAGCAGCTCGGTGGCCCGCTCGACGGTCAGCTCGCGCGCGAACTCCACGTTGAGCGAGAGCGAGTGCCCGGTGAAGACCGGGACGCGCACGCAGGTGCCGGCCACCCGCAGGTCGGGGATGCCGAGGATCTTGCGGCTCTCGTTGCGGAGCTTCTGCTCCTCGTCGGTCTCGAACGAGCCGTCGTCGACGACCGAGCCCGCCATCGGCAGCACGTTGTAGGCGATCGGGCGGACGTACTTCTGCGGCTCGGGGAAGGTCACCGCCGACCCGTCGTGCGTGAGCTCGGCGGCCTTGTCGACGACCGCCTTGACCTGGCCGTCGAGCTCCTCGACGCCGGCCACCCCGCTGCCGGAGACCGCCTGGTAGGTGCTCGCGACGATGCGCACGAGCTGCGCCTCGTCGTGCAGCGGCTTGAGCACCGGCATCGCGGCCATCGTCGTGCAGTTCGGGTTGGCGATGATCCGGCCGTGCGCCTTGGCGATGTCACCCGGGTTGACCTCGCTGACGACCAGCGGGATCTCCGGGTCGCGCCGGAACGCCGAGCTGTTGTCGATGACGGTCACGCCGGCCTCGGCGAACCGCGGCGCCTGGGCCCGGGAGGTGGTGGCCCCGGCGGAGAAGATCGCGATGTCCAGCCCGGCGGGGTCGGCGGTGGCGGCGTCCTCGACGGTGATCTCCCCGCCGGCCCACGGCAGGGTGCTGCCGGCGGACCGGGCGGAGGCGAAGAAGCGCAGCTCGGCGAGCGGGAACTCCCGCTCGGCGAGCAGGTCGCGGACGACCCGGCCGACCTGGCCGGTGGCGCCGACGATCCCGACGCGGAGTCCCTGGCTGGTGCTCATCGTCCGGTTCCTCCGTAGACCACGGCCTGGGCGTCCTCGGTACCCAGGTCGAACGCATCGTGCACCGCGCGGACGGCGAGGTCGACGTCGGTGTCGCGGCAGACCACGGAGATGCGGATCTCCGAGGTGCTGATCAGCTCCAGGTTGACCCCGGCGTCGGCCAGCGCGCCGAAGAACTTGGCCGAGACACCCGGGTGCGAGCGCATGCCGGCACCGACCAGGCTCACCTTGCCGATGTGCTGGTCGAAGCTGACGTCGGTGTAGCCGACGGTGTGCTTCACCTTCTCCAGGGCGGCCAGCGCGGCCGGGCCGTCGCTCTTGGGCAGCGTGAAGGAGATGTCGGCGAGCTTGCTGGCCTCGGCCGACACGTTCTGCACGATCATGTCGATGTTGACCTCGGCGTCGGCGAGCACCCGGAACAGCTGCGCGGCCTCGCCCGGCCGGTCCGGCACCCCGAAGACGGTGATCTTGCCCTCGGAGCGGTCGTGCGCGACGCCCGTGATGATCGCCTGTTCCACCGGGAGGTCCTCCATCGAGCCGGTCACGGTCGTGCCGGGAAGCTGTGAGTAGGAGCTGCGGACGTGCACGGGGATGCCGTAGCGGCGGGCGTACTCGACGCAGCGCAGCATGAGCACCTTGGCCCCCGAGGCGGCGAGCTCGAGCATCTCCTCGTAGGTGATGGTCTCGAGCCGCTTGGCGTTGGGGACGATGCGCGGGTCGGCGGTGAAGACGCCGTCGACGTCGGTGTAGATCTCGCAGACGTCGGCGTTCAGCGCCGCGGCGACGGCGACGGCGGTGGTGTCCGAGCCGCCGCGGCCGAGGGTGGTGATGTCCTTGGTGTCCTGGCTGACGCCCTGGAACCCGGCGACGATGACGACCGAGCCCTCGTTGAGCGCATCCCGCAGGCGGCCGGGCGTGACGTCGATGATGCGCGCCTTGCCGTGGCTGGACGTGGTGATCACGCCGGCCTGCGAGCCGGTGAACGACCGCGCCTCGTACCCGTGCTCGGAGATCGCGATGGCCAGCAGCGCCATGGAGATCCGCTCGCCGGCGGTGAGCAGCATGTCCAGCTCGCGACCGGGTGGGGTGTCGGTGATCTGGCTGGCCAGGTCCAGCAGCTCGTCGGTCGTGTCGCCCATCGCGGAGACCACGACGACGACGTCGTCGCCGTTCTTCTTGGCAGCGACGATCCGTTCCGCGACACGCTTCATGTGCTCGGCGGAGGCGACGGACGAGCCGCCGTACTTCTGGACGACGAGGGCCACGGGTCATGAGGCTACCGACGTGGTCCGCGGGCCGAGCGGTTGCATCTCCCGCGCCCGACCGATGTGATCACCGGGTGGACGATCCGCACCGGTGGCTGCTCACCTCGGAGGAGCGCCACAACCGCGGCGCCGCCGTCCCCGCCTGGACTGAGGGCAACCTGGTCCGGCCGCTGGTCCACGGCGCGGCGTACTTCGACCGGCTCGTCGAGGTGGTCGAGCAGCTGGGCGAGGGCGACCGGATCTGGTTCACCGACTGGCGGGGCGACCCCGACGAGCGGCTGCGCCCCGACGGGCCCACCGTCAACGAGCTGTTCAGCGCGGCCGCGCACCGCGGCGTCGACGTGCGCGGCCTGGTGTGGCGCTCGCACACCGACGCGCTCTCCTACAGCAAGGAGCAGAACCGGTCGCTGGACCGGGAGATCGAGGCCGACGGCGGCCGGGTCGTGCTCGACCAGCGCGTGCGCCGGTTCGGCAGCCACCACCAGAAGGTGGTGATCATCCGGTGCCCCGCCGATCCCTCCCGGGACGTCGCGTTCGCCGGCGGCATCGACCTGTGCCACAGCCGCCGCGACGACGCCCGGCACGGTGGGGACCCGCAGGCGGTGGAGATGGCCTCCGGGTACGGCCCGACCCCGCCGTGGCACGACGTCCAGGCGGAGGTCCGCGGGCCCGCCGTCGCCGTGCTGGAGACGAGCTTCCGCGAGCGGTGGGACGACCCGACCAGCCCGGTGCAGGGAAATCCGATCGCCTACGTCGTCGGGCGGTTCCGCGGGGCCCGGCTGGACACCGCCCCGCTGCCGCCCGAGCTGCCCCCGCCACCGCCGGCCGGGCCGCACCTGGTCCAGATCCTGCGCACCTACCCGAAGATCCTGCCGCGCTACGACTTCGCGCCCGAGGGGGAGCGCTCGATCGCCCGCGGCTACTCCAAAGCGGTGAAGCGGGCGCGGCGGCTGGTCTACCTGGAGGACCAGTACCTGTGGTCGTCGGAGGTCGCCCAGCTGTTCGCCGACGCCCTCCAGGACAACCCCGACCTCCACCTGGTGGTGGTCGTGCCCCGCATCCCCGACCAGGAGGGCGCGTTCTCGGCGACGCCGCAGACGGTGGGCCGCCGGCAGGCGATCGACCTGTGCGTGCGGGCGGGAGGCCAGGAGCGGGTGCACGTCTTCGACGTCGAGAACCACGCCGGGACGCCGGTGTACGTGCACGCCAAGGTGTGCGTCGTCGACGACGTGTGGGCCAGCATCGGCAGCGACAACTTCAACCGGCGCTCCTGGACGCACGACAGCGAGCTCTCCACCGCCGTCCTCGACACCACGCGCGACCCCCGCGAGCCGCGGGACCCGGGCGGGACCGGGGACGGCGCCCGCACCTTCGCGCGGGACCTGCGGCTGGAGCTGGCGCGCGAGCACCTGGACCTGGCCGAGGACGGCAGCGACGACGACCTGCTCGTGGACCCGGCGCGCTTCGTCGCCACGCTCGAGGAGCGGGCGACCGCCCTGGCCGAGTGGCACGACCGCGGTCGCCACGGGCCACGGCCACCCGGCCGGCTCCGCCCGCACCGCCCGGAGAAGCTGCCCTGGCACACCCGGCTGTGGGCGGCACCGGTCTACCGGCTGCTGGTCGACCCCGACGGCCGGCCCCTGCGGCTGCGCCTGCGCAAGGCCTTCTGACCCAGGGCGCGACCGACCGTGTGTAGACGCGCGGTGGACGGGGCATCGCCGTGCCGGGTGCGCCGGGAAGTCTGGTCGGCAGGTCCTCCGTAGCCGACCGCTCAGGAGAGTCCCCGTGCCTCTTCGTGTCCGCGTGCCCGCACCACCAGGCAGCCTCCACGCCCACCCATGACGCCGGTGATCGCCCTCGCGGCCCTCGCCGCGCTGGCCGTCTCCGCACCGTTGCTGACCCGCCGGCTGGGCCGCGACGCCGGCTACGTGCTGGCCGTCGGCTTCCTCGCCGTCGCCGGCGTGCTGGTCTCCGGCTCCATGGGCGCGGTGCTCGGCGGCGGCGTGGTCGAGTGGTCCGTCGACTGGCTGCCGTCCCTGGGCGTCTCCCTGGCGCTGCGGCTGGACGGGGTCTCCGTCGTCTTCGCCCTGGTCGCGCTGGGCGTGGGGTCGCTGGTGATGGCCTACTGCGCCCGGTACGTGGGCGACGCCACCGCCCGCGGGCCGGTCTACCCGCTGCTCACCACGTTCGCCCTGGCCATGGTCGGGCTGGTCCTGGCCGACGACGTGGTCCTGCTGTACGTGTTCTGGGAGCTCACGACGCTCTGCTCCTTCGCGCTGGTGTCGACCGCGGGCGCCGTGGCCGCGCGCCCGGGGCGCCGGGCCCTGGTCATCACCGTCGCGGGCGGCCTGGCCCTGCTCGTGGCCGCGGTCCTGCTCGCCACCGTCACCGGCACCACCCGGCTGTCGGCCGTCCTCGCCGAGCCCGCCGTGGTGCTGGAGTCCCCGCTGGCCCTGCCCATCGGTGCCCTCGTGGTCGTCGCCGCCCTCACCAAGTCCGCCCAGCTACCGGTCCACTTCTGGCTGCCGGGCGCGATGGTGGCCATGACCCCGATCAGCGCCTACCTGCACGCGGCCACCATGGTGAAGGCGGGCGTCTACCTGCTCATCCGCGTCAGCCCGCTGTTCGCCGGGCAGCCCGCCTGGTCGGCCACGCTCCTCACCGTCGGGCTGGCCACCGCGCTGACCGGCGCCGTGATGGCGCTGCGGGAGCACGACCTCAAGGCGCTGCTCGCCCAGTCGACGGTCAGCCAGCTGGGGCTGCTGGTCGCGGCGATCGGGGTCGGCACCGCGACGGCCCTCGCCGCGGCGCTGCTGCACACGATGGCGCACGCGCTGTTCAAGGCGACGCTGTTCATGCTCGTCGGGATCATCGACAAGCAGACCGGCCGCCGGGACGTGCGGGAGCTCTCGGGGCTGTGGCGGGTGATGCCCTGGACGGCGGCGTTCACCGGGCTGGCGGCGCTGTCCATGGCCGGCGTGCCGCCGCTGCTGGGCTTCGTCAGCAAGGAGTACCTGTTCCAGGGCTTCCTCAGCGCGGACGTCACCCCCTGGGCCGGTCCACTGGCCGTCGGCGTCGCGGTGCTGGCCTCCGCCCTGACCTTCGCCTACAGCGCGCGGATCGTCCACGGTGCCTTCGGCGGCCCCACCCGGCAGCCGGAGCTCCACGACCCCACCCGTTCCTTCCTGGCGCCGGCGGCCGTGGCCGCCGTCGCGGCGCTCGCCCTGGGCCCGGCCGTGGCGCTGTTCGATCCCCTGATCGACGCCGCCACCCGGGCATCGCTGCCGGCGGCCGACCCGCCGTCGGTGCACGCCTGGCACGGCCTCAGCCCCGAGCTGGTCCTCTCCGCCGTCACCATCGCCCTGGGGCTGCTCCTCTTCTGGCAGCGCACCCCGGTCGACCGCGCCCTGCGCATGCGGCTGCCCGACGGCGCGGCCTGGTTCGACCGCCTGCACGACGGATTGCTGCACATCGGGGCGGCCGTCGGCCGCCCGGACCGCACGAGCGCCCTGGCACCCCACCTGGTCCGGCCCCTGCTCGCACTCCTGCTCCTCGCCGCCGTGGCGGTGGCCGGCGTGGACGGGCTGGCACCGTCCCGGCCGACCGGACGGGCCCTGGACTGGCCGGTCGTCCTGCTGCTCACCGGCACCGTCGCCGCCGCGGTGGTGGCCCGCTCCGCCCTCGCCGCGCTCGGCCTGGTCGGGCTGACCGGGCTGGTGGTGGCCGTCTGGTTCCTGCTGAGCGGCGCACCGGACGTGGCGCTGACGCTGCTGCTCGTCGAGATCCTCACGACGGTGGTGGCCGTGCTGGTCCTGCGCCGCCTGCCCGGCGAGCTGCCACGAACGCCCCGGTGGCGCGCCCTGCCCGCCGCCGGGCTGGCCGTGGCCCTCGGCGCGGCCGCCGCGGCCGCCACCGCCGCGCTCACCGGGCGCCGGGGCCTGTCCGGCGCCGGTGCCTACCACCTCGAGTCCGCGGTCCCCGAGACCGGGGGGAGCAACGTGGTCAACACCATCCTGGTCGACTTCCGCGCCACCGACACGCTCGGCGAGGCGGTCGTGCTCGGCGCGGCGGCGGTCGGCCTGCTCGCACTGCTCGGCAGCGGCACGGCGCCCAGCCGGACCGGGACCACCCCCCGCGCGGAGGAGCGCGACGGCGGGCTCGTGCTCCGCCACGGCGCCCGCGTGCTCGTGCCCGGGATGGCGGTGCTGTCGGCCTGGCTGCTCTGGCGGGGCCACGACGCACCGGGGGGTGGCTTCATCGCGGCGCTGGCCGCGGGGATCGCCGTCGGCGTGCACCAGGTGGCGCACGGCTTCCCCGGACTCCCTCCCGCGCTGCGCCCGCTGCCGCTCGTGGGTGGCGGGCTGCTGGTGTCCCTGGGCAGCGGGCTGGTGCCGGTGCTGGGCGGGGATGCCTTCCTCACCCCCTACGAGGTGCCGGTGCTGTCCTCGGTGGGGATCGGCTCCGCGCTGGTGTTCGACCTGGGCGTCCTGATGCTCGTGCTGGGGCTGCTGGTGGCCGCGTTCGACCGGCTGGGTGCGGCGGGTCCCGGTGCCCCTGACGACGGGACAGGGGCTGCGCCGCCCCGCCGCGCGTCGTCGGCCGCGGGGAGCGCCGCGTGACCGCCGCGCTGGCCGTCGGGGTCCTCGTGGCCGCGGGCGCCTACCTGCTGCTGCAGCGCGGCCTGGTCCGGGTCGTGCTCGGGTTCGTGCTGCTGGGGCACGCGGTCAACGTCCTGCTCGTGGCGGCGGGTGGGATGGACCGCCGGGACGTCCCCCTCGTCGGCGAGGGGGACCCGGCGCGCACCGCCGACCCTCTTCCCCAGGCATTCGTGCTCACCGCGATCGTCATCGCCTTCGCGGTCACCGTCTACCTGCTCGCCCTGCTCCGCGCCGGGTCCGGGAACGGCGATCGGGCGGCTCCGCCTACGGAGGACGACGCCGCCGCGCGGACCGCGACCGGGGAGGACCGGTGAGCGTGCTGCTGGGCGCCCCGGTGGTGGCACCGCTCGCCGTCGCCGGGCTGCTGGTCCTGCTCCGGGGCACCTCGCGGACGCCAGCACGCGCCCTCGCCTGGGGCGTCAGCGCCGGCGTCGCCGTGGTCGGGGCCCTGCTGCTGGCCGGTGCGGTGGACGGCCGGCTGCCGGTGCTCCGGCTGGGTGGCTGGCCGCCCGGCATCGCGATCACCCTCGTCGCCGACGTCCTCTCCGCGCTGCTGCTGCTGGTCACCGCGGTGCTCGTGCTCGCCGGGCTGGCCTTCGCGGCCGCGACCGGGGAGGACGCCGACCCGTGGTTCCTGCCGATGACCCTGGTGCTCTCCACCGGTGTCTACGGCGCGCTGCTCACCGCGGACCTGTTCAACCTCTTCGTGTTCGTCGAGGTCATGCTGCTGCCGAGCTACGTGCTCCTCGTCGCCGCCGGGCGGGGGCAGCGGTTGGCCGCGGGCGGGGTCTACGTCACGGTGAACCTGCTGGCCTCCACGGTGTTCCTCGGCGGGGTGGCGCTGCTCTACGGCATCACCGGGACCGTCAACATCGGCGAGCTCGCCGGTGCGGCGGCGGCCTCCACGGGCGCCGCCGCCGCCGGCGCCGTCGTCCTGGTGGCCCTGGCGGCGAAGTCCGCGGTGGTCCCCCTGCACAGCTGGCTGCCGGTGAGCTACTCGGCCACCGGCCCGGCGGTCACCGTCCTGTTCTCCGGGCTGCTCACGAAGGTCGGCGTCTACGCGCTGGTCCGGCTGTGGTCCGTCGTGTTCGACGGCGATCCGCGGTACACCTGGGTGCTGCTCCTCGTCGCCGTGGCGACCATGGCCGTCGGCGCGCTCGGCGCGATCGGGGAGAAGGCGGTGCGGCCGATCCTGACCTTCCACATGGTGAGCCAGATCGGGTACGTGCTGGTCGGCCTCGCGCTCTCCACCGTGGCCGGGCTGGCGGCCGCGGTGTTCTTCCTCGTCCAGTACGTGTTCGTCAAGGCGGCACTACTCGTCTGCGCCGGGGCGGTGGAGGTCGGTCACGGGACGGGCGAGCTGGGCCGGCTCGGCGGGCTCGCCCGCCGCGACCCCCTGCTGGCGATCGCCTTCGCGGTGTCGGCGTCGGCCCTCGTCGGCCTGCCCCCGCTCTCCGGCTTCGTCGCCAAGCTGGGGCTGGCCTCCGCGGCCGCGAGCGAGGGCCGGTACGTCGCGGTCGCCGCCGTGGCGGGCGTCAGCCTGCTGACCCTCGTCTCCATGCTCAAGATCTGGAACGGGGTCTTCTGGGAGCCCGGTCCCGGGGACGGGGAGGAGCCCGGACCGGCCGCGGTGCGCACCCGGGTACGGCCGGCGCTGGTCGTCCCGGCCCTGCTGCTGGTCGGCCCGGCCCTCGTGCTCGGCGTCTGGGCCGAGCCGCTGCTCGCCGCATCGACCGCCGCCGCCGAGGGGCTGGCGGACACGACCGCCTACGTGAGCGCGGTGAGCGGGCGGTGAGCCGGCCGGCACGGCGGACCGTGCGTCTGCTGAGCTTCCTGGCCTGGTACGCGGTGCGGTTCGTGCAGGCCAACGTTCGGGTCGCCCGGGAGATCCTCACCCCGGGCAGCGACCTCGCGCCCGCCGTCGTGGAGGTGCCGGTGCACGACCACGGCCGGCTCGAGCTCGCCTCGCTCATGAGCCTGGTCACGTTGAGCCCGGGGACCATGGCGGTCGGCCTGACCGCCGACCGCCGCGCGCTGCTGGTGCACGGCATGCACGCCGCCGACCCCGGCGCCTTCCGGGCCGAGCTGCTGGAGCTGGACCGGCGGCTGCTCGCCGTCTCCCGGCCCCTCCCCCCTCCCCCCGCTCCCCCGTCCGACTCCTCCCGGAGGTGACCCGCATGGTCCTGCTCGACGCGGCGCTCGTCGTCCTGGCGCTGTCCCTGGTGGTGGCGGCGATCCGCATCGCCCGCGGTCCCAGCGACGTCGACCGCGCCCTGGGCGTGGACTTCGGCTTCGCGGTCGTGATCGCCGCGATCGCGCTGCTCGCGGTCCGCCTGGACGCGCCGGCGATGCTCGACCTGGTGCTGGTCGCCACGCTCGTCGGCTTCCTCGCCACGGTCGCCTTCGCCCGGCTCGCCGGCGGGAGACGGTCGTCGTGACGGTGCAGGAGGTGATCGGCGGTGTGTTCGTCGGCACCGGCGTGCTCCTGATCGCGGTGGCCGCGGTCGGGCTGCTCCGCCTGCCCGACGTCTACAACCGGGCGAACGCGGTCGCCAAGGCGGCCAGCCTGGGGTTGGTGTCGGTGCTGCTGGGCGTCGTCGTGCTGGCCCCCGGCGCCGCCGCGGTCGCCACCCTGCTGGTCGCGATCGCGCTGCAGCTGTTCACCGTGCCCATCGCCGGCTTCGAGATCGCCCAGGCGGCGTGGCTCTCCCGCGCCCCCTTGACGGCGGGCACCCGGGGTGAGGAGCTGCTGGCCCGGAACCGTCCGCGCGAGGCACCGGAGGAGAGCTGAGCGCGCCACCACCGGACCGCACCGGCCGCGGTCACCAGGGCGGCACGCCCCCGGGACGGTGCGGCCGATCCGCCACCGCGTCGAGTCGCTGCTACCGTGGGCGCGTGCGCGGCAGCCTCCTGCTTAGCCGCCGCGGCGAGGCCCTCTCCTAGGTCGGCTCCCTCGCCGCGGGGTTCCGGCGTCCCCGGCGTCCGCTGACCGCCCCCGGAGCCGTGCGCACTCCGCGCACGGCAGCCCGCACCAGGAGCCCTCCCCCATGAGCGAGACCCACCCGCACGCCCGCAACCCCCAGCAGCCGTCCGGCATGCCGATCCACCGCTACGCCCCCTTCACCCCCGTGGCGCTGCCCGACCGCACCTGGCCCGACACCGTGACGACGCAGGCGCCGCGGTGGTGCGCCGTCGACCTGCGCGACGGCAACCAGGCGCTGATCGACCCGATGACGCCCGACCGCAAGCGCCGGATGTTCGAGCTGCTGGTCCGCATGGGCTACAAGGAGATCGAGGTCGGGTTCCCGGCGGCGAGCCAGACCGACTACGACTTCGTCCGCCAGCTGATCGAGGACGACCTGGTCCCCGACGACGTGACGATCCAGGTGCTCACCCAGGCCCGCGACGAGCTGATCGAGCGCACCTTCGAGTCGCTGCAGGGCGCGAAGCAGGCGATCGTGCACCTCTACAACTCCACGTCCACCCTGCAGCGGCGGGTCGTCTTCGCCTCCGACCGGGCCGGGATCGTCGACATCGCCGTCCACGGCGCCCAGGTGGTCCGCAAGCTCGCCGAGCAGATGGCTGACACCGACATCCGGTTCGAGTACTCGCCCGAGTCCTTCACCGGCACCGAGCTCGACTTCGCCGTCGAGATCTGCAACGCCGTCACCGACGTCTGGGAGCCCACGCCCGAGCGGCCGACGATCCTCAACCTGCCGGCCACGGTCGAGATGGCCGAACCGACGGTCTACGCCGACCAGGTGGAGTGGATGCACCGGAACCTGGGCCGGCGCGACTCGGTGGTCCTCAGCCTGCACCCGCACAACGACCGCGGCACCGCCGTGGCCGCCGCGGAGCTCGGCTACCGGGCCGGCGCCGACCGCATCGAGGGCTGCCTGTTCGGCAACGGCGAGCGCACCGGCAACGTCGACCTGGTCACCCTGGGGCTGAACCTGTTCAGCCAGGGGATCGACCCGCAGATCGACTTCTCCGACATCGACGAGATCCGCCGCACCGTCGAGTACTGCAACCAGCTCGGCGTGCACGAGCGGCACCCCTACGGCGGCGACCTCGTCTACACCGCCTTCTCCGGCTCCCACCAGGACGCCATCAACAAGGGCTTCAGGGCCCTGGAGGCCGACGCGCAGGCCGCCGGCGTCCCCGTCGAGCAGCAGGCGTGGGCGGTGCCGTACCTGCCGATCGACCCCAAGGACGTCGGCCGCAGCTACGAGGCCGTGATCCGGGTGAACAGCCAGTCCGGCAAGGGCGGCGTCGCCTACATCATGAAGACCGAGAACCACCTGGACCTGCCGCGCCGGCTGCAGATCGAGTTCAGCGCCGTCATCCAGCGGCACACCGACGACGAGGGCGGCGAGGTCACCGCCCAGCAGATGTGGACGGCCTTCAGCAACGAGTACCTGCCCGACCCCGTCGCCCCCTGGGGCCGGTTCTCCCTCACCGGGCACCGGCACACCGCGCACGGCGACCAGCTCGACGAGATGGTCGTCGAGCTGGTCGACAACGGCGTCCCGGTGACCGTCGAGGGCCGCGGCAACGGACCGATCGCGGCGTTCGTCGATGCGCTGCGGACCGTCGACGTCGACGTCCGGGTCCTCGACTACGCCGAGCACGCCATGTCCGCCGGTGGTGACGCGCGCGCCGCCGCCTACGTCGAGTGCGCCGTCGGCGAGCGGGTGCTGTGGGGGGTCGGGATCGACCCGAACATCGTCACCGCCTCGCTGCGCGCCGTCGTCTCCGCGGTCAACCGCGCCCAGCGCTGATCCTGGCGGCGGGACGGGGCGTGCCGCTCAGCGCGCCCCGTCCTCCCGCTCCTCGCGGCGGCTCTCGGCCAGTGCCCGCCCCGGCTCCTCCGGCGGTGCGTCGGCCGGCTCGTCGCCGCGGTACACCCGGTCCGGCCGCCGCTCGGTGTGCAGCTCGTCGACCAGCAGGAGGTCGCGACGCACGTGCCGCCGCCGGTAGGCGACCCGGCTGATCATGTGCGCGCTCACCGGAGCCGTGAGCATCTGGAAGACGGCGACCAGCAGGAGCATCCACGTCGCCGACCAGCCCTGCAGCCGGATCGCACCGCCGATCATGATCAGCAGCACGCCCAGCACCTGGGGCTTGGTGCCGGCGTGCATCCGGGCGAGCACGTCGGGAAAGCGCAGCAGCCCCAGCCCGGCGGTGAGGCACAGGAACGCGCCCAGCAGCACCAGGACGACGGCGACCACGTCCCCCGCGGTCTCGATCCCGTTCACCGTGACTCCTCCCCGCCCGGGGGCCGGTCGTCCGCGTCGAGCCCCTGGGTGCTCAGGTTCGAGTGGATGAGCATGCCGCCGACGTAGCGGGCCACCGAGACCGAGCCGACGAACGCCAGCAGCGACACCACCACCAGCACCGGCACCACCGTGGGGTCCCGATCCAGCGTCGCGTGCACGGCCAGCCCGGCGGCGATGATCACCAGCAGGGTGTCGGTGGCGACCACCCGGTCGAGCAGCGACGGCCCCAGGGCCAGCCGGACGAGCGCGAGCAGGGCCCCGGCGCCCAGCAGCAGGTAGGTGGCCCAGTAGACGGCGGTCACGGCGTCCGCCGCCCGTCGCCGTCGCGGTCGGTGGGCGCGCCGCCGGTCACGGCGGCCACCTCGGCGGGGGAGCCGAAGGCGCGCACCACCCGCTCCTCCATGGTGAGCACCGAGGTCCGCTGCCGCTCGATGCCGCGCTCGTCCTCCACGTGGAGGATGTGCACCGCCAGCGTCCGCTGCTCGCGGTCCATGTCGATGACCATCGAGCCGGGCACCAGGGTCAGCGCCTCCGAGATGATGGTGAGCAGCAGGTCGGAGTCCGTGCGCAGCTGCACCCGGATGATCGCGCTCCGGCTGATGCCCCGCGGCCGGATGGTCTGCCACGCCACCTCCGCCCCGGAGGTCACGAGGTCGACGACGAAGGTGCCGACGAAGGCGAGCAGCCGCACCGGGCGCACGGTCAGCCCTCCCTCCACCGGCGGCAGGGGCAGCAGCAGGATCACGGCGAGCGCGACGGCGAGCCCGGACAGCAGATTGGCCCACGACCACGTGCCCCACAGCAGGTTCCAGACCAGCACCAGCCAGACCAGCAGGGGCAGCTGGTGCCGCAGCTGGTAGACCAGCCCACCGCGGCCGGCCGGGGCCGGGGCGCCGGTCACGGGGCCTCCTCCGCACCGAAGACCGCCTCGACGTAGGGCGTGCGGTCCCGCAGATCGCCGGCCGCGCGGTCGGCCACCGCGTACAGCGGACCGGCGAGCGCGGTCAGGGCGACCGTCACGGTGACCATCGCCGCGGTCGAGGCGAGCATGACCCGCGGCAGCGGCCGGTCCGGCCGGGCGCGCTCCGGGTCCTCCCCGAGCCCGTCGGTGGCCGGCGTGGTCGCCGTCGCCACCGCGGTGTGCCGCTGCCACGCGGCGCGCCGGGCGGCGGCGCGGCCACCGGACGCCGAGGCCGCGGGCGCGGAGGCGGGCGTCGGCGTGGGTTCGAGCTCGTCGGTCGGACCGGGCCCGTCGGCCTGCGCCTCACCGGGCTCGGGCGTCGGGGGCTGGGGCAGCGGTTCCGGGGAGAGCTCCGGCCCGGCGTCGGCCGCCGCCGCCTCGTCGGTGTCCGCGGACGGCGCCTGGGCCGGCGGCCGCCAGAAGGCGCGGCTCCACACCCGCGAGATCGCCACCAGCGTGAGCAGGCTGGCGACCACACCGGCGGCCACGAGGACCAGCGGCAGCCACCCGCCGTCGGCCACGCCCGCCTCCAGCAGCCCGAGCTTGCCGATGAACCCGGAGAACGGCGGGATCCCGGCCAGGTTCATGGCGGGGACGAAGAAGAGGACGGCGAGCAGCGGCGACGCCTTCGCCAGCCCGCCGAGCCGGTCGACGGCGGTCGCCCCGCCCTGCCGCTCGACCAGCCCGGCGACGAGGAACAGCGTGGTCTGGATGGCGATGTGGTGGACGACGTAGAAGACGGCGCCCGCGAGCCCGGCCCGGGAGGCCAGCGCGATGCCGAACACCATGTAGCCGATGTGGCTGACCAGCGTGAACGACAGGATCCGCCGGATGTCGGCCTGGGCCACCGCCCCGAGGATGCCGATCAGCATCGTGGCCAGAGCGGCCCACATGAGCACCGTGTCCAGCCCGCCGCCGGGGAAGAGCAGGGTCTGCGTGCGGATGATCGCGTAGACGCCGACCTTGGTGAGCAGCCCGGCGAAGACGGCGGTGACCGGGGCCGGCGCGGTCGGGTAGCTGTCCGGCAGCCAGGCCGACAGCGGGAACACCGCCGCCTTGATCGAGAAGGCGATCAGCAGCAGCGAGTGGATGAGCAGCTGCGTGCCCTCCGGCAGCTCCCCCAGCCGGCCGGCGAGCTGCGCCATGTTGACGGTCCCGGTGGCGGCGTAGACGAGGGCGATGGCGGCGAGGAACAGCAGCGAGCTCAGCAGGCTGACGACGATGTAGGTGACACCGGCGCGGATGCGCGGTGCCGATCCCCCCAGGGTCAGCAGAACGTAGCTGGCGGTCAGCAGGATCTCGAAGCCGACGTAGAGGTTGAACAGGTCGCCGGCGAGGAACGCGTTGGCCACGCCCGCCATGAGCACCAGGAACGTCGGGTGGAAGATCGACACCGGCGCCTCCTCGTCGCCGTCGGCCGCACCCTGGCCGACCGCGAAGACGAGCACGCCCAGGCCCACGGTCGAGGCGACCACCAGCATCAGCGCCGACAGCCGGTCGACGACCAGCACGATGCCCAGCGGCACCTCCCACCCGCCCAGCGAGACGGCCACCGCCCCCTGCTCGTCGGCGAGGACCAGCAGCGCGACCGACACGGCGAGGACCGTGCTGAGCACCAGGATGCTGAGCGTGCGCTGCGCCCGCGGGTGGGCGCCGCCGACCAGCAGGGCGGCCGCCGCGCCCAGCAGCGGCAGCAGCACCGGCAGCGGGCTGAGGACGCCGGTCACCGGCGTCGCCGCCGGGCGGCCGGCAGATCGACGTCGTCGGACGCGATCCCGGCGTAGTGCCGCCGGAGCAGCTCCTCCACGTCGTCCCCCTCGCCGTGCAGGCTGTCGGCGTGCGCGGCCGGCCGGTCCTCCGGGGCCAGGTCGTCGGGGTCGATCTCGTCGGCGTCGGTGCCGGACCGGGCGGCCACCCGCCGGTCCTCCTCGTCGACGCCGACGACCTCCTGGCGCACCAGCCGCCAGGAGCGGTAGATCAGCGCGAGCAGGAAGGCCGCGATGCCGAAGGTGATCACGATCGCGGTGAGGACCAGCGCCTGCGGGAGCGGGTCGCTCATCTCCTCCGGCTCGGCGACCCCCACGATCGGCGCCAGCCGCGCCGGACCACCGCTGGAGAGCAGCAGCAGGTTCGTCGCGTTGCCCAGCAGCAGGAAGCCCAGCAGCACGCGGGTGAGGCTGCGGTCGAGCAGCAGGTAGACGCCGGCCGCGTAGAGGCCCGCGACGATCACCGGCAGGACGACGGTGGGGGTCATCGGAGGACCACCTCACCGGGGGCGCCGTCGATCGGGTCCTTCTCGTCGGCCTGGCGGTCGAGTTCGGCCCCGAGGCTGCGCAGCACGTCGAGCACCAGGCCCACCACGATCAGGTACACCCCCATGTCGAAGAAGAGCGAGGTGACCAGCTTGACGTCGCCGAGCACCGGCAGCGTCGTCTCGAGGATCGCCGTCTGCAGCACCTCGACGCCGAGCACCAGCCCGAGCGCCCCGGTCCCGCCGGCGAACAGCAGGCCGGCGCCCAGCAGCAGCCCGGGGTCGACCGGCGCCGCCTCGCCGAGTTCGTAACGGCCGCCGGCCAGGTAGCGCAGCACGAGCGCCAGCCCGGCGACCAGCCCCCCGGCGAACCCGCCCCCGGGCTGGTTGTGCCCGCTGAACAGCAGGTAGACGGAGAAGACGACGATCGTGTGGAACAGGACCCGGGTGATCACCTCGAGCACCACCGACCGCCGCTCGGGGGCGAGCGCCACCGTCGCCGAGAGCCACTGCCGCCGGGGCGCCCGGCGCGACCGCCGGGCGTCCCGCGCCGTCCGCACCGGGTCCAGCCGCTGGACGACGCCGGTGCGCCGCCGGAGGAAGACCAGGCTGGCCACACCGGTGGCGGCCACGACCAGCAGGGAGATCTCGCCGAGGGTGTCCCAGGCGCGGATGTCGACCAGGGTCACGTTGACGACGTTCTGCCCACCGCCGAGCTCGTAGGCGGCCTCCGGGTAGTCGACCGACACCGGCGTGGCGTCGCGGGCGCTGAGCGCCACCGCCCCGACCGCCCCCATGAGCAGCCCCACGCCCACGGCGATCGCACCGCGGACCGCGCGCTCGCCGGGGCGGTGCCGCTCGGAGATGTCCTTGGGCAGCTTGCGCAGCACGAGCACGAAGACGACCAGGGTCAGCGTCTCGACGAGGAACTGGGTGAGGGCGAGGTCGGGCGCGCCCTGCAGGGCGAAGAGGACGGCGAGGCCGTAGCCGGTGACGCCCACGGCCAGCACCGCCGAGAGCCGCTGGTGGATCCGCAGCCCCATGGCGGCGGCCAGCAGCACCACCGCGCCGACCAGCGCCTGGATGGGGGTGTCCCAGGCCCGCCACTCCCCCGGCCACGGCGCCCGGAACAGCAGCACGGAGCCGGGCAGGGCGAGGACGACGACGAGGATGGTGCCGAGGTAGGCCGGCAGCGAGCCCCGCTGGGTGGTGCCGGTGACCAGCACGGCGAGCCGGTCCAGCGTCTGCATGGTGTTCCAGTAGCCCTCGTCGGCCGAGGTCCCGACGGCCCGCCGCTGCTGGAAGCGGAAGACCGCCGACCGCGCGGTGAACAGGGCCGCGCCGCCGAGCAGGGTGAGCGCCGACAGCGCCAGGGCCGGCTGCCAGCCGTGCCACAGCGCGAGCTTCTCGGCCTCCTCGGCCACCAGCGGCATCCCGTCGGCGTACCCGGCGACCAGCGGCTCCAGCAGCGGGCTGGCCGGCCCGGCGACCAGCCCGGTCAGCGCCAGCAGGGCGGGGGCCAGCAGGAACAGCGGGGTGGGCGGGTGGACCAGCTCCGCGGGGGCGGTGGCCGGCAGCCCGGGCTTGCGGGCGAAGGCGCCCCACAGGAAGCGGAAGGTGTAGGCCGCGGTGAGCACCGAGCCGAGCACCAGGCCGACGAGGAGTGCGACGGCCGCCGTGCGGTCGGGCAGCCCGCCGTCCCACAGCGCGGTGAACGCCGCCTCCTTGCCCACGAAGCCGAGCAGCGGCGGGACGCCGGCCATGCTCAGCGCGGCCAGCGTGCCGATGACCGCCACCACGGGCAGCCGCCGGCCGAGCCCGGACAGCCGGCGCAGGTCGCGGGTGCCGGTGGCGTGGTCGATGACCCCGACGGTGAGGAAGAGCGTCGACTTGAACAGCGCGTGCGCCAGGGTCATCGTCAGGCCGGCGGCCGCCAGCTCGCGGCTACCGGCGCCCACGAGCGTCATGAGGAAGCCCAGCTGGCTCACGGTGCCGAACGCGAGCAGGAGCTTGAGGTCGTTCTGCCGCAGCGACCGGTAGCCGCCGACGAGCATGGTGGCCAGCCCCAGCCCCAGCACCACCGGACGCCAGCCGGGCACGTCGGCGAACCCGGGCGCCAGCCGGGCCACGAGGTAGATCCCCGCCTTCACCATCGCGGCCGCGTGCAGGTAGGCGCTGACCGGGGTGGGCGCCTCCATCGCGGCGGGCAGCCAGAAGTGGAACGGCACCATCGCCGACTTGGTCACCGCACCGACGACGACGAGCATCGTCCCGGCCACCAGCAGCGGGCCGCTCCCCGGGTCGGCGACGACCTCCGAGAGCAGGTAGCTGCCGCTGGTCTCGCCGATCATGATCAGCCCGACCAGCATGGCCAGCCCACCCGCGGTGGTGAGGATCAGCGCCTGGCCGGCCGCCCGGCGCGCGGCGAGCTTCGTCCCCGAGCCGCCGATGAGCAGGTAGGAGAAGACGGTGGTGAGCTCCCAGAACACGTAGAGCAGCAGCAGGTCGTCGGCTACCACCAGGCCCAGCATGGAGCCGGCGAAGGCGGTGAGCGTGCCGGCGAACCGCCCCGTCCCGTCGTCCCGGGGCTCGAAGTAGCGGGCGCAGTAGAGCATGACCAGCGCGCCCACCCCGGTGACCAGCAGCGCGAACGCCAGCGCCAGGGAGTCCAGCCGCAGGGCGATGTCGAGGCGCAGGGTGGGCACCCACGGGACGGTCTCGGTGACCTCGCCGCCGTCGGTGATCCGCCCCAGCTGCGCGAGCACCCAGCCGAACCCCGCTGCCGGTACGAGCGCGAGGGCGAGGAACGCCTGCCGGCCCCACCAGCGCACCAGCACGGGTGCGGCCACCGCGGCGACCAGGTGGAGGAGCAGGAGCGCGAGCACGGGTCTCCGGGAGTCAGGGGCTGCTCGGACACCACTGACGTCGGACGACGGCCGGCGGTGAGCTGCAGTTTATCGGCGGGACCGGTTCATCCGCCCGGCGTGACCAGGCCGCTCTCGTACGCGAAGGCCACGGCCTGCACCCGGTCGCGCAGCCCGAGCTCGAGCAGCAGCCGGCTGACGTGCGTCTTGACCGTCGCCTCGCCGAGGTACAGGCGGGCAGCGATCTCGGCGTTGGAGGGCCCGGCCGCCACCAGTGCGAGGACGTCGGTCTCCCGCTCGGTCAGCTGGGCCAGGGCACCGGCCCGGGCCGGGTCGGGCGCCGGTGCCGCGGCGAAGGACCGGATGACCCGCAGCGTCACCGCCGGGTCGAGCAACCCCTGCCCGGCGGCGACGGTGCGCACGGCGGCGACGAGGTCCTCCGGCGGGGCGACCTCGAGCAGGAAGCCGCTGACACCGGCGCGCAGCGCGGCCGCCACGTACTCGTCCTCGTCGAAGGTGGTCAGCACGACGACGCGGGTGGGCAGCTCGGCGGCGAGCACGCGCGGCGGCTGTGGGACTGGTCAGCGTCGCCGGCAACGTGCTGTTCGACTTCTGGGTCGGCGCCATCGGCCGGCTGCTCGACACCGGGCCGGCCGAAGCCGTGTTCGCCGACGTCCACTCCTCGACCGGGATGGCGATCGTCGGCACCGTCACGCTGCTCGGCCTGCTCGGCCCGCTGGTGGCGACGATCGGGCTCGCCCGTGCCGGGGTCATCGGCTGGTGGCTGCTCGCACCGGCGGTCGCCTCGCTGGTGCTCGCGATGGTGCTGACCTTCACGCCGCTGCTCTTCGCCGGCCTGATGCTGCTGGGCGCCGTCCCGGCGTTCGTGGTCGGCCTGCGGCTGCTCCAGCGCAACCGGGCGGAAGCCGCCGCCTGATGTTGATCAGGTGACCTGATCAACAGGGGTCCTGGCTCACTGTCGACGGTGAGCCAGGACCCCGTGTGCTGAGCCAGGACGCCGGAGCGGACAGGCCGCGCGGCGCTCAGCCCTCGGCGAGCTCGGAGGCGACCAGCCAGGCCTCCTCGACCTGCTCCTTCTCGGCCTGCACGGCCTTGAGCTGGGTGTCCAGCTCGGCCGCCTTCGCGTAGTCCGCGGCGGCCGCCGCCAGCTGCTCGTGCAGCTTCTTCTCGTCGCCGTCCAGCTTGAGCATCCGCCGCTCCAGCTTGGCGGCCTCCTTCTTGGCCGCCCGGGCCTCGGCCGCCGACACCGCCGGGGCCGACGTCGACGGGGCGCCGACCGGACGGGGGCCGTCGTCCCCGGCCGCCGTGGTCAGCGGGGCACCGCCGGCCGCGCGGCGGCGCAGGTACTCCTCCACCCCACCGGGCAGCTCGGCCAGCGACCCGTCACCGAGCAGGGCCACGACCTTGTCGCACACCCGGTCGACGAAGTACCGGTCGTGGCTGACCACCAGCACCGTGCCGGGGAAGCTGTCGAGCAGGTCCTCCAGCGCCGTCAGGGTGTCGATGTCCAGGTCGTTGGTGGGCTCGTCGAGGATCAGCACGTTCGGCTCGGCCATGAGCAGGCGCAGCAGCTGCAGCCGACGCCGCTCGCCGCCGGAGAGGTCGCCGACCGGCGTCCACTGCCGGTTCGCCATGAAGCCGAACCGCTCGGCGAGCGACGAGGCGGAGATCTCCTGGTTGCCGATCCGGGCGACGCGGGCGACCTCCTGCACCGCCTCCACCACCCGCAGCGTGCGCGGCAGCTCGGTGACGTGCTGCGACAGATACGCCGGCGCCACCGTCTGGCCGACCACCACGCGCCCGGCATCGGGCTCGGTCTCGCCCACGAGCAGCCTGAGCAGCGACGTCTTGCCCGCGCCGTTGACCCCGACGATGCCGATCCGGTCCCCCGGGCCGACGTGCCAGGTCAGGTCCTGGAACAGGGTGCGCGGACCGTCCTCGGTGGGGACGGCGTAGTCGACGTCCTCCACGTCGTAGACGGTCTTGCCCAGGCGCCGGGCGGCGAAGCCCTTCAGCGCCATCGAGTCCCGCGGCGGCGGCTCGTCGGCGATCAGCGCCTGGGCCGCCTCGATGCGGAACCGCGGCTTGCTCGTGCGGGCCGGCGGGCCGCGTCGCAGCCAGGCCAGCTCCTTGCGGACCAGGTTGAGCCGGCGCTCCTCGGTGACCGAGGCGATCCGCGCCCGCTCGGCCCGGGCCAGCGTGTAGGCCGAGTAGCCGCCGTCGTAGGAGTGGACGCTCGCGTCGGCGACCTCCCACGTGGTCGTGCAGACCTCGTCGAGGAACCACCGGTCGTGGGTGACCACGACCAGGCCGCCGCTGCGCTGCTTCACGTACTCGGCGAGCCAGGCCACCCCCTCGACGTCGAGGTGGTTGGTGGGCTCGTCGAGCACCAGCAGGTCCAGCGGCCGGATGAGCTGGGCGGCCAGCGCCACCCGCCGGCGCTCGCCACCCGACATCGGGGCGACCGGCGCGTCGAGGCCCAGCCGGTCGAGCTCCAGCCCGGTGAGCACCGAACGCACGGCCGGGTCGCCGGCCCACTCGTGCTCGGCGGCGAACATCGACGACGGCAGCACGACGTCGCGCACCGTCGCCCCCGGAGGGAGGGTGCCGGACTGGTCGAGCACCCCCATCGCGATGTCCCCGCGGCGGGTGACCCGGCCGGAGTCCGGGTCGTCGGTACCGGTGATCAGCGACAGCAGCGTGCTCTTGCCGCCGCCGTTGCGGCCGACGATCCCGATCCGTTCGCCGGCGGCGACGCCGAGCGAGACGTCGTCGAGGACCACGGTGGTGCCGTGCGCCTTGTGCACCCGCTCGAGGTTGACCAGGTTGAGGGGCGCGCTCATCGGCTGCTCGCAGAAGTCATGGGCCCTCAGTATCCGACGGTCACCTCACCGGGGGCCACGCCGGTGTCCGCGATGGTCGACCGGGGCAGCCGCCGGCACCCCAGGATGCCGAGCCCCACGACGCAGGCGACGACGAGGAAGCCGGTCCCGGTGCTCGTCGCCGCGGCCAGCGGCGGGACGGTGAGGTTGCCGAGGATCCCGCCCAGCGCCAGCGCCAGCGACATCGCCGAGACGGCGGTGGCCCGGTGGGCGGCGTCGACCCGCGTGTGCAGGACCGCGCTCAGCAGCGGCCACACGGAGCCGTGCGAGAGGTAGTACAGGGCGAAGCCCGCGGCGGCCGGCACCAGCGCGTCGGGCCCCGCGACCAGGGCGAGCGAGAGGCTCCCGAAGGCGAACAGTACGGCGCAGGCGACCGGGGTGGACCCGCGGAGCAGCCGCCGCAGGGTCGGGGCGAGCACCGAGCCCACCGCCGACGCGGCGAACGCGATCGCCAGGACCACGCCGTAGACGGCGGCGCCGTCGTCCCGCCCACCGGTCAGCTCGGCGAACCGCACCGGCCCCAGCAGCTCGCACACGACCAGCCCGGCGCCCGTGAGCGACGTGAGGAGCAGCACCCGCCGCAGGGGCCGGTCGGTCACCGACAGCCGCACCGACTCCCCGACGGTCGCCGGCACCGCGCGGGCCCCGGCGGCCAGCGCGCGGGCGATGCCGCCGTCGCGCGGTGGCCGGTGCTCGGTCAGCAGCCACAGCACCGCGCCGACGTACCCGACGTCCAGGACGGCGGCCGCCAGGTAGGAGAGCGCGAGCCCCTCGGCGCCGCCACCGCCGAGCAGCACCGGCAGGAACCCGCCGATGACCGCGCCGACGGCGAGGCTCGCCCCGTCGGCCGCCGAGTGCCGGGCCAGGCCCGGGGCGACGTCGGCGCCGGGGTCCAGCCGGTGCACGGTGTCGACGTACCAGGCCTCGAGCGGGCCGGAGTCCAGCACGCGGCCCACCCCGAGGGCGACGACCCCGGCCAGGAACCCGGCGAACGACGTCGCCGTCGCGATCAGCAGGCACGAGGTGATGTGCAGGACGGCGCCGGCGACCACGACGGGGCGTCGGCCGAGCACGTCGGCCAGCCCCCCGGTGGGCAGCTCCAGCACGACGACCAGCACCCCGTGGACGGTGAACAGGACACCGATCTCGGCGAGCGAGAGCCCTCGCGCCTGGGCGAGCAGGACGGTGATCGGCGTCGTGAGCCCGACCGGCAGCCAGCGCAGCGCGGTCAGCCCGACCAGCCGCCGGGTGGCGGAGCGGACGGTCTGCGGCGCGGTCACGTCGGCCACTCCCGCAGCGGGACCAGGTCGAGCAGCACGCAGATCTGCTCGGTGCCCTCCGCCGGTGGCGCATCGCCGGGGTGCTCGGCCATCCAGCGCCGCAGCGTGGCGTGCAGCTCGCCGATCAGCTCGCGCGCCTGGCCGGAATTCAGCCGGAGCCCGTAGTCGTTGAGCGTGGCGGCGTCGGCCCAGCCGGGGCCGAGCTGGTCCTTCTGCTCGAACCAGGCGTCGAGCACCCGGGCGTGCTGGTCGATCTGCAGGCGGCTCATCTCGTCCTGCACCTCGGCGCCGCCCTCCTGCGGGAGGAGCTCCCCGGCCTGCCAGCTGGTCATCCGGTGCCGCGCCCGCCACCACCGCTCGCGCGCCGTCCCCTGGCCCTCGACCTCCTCCACGAAGCCGTACGCGGCGAGCTGGCGCAGGTGGTAGCTGGTCGACCCGCTGCTCTCCCCCACCTCCCGCGCCAGTCCGCTCGCCGTCGCGGGACCGTGCACCCGCAGCCGGCCGAGCAGGCGGCTGCGCAGCGGGTGCGCCAGCGCGCGCAGCGCGCGGACGTCGGTCACCTGGACGGCGGGCTCGATCGGCGGCGTCACGTTCGCAGGCTATGACTGCAAACGACTCTTTGCAAAGGTTTCTTTGCGTCGTCCCCGACCCGGGGCGAGATCTGCACACCGGCCCCCATCAGCCGGCACCGAGGGGCCACTGCGCAGATCTCGCCTGGAGACGGGAAGACGACGTCCGCGCCCGGGGTTACGCTCACCAGTAGTTGAGCCCTCAACCAAGGAGGCCGGCATGCCTGCCGTGACCGTCGAGGACACCACCACCCTGCCGCGGGTCCCGCTCCCCGCACCCCGCACCGTGCGCCGCCGCACCCGGTCGGTCACGACGGCGCCGTCCGGCTTCGAGGGCGAGGGCTTCCCCGTGCGCCGCGCCTTCGCCGGCGTCGACCTGCGCGCGCTGGACCCGTTCCTCCACATGGACCAGATGGGCGAGGTGGAGTACGCGCCCGGCGAGCCGAAGGGCACCAGCTGGCACCCGCACCGCGGCTTCGAGACCGTCACCTACCTCCTCGACGGCACCTTCGAGCACGCCGACTCCCACGGCGGCGGCGGCACGATCAGCAACGGTGACACCCAGTGGATGACCGCCGGTGGCGGCGTCCTGCACATCGAGCGCCCGCCGGAGCACCTGGTGGTCAGCGGCGGGCTGTTCCACGGCCTGCAGCTGTGGGTGAACCTGCCTCGGTCGCAGAAGTGGGTCGAGCCGCGCTACCAGGACCTGCGCGCGAAGGAGTCGGTCCTGCTCGCCAGCCCGGACGCCGGCGCCCTGCTGCGGGTGATCGCCGGCGAGGTGGGCGGGCACACCGGCCCGGGCTCGACGTACACCCCGATGGCGATGGTGCACGCGACCGTCTCCCCCGGCGCGACGCTGGACCTGCCCTGGCGGCCGGACTTCAACGCCCTGGTCTACGTGCTCTCCGGTGCCGGCTCGGTCGGCATCGACGGCGCCCCGGTGCGCACCGGCCAGCTCGCGGTGCTCGGCCCCGGCGACACGGTGACCGTGCGCGGTGCGGTGCGCCAGGAGTCGCGCACGCCGGCGCTCGACGTCGTCGTCCTCGGCGGGCGGCCGATCAACGAGCCGATCGCCATGTACGGCCCGTTCGTCATGAACACGGCGGACGAGGTCAGGGACGCCTTCGCCGACTTCTCCGCGGGCCGGCTCGGATCGATCCCGGCGCAGCGCATCGAGGGACCGGTTCCCCACGGCGACGTCCGGGGTGACACTGCCGGGGACGACGAGCGGTAGGAGCCACGCCATGAGCAACCTGGAACCGCGTCCGCCGGCCCGCGACATGGGCGGGCTCGCCGGCACCACCGCCGGCCCCGCCCTCGACCTGCTGCCGGGCAAGGAGGTGCTGCTCGGCGAGAGCACCCGCGTGCGCCGGCTGCTGCCGACGCTCGGCCGGCGGATGGTCGGCGCCTGGGTCTTCGTCGACCACTACGGCCCCGACGACATCACCTCCTCCCCCGGCATGCAGGTGCCCCCGCACCCGCACACCGGGCTGCAGACGGTGTCCTGGCTGCTCGACGGCGAGGTGCACCACCGCGACTCGCTCGGCAGCGACGTGCGGTTCCGCCCCGGCGAGCTGGCGCTCATGACGGCCGGGCACGGGATCGCCCACTCCGAGCAGTCGCCGGCGACCCACCCGCGGTACCTGCACGGGGCGCAGCTGTGGGTGGCGCTGCCGGAGGCCGACCGCGAGGTCGCCCCGCACTTCGAGCACCACGGCGTGCTGCCCGGCTTCAGCTCCGACGGGCTCACCGCCACGGTGCTCATGGGCGGCTTCGGCGGGGTGACGTCGCCGGGGCGGGCCTACACCCCGTTGGTCGGCGTCGACCTGGAGCTCGCCGCCGGCGCCGACGTGGAGCTCCCGCTGGAGCCCGACTTCGAGTACGGGCTGCTGGCGTCAGCGGGGTCGGTCACGGTGGACGACGTCGTCCTCGAGCCCGGCGCGATGCTGTACCTGGGCACCGGCCGCACGGCGCTGCGGGTGCGGGCAGGTACGGCGTCCCGGTTGCTGCTGCTCGGCGGGGAACCGTTCGAGGAACGCCTGGTGATGTGGTGGAACTTCATCGGCCGCTCGGGCGAGGAGGTCGCCGAGTACGCCGAGCAGTGGAACGCCGAGTCGCGGCGCTTCGGCACCGTCGTCGGCTACGACGGCGACCGGCTGGCGGCGCCGCCGCTTCCCCCGGTCGCGCTCCGGCCGCGCGGCCGGGTGCGCTGAGGCAGGCTGCGAGCATGACCGACTCCACCCGGCCCGACCCGCGGCTGCTGCAGTTCGTCGCCGGGCAGCGCTGGGGCGTGCTCGCCACGATCAAGCGCGACGGCCGGCCGCAGCTGTCCAACGTCGGCTACGCCTGGGACGACGGCCTGATCCGCGTCTCGGTGACGGCCGACCGCGCGAAGACCCGCAACCTGCAGCGCGACCCGCGGGTGACGCTGCACGTGGCGTCCCGGGATTTCTGGACCTGGGTCGCCGTCGAGGGGACCGCCGAGCTCACGCCGGTCGCGCAGGACCCGCACGACGCCACGGTCGAGGAGCTGATCGCCTACTACCGCGGCGTCTCCGGCGAGCACGAGAACTGGGACGAGTACCGGGCGGCGATGGTGGCGGACCGGCGGCTGGTCGTCCGGTTCCGGCCGGAGCACGCCTACGGCCAGCTCGCGCCCTGACCCGGCCACGCCGGTGCGCCCCGTTCGCACCGGCTGCCGGGCGGAGATCAGCCGGCCGGCACCTGCATGACGGAGAACGACGCGCCCCACGGGTCGGCGACGACCGCGAACCGGCCGTACTCGGTGTCCTCGGCCGGGAGCAGGACCTTCCCGCCCGCGGCCGTCACCGTGGCGACCGCGCCGTCGGTGCTGCTCACCGCGAAGCAGGTCGACCAGCCCCTCGGCGCCCCGGGGACGACGCCGCCGAGGCCGCCGAGCGGGTCGCCGTCGGTGGCCAAGGTGGTGTAGCCCTCCGCGCCGGGGACCTCCTCGAAGCGGAACCCGAAGACGGCGGTGTAGAACTCCCGGGCCGCCGCCGGGTCGTCGGCAGCGAGCTCGTTCCAGACCAGCGACCCGGGCTCGTTGTAGCGCTGCACACCGGCGTGCTCACCGGCCTGCCACAGGCCGAACGGGTTGCCCTGCGGGTCGAGCGCGATGGCCATGGTGCCGAACGCCCCGATCTCCATCGGCTCCGCCACGACCGTGCCCCCGGCCTCCCGGATGCGGGAGACCGTGGCGGCCGCGTCGTCCGTCGCGAAGTACGTCGTCCACCGGGGCGGGTCGTCCGGGTCCATCTGCGGACCCATCCCGGCCACCGGCCGCCCGTCCTTCTCGGCGTCCAGGTAACCGCCGAACCCGGGGTCACCGCCGGTGTACTCCCAGACCAGCAGGCCGGCGTAGAACTGCTTCGCCGCCGCCAGGTCGGCGGCGCCGTAGTCCACCCAGCTGGGGGTGCCGGGCGGCCAGGGGGTTTCTCGGGTGGGCATGGTTGCCTCCTCGGTTGTGGGGGAGGTCACGCTCTCACCGGGCACCGACAGTTCGGCAGGTCAGAACGTCCCGCCGCCGCCTCGGCCGCCGCCACCGAACGAGCCGCCGCCGCCGAGCCCGCCGCCGCCGAACCCGCCTCCCCCGCCGCGGCCGCCGAACCCGCCACCGCCGCCGAAGCCACCACCGAAGCCGCCGCCCATCCCGCGCCCACCGCCGAGCAGGATGCCGCCCAGCACGAGACTGCCCAGGTCCACGCCACCGCGGCGGTACCCGCCGCCGTAGCCGCCACCGAAACCGCCGGGCCCGTACCCGGAGTTCCACCGGTCGACGTCGTCCTGGGCCAGGTCGAGGGCGTGCTGGGCGAGCATCCCGGCCTGGTGAGCCTCCCGGAGTGCGCTCACCGGGTCGGTCGCGCCCAGGTCGACGGCGGCCTCCAGGTGCCGCTGCGCCTCGGCCAGCCGGGTGCGCGCCTGGGGACCGACCGCCCCGCGGCGGGTGTCGATGAAGTCCGCGGCCGCAGCCACCGCCGAGCGTGCGTTGAGCAGCGACTGCTCCAGCGCCGCCGCGGCCCGGCGGGCCTGGGTCTGCGCGTCGCGGGCCGCCGAGAGCGCCTCCTCGAGGGCGGTATCGGCGTCCTCGAGCTGCCGGAGCGCGGCCAGCGGGTCGCCCGGGGTGCCGTCGGCCGGGTGCAGCGCGGCATCGCAGGCCGCGAGCGCCGACTCGGCGCGGGCGATCTGCGGTCCCAGGCCCGTGCGGTCCCCGGCGGCGACCAGCGCGCGCGCCTCGGCGAGGTCCTTCTCCGTCTCCGCGCGTGCGGCCGCGACCCGGTCGGCGGCGGCGTCGAGATCGGCGGCGAGCCGGCCGACGGCGTCCAGCAGCGTCCCCGTCTGCGCCACCGCGTCCTCGGCCGCGCGGATGTCGCCGACGGCGTCGCCGCTGCGCCCCTCGGCCAGCGCTGCCCGCGCCTCCCGGACCTCCTGCTCGGCGGCGGCCAGCCGCGCCCGGGCCTGCTCCACGTTGTCCGCCACGGGGGCGGAGGCCGAGGCGGCGTACCGGCTCCGCAGCGCGGCCAGCCGCTGCTCCTCCTGCGGTATCCGGTCGCGGAGCCCGGCCAGCCGCGGCTCCAGGGCGTCCAGCACCTGCGGCGCGGTGCGCTCGAGGTCGCGCAGCCGCTGGAAGGCCTCGCTCTGCTCGTCGAGCCGGGCACCGGCGGCACCGGTGAGCGACAGGATCTCGGCCAGCATCCGGCGGGTGGTGGGCTCGTCCTCCGGTACGTCGTCGTCGAGCTCCTGGCGCAGCGTGAAAGCCCGGGAGACTTCCTTCCTGGACTGCGCGAGCGCGGCGCCGAAGCCGGCGACCGCGTCCTCGCCGTACTGGGAGCGGGCGAAGTCGAGGTCCAGCTGCGAGGTCTTCACGGCCTCGTCGAGCTCCAGCAGCGCCTCGCTGGCCCGGCCCTGGAGCTGGTCGGTGGGCACGCCCTCGTACGGATCGGGCTCCCGCCGCCGACCCTGCGGCAGCGCGGTACCGCTCCGGTTCCGGCGCGAGCGGCTGACCAGGTAGGCGCCGCCCCCGACGACCGCGAGTCCGCCGAGCACCAGCAACGGCCCCACGCCGCCACCGGAGCCGTCCTCGGACTCCGCGGCCCCGGTCTCGGCGGCCGCACCGCCGTCGCGCAGCAGCTCCGCGAACGCCGCCACGCCACCGGCCCAGTCGCCCTCGGTGAACTCCGGGGCGACCCGCTCGTCGGTCAGCTCGTCGAACTCGTCACCGGTGACCGGGAAGTCGGCCGGCCGCACCGTGCCGTACTGCCCGTCGTCGACGGCGACGGCGAGCAGCGCGTCCTCCTCGCCGAGCTGGCTCAGCTCGGCCGTGGCCTGCGCCCACTCCACCCGGTCCGCGCCGTCGAAGCTGGACACGAAGACGACGTACAGCTCGGCCCCGGTGTCGGCGCGCAGGTCCTCGATCACGTCCCGCACCCGCCCCGTGCTGCCCTCGAGCACGCCGACCTCGTCGACGACCTGGTCGGGCAGCCGGAACGGCGGCACCGCGTACGCCGGCCCGCCGGTGAGCAGGAGGACGGCGAGCACCCCCAGGACGACGCACAGCCGGCGCACGGAGACCTCCTGGAGGGGCGAAGTGGAACCCGGACGACCCTACCGACGACCGAGGGGTCCGGCCCGGCCGCCGTGGGTAGGGCTCCTCCGCCGCCGACCCCCCGTGCCGAGGAGGCCCACGTGCCCGACTCCGTCCCCGCCGCCGACCTGCCACCCCGGGCGGTCCGCCGCGCCGGCGGCTGGGCCGTGGGAAACCGGGGGGACGGCGAGTACTTCGCCGTCTCCCGGCGGTGCCGCCACCAGCTGGCCGACCTCGCCGAGGGCAGCGTCGACGCCCACGGGTGCCTGGTCTGCCCGTGGCACGGCAGCCGCTACGACGTGCGCACCGGCGAGATGGTGCAGGGGCCGCGCGGCTTCCTCGGCTACCACGGGCCGACGCCGGTCTACAGCCAGCTGGTGCGGTTGCTGGGGTCGGTGGCCCGGCTGCGGGTGCGCCGCGCGGTCCGCCGCGGGGACGACGTCGTCGTGACCGACTGAGGGGTCAGCCCTGCTCCTGGCGCGGCAGCGGCTCCTCCCGCCCGAGGAACGGGGTCGGGTCGTCGTCGCCGCGCCGGGCCGGCCCCGGACGGGCGGCCGCCGCTGCGTGCAGCGCCTCCTCCGGCGACCGCGGCCGCAGCACGCCGTCGCGGATCTCCTCCGCCCAGTGGCAGCTGACCAGCCGCCCCGGCGCCAGCTCGCGCAGCACGGGCACCTCGTCGTCGCACCGGGTCTCCTGCCGCCACGGGCAGCGGGTGTGGAACCGGCAGCCGCTGGGCGGATCCGCCGGCGAGGGCAGGTCACCGGCGAGCAGGATCCGCTCCCGGGTCTCCTCGACCTCCGGGTCGGGCACGGGCACGGCGCTCATCAGCGCCCGCGTGTAGGGGTGCAGCGGCTGCTCGTACAGGTCGTCGGCCGGCGCCTGCTCCACCAGGGAGCCCAGGTACATGACACCGACGACGTCGCTGATGTGCCGCACCACCGCGAGGTCGTGCGCGATGACCAGATAGGTGAGCCCGAGCCGCTCCTGCAGCTCCTCGAGCAGGTTGAGCACCTGCGCCTGCACGGACACGTCGAGGGCGGACACCGGCTCGTCGGCGATCAGCAGGTCCGGCTCCAGGGCGACGGCGCGGGCGATGCCGATCCGCTGCCGCTGGCCCCCGGAGAACTCGTGCGGGTAGCGGCGCAGCGCCGCCGACGGCAGGCCGACGGCGTCGAGCAGGGTGCGGATCCGCTGCGCGATCCCCTCCTTGCCGCCGCCGATGCCGTGCGCGCGCAGCGGCTCGGACAGCAGCGACTCCACGTTCTGCCGCGGGTCCAGGCTGCCCAGGGGGTCCTGGAAGACCATCTGCATCCGCTGGCGCATCCGCCGCAACGGCTCGCCCTTGAGCGCGGCGACGTCGGTGCCGTCGAAGAGCACCCGCCCGGCGGTCGGCTCCTCCAGCCGCAGGATCGCCCGGCCCAGCGTCGACTTGCCGCAGCCGGACTCCCCCACCAGCCCGTAGGTGGCCCCGCGCGGGACGACGAGGTCGACGCCGTCGACGGCCCGGACGTGCCCGACGGTGCGGTCGAAGAAGATCCCCTGCTTGATCGGGAAGTGCACCTCGAGGCCCTCGACGCGCAGCAGCTCGTCCTGGCCGGGCGCGGTCGGGACGGCGGTCATCGGGCGGCTCCGGAAGCGGTCGCCCCGGCGGGCGTGGACGGCGGGTACTCGATCGGGTGGCGGCAGCGCAGCTCGCGACCGGGGCCGTCGTACTCCAGCGGCACGGTGCTGCCGGAGACCTCGGTCAGGCAGTCGTCGCGCGCGTTGTCGCAGCGCGGTGCGAAGGCACAGCCCTCCGCCCACGGGATGGCGTCGGCGGCCGAGCCACGGATCGGCGTGAGCGGGGCCCCGCGCGCGGAGTCCAGCCGCGGCACCGAGGCGAGCAGCCCGCCGGTGTAGGGCTGGCGGGGCCGGGCGAAGAGGTCGTGCCGGTCGGCGGTCTCGATGATCTTCCCCGCGTACATGACGTGGACGCGGTCGCAGAGGCCGGCGACCACACCGAGGTCGTGGGTGATCATCACCAGCGCCGTCCCGGTGTCGACGACGAGCTCGCGCAGCAGCTCGAGGATCTGCGCCTGGATGGTGACGTCGAGCGCCGTCGTCGGCTCGTCGGCGATGAGCAGCCGCGGCGAGCAGGCCAGCGCCATGGCGATCAGCGCGCGCTGGCGCATGCCGCCGGAGAGCTGGTGCGGGTACTCCTTCAGCCGGCGCTGCGGATCGGGGATGCCGACCTTGTCCAGCAGCACCACCGCCTCGTCGGCGGCCTGCCCGCGGTCCATGTCCCGGTGCTCCAGCAGCACCTCGGTCACCTGCGTGCCGATGGGCACGGTGGGGTTCAGCGAGGACAGCGGGTCCTGGAACACCATGGCCATGTCGGCGCCGCGCAGCCGGCGCAGCGTCCGGTCGTCGGCGCCGACCAGCTCCTGTCCGTCCAGCCGGACCGAGCCGGACACCTGCACGCCCCGCCGGGGCAGCAGCCCCATGATCGCCAGCGAGGTGACCGACTTGCCGCAGCCGGACTCCCCCACGAGACCGATCGTCTCCCCGGGGGCGACGGAGAAGCTGACCCCGTCGACGGCACGGGTGGGGGCCTCGCCGCGGCGGGTGAACCGGACGGCGAGGTCCGCCACCTCGAGCACCGGTGCCTGCAGGGTGCTCACCTCCGGAACTTCGGGTCGAGGGCCTCGCGCAGGCGTTCACCGAGCAGCGTGAACCCGAGCGCGACGACGATGATGCACAGCGCCGGCCACACGGCGAGCGCCGGCCGGATGGACAGGAAGTCCTGGGCGTTGGCCAGCATCGCGCCCCACTCGGGGCGGGCGATGTCCGGGTCGCCGAGGCCCAGGTAGGAGAGCGCGGCGGCCTCGATGATCGCCGTCGCCAGGGAGAGCGTGGCCTGCACGATCACCGGCGACAGCGAGTTGGGCAGCACGTGCCCGAACACGATCCGTGTGTTCCGCACGCCGAGCGCCCGCGCGGCGACGGCGTAGTCGCTGCCGCGCTGGGCGAGCATCGAACCGCGCAGCAGGCGGGCGAACACCGGCACCTGGACGACGGCGATCGCGATCATCAGCGCGTACTGGTTCTGGCCCAGCAGCACCGAGACGGTGATGGCCATGAGCAGGCCCGGGATCGACAGGATGATGTCGACGAACCGCATGACCACGGTGTCGACCCAGCCGCCGAAGGCGCCGGCCAGCACGCCCAGGGCCATGCCCACCACCAGGCCGAGCACGGTGGAGACCACGCCGATGAGCAGCGACTGCCGGGCGCCGTAGATCAGCCGCGAGAACAGGTCGCGCCCGAGGTTGTCCACGCCGAGGGGGAAGCCCTCGCGCGCGCCGGGGATCTGGCCGGGCCGGATCTCCGACAGCAGGTACTGGGTGACCGGGTCCCGGGGGGCGAGCAACGGCGCGAACGCCGCCACCACGAGGAAGACCAGGACGATGACCGCGCCGGCGATCGCCACCGGGTCGCGGCGGAGCCGCCGGAACGCGCTGCGGGTGAGCGAGAGCCCACCGTCGCCCTCCGGGAGCTGGCCCGCCCGGGCGGCGAGGGCGTCGATGCGCTCGCGCTTGACCGCGCCGAGAGCCGTCATCGGCTCTGCTCCTCGTCCGATCCCGTACGCGTCATCGGACGCGCACCCGTGGGTCGAGGAGGCCGTACGAGATGTCGACCAGCAGGTTCACCAGCACGTACACCACCGCGAGCATGAGGATGAAGCCTTGGAGGACGGCGAAGTCCCGGTAGGTGATCGCGTCCCGGAGGGTCAGCCCCACCCCGCCGAAGGCGAAGACGGTCTCGGTCAGCACGGCCCCCGACAGCAGCAGGCCGGTCTGCAGCCCGATCGTCGTCGACACCGGCAGCAGAGCGTTGCGGACGACGTGCCGGCGCCGCACGGTCGCCGTCGCCAGGCCCTTGGCGTTGGCCGTCCGCACGTAGTCCTCGTTGACGACGTCGAGGACCGAGGCCCGGGTGATCCGCACGATGATCGCCAGCGGGATGGTGCCCAGGGCGATGGCCGGGAGGATCAGGTGCAGCACGGCGTCCCAGGCGGCGTCCCACTCCCGGGTCATCAGCCCGTCCAGGACGTAGAAGTTGGTGATCCGGGTGGCGTCCATCCGGACGTCCTGGCGCCCCGACCCCGGCAGCCAGCCGAGCTCCACGGCGAAGAGCAGCCGGAGCAGGTAGGCGAGGAAGAACACCGGGATCGCCACGCCGATCAGCGAGCCGATGACGGAGGCGGAGTCGAAGAAGCTCCCGTACCGGCGGGCCGCGAGGTAGCCCAGCGGGATGCCGACGCCGATGGCGAAGATCATCGCGAAGACGGTGAGCTCGATCGTGCCGGGGAACCGTTCGAGGAAGACCTCGGTGACCGGCCGGCCGTACTGCGTGGAGTTGCCGAAGTCGAGGGTGACCGCACGCCCCAGGAAGCGGAAGTACTGGACGTAGAGCGGTTCGTCGAGACCGAACAGCTCGTTGTACCGGGCGATCGCCTCGGGGGTGGCGCGCTCGCCCAGCGCGGCCTGGGCCGGTCCCCCGGGGAGGGCGCGCAGCCAGGCGAAGAGCAGCACCGACAAGCCCAGCAGGATCGGGATCAGCTGGAGGAGCCGCCGGACGATGAAGCGGAGCACGTGCTCGGGTCAACCTTTCCGGGACCGGGCGACCAGCGGCCGCGCCGGCGGTGACCGTAGCCACCGCCGGCGCGGCCGACGACCGGATCAGTCGCTGATCGACACCGTCGAGAAGTCCTCGGCCGTCAGCGGGCTGGGCTCGAGGCCCTGGACGTTCTCGGCGACGACGAGCGCCGGGGGCGAGTGCGAGATCGGCACCGCCGGCAGGAACTCCTTGATCAGCCGGTTGGCCTCCTGGTAGAGCTCCGTCCGGTCGGCCGGGTCCGGCTCGGCGTCGGCCTCGGCCAGCGCGGCGAAGATCTCCGGCGCGCTGAACGCGCCGAACTCCGCGGACGCCTGGTTGTTCTGGTCCTCGGCGAAGAAGGTGCCGATGAAGTTGTAGGCGTCGTTGTAGTCACCGGTCCAGCCGAGCAGGTGGACGTCGGCCTGGCCGGTCTGCACCGCCTGCAGGTAGTCCGGGTTCCACTGCAGGGCGGTGGGCTGCACCTGGAAGCCGGCCTCCTGCAGGTCCTCGCTGATGACCTGGAACATCGCCGCCGGGTCCGGCAGGTACGGCCGGCTGACGTCGGTCGGGTAGTAGAAGCGCAGCGTCGTGCCGACGGCGCCGGCCTCCTCGAGCAGCTGGCGCGCCCGCTCGGGGTCGTACTCGTAGGTCGGCACGTCCTCGGCCCAGCCGTCGACCGCCGGCGGCATGAAGTTCGTGGCCACCTCGGCGCCCTCGGGGAGCAGCGAGTTCACGATCGTCTGGCGGTCGATGGCGTGGGCCAGCGCCTGGCGGACCCGGATGTCCTGCAGCGCCGGGTTCGCCTGCGTCCCCTCGACGTTCCCGTGGTTGATGCCCAGGTACAGGATGTTGAACGGGTCGCGCACCAGGACCTGGAAGCCTGCGTCCTCGAGGCGCTGGTAGTCCGCCGGGGCCACGAAGTCGTAGCCGTCGATCGCACCGGACTCCAGCTCCTGCCGGCGGGTGTTCCCCTCCGGGATGGTGCGGAAGATGATCTCGTCGAGCAGGGCCGGCTCGCCCCAGTAGTCCTCGTTGCGGACGATGGTGACCTCACCGTTGCCGCGGTCCCAGCTCTCGAACCGGAAGGGGCCGGTGCCGGTCGGGTGCTCGAGGGCGTACTCGGTGTAGGTGATCGCGTCCTCGCTGCCGGCCAGGTTGTCGGCGTCGTACTCCTGCAGGGCCGTCGGGCTCTGGATGGAGAAGGCGGGCAGCGAGAGCGCGGCGGGGATCTTGCTGGTCACCTGGTTGAACGAGATGACGGCGGTGTTCTCGTCGACCGCCTCGCAGCCCTCGTAGATGCCGGGGTTGTCGCTGTTGGCGAAGCCGCCGAACACCGCCTGGTAGTAGTACGTGGCGCTCGGGCTCTGGGCCAGGCCCTCGAAGTTGTGCCAGCGGTCGAAGTTGAAGCACACCGCCTCGGCGTTGAACTCCGTCCCGTCGTGGAACTGGACGTCCTCGCGCAGGTTGAAGGTGTACTCGAGGCCGTCTTCGCTGACCTCCCAGTCCTCGGCGAGCGCCGGCACGAGCTCGGTCGTGCCGGGCTCGTTGGTGAGGAGGCCCTCGTGGATCTGGCGGGCGATCCGGAAGGTCTCGCCGTCGCTGGCGAAGGCGGGGTCGAACATCGCCGGGTCGCCGGCGGCCCCGAAGACGAGCGTGCCGCCGGACTGCTCCTCGCCGCCCTCGCCTCCACCGCCCTCCCGGTCGCTGGACGCGCAGGCCGACAACGTGACTGCCGTGAGGGCTGCCGCTGACGCGGCGAGCGCACGGGTGGAGCGACGAGACATCGCGGAAGACCTGCCTTCTCGGCCCTCTCGGGCCGGACGAGCTCCGGACGGGGCAGCCGAGGACGTGCAAGACGTCCGCCAGGCAGAGCCCGACCCTAGGACGCCGAGGTCGTCGGCGGCGTGGCTCGGGCGCCCATCGACACCATCTCGTGACTTTTGCCGTCGTTCACGCGCCGGACGCCCGCCGGCTGCCCGCCCGTCGCCCGCCCCGGCGCCGGCCTCAGGCGTCGATGCGGCGGCGACCCTCGAAGGCCCGGCCGAGGGTCACCTCGTCGGCGTACTCGAGGTCACCGCCCACCGGCAGGCCGCTGGCGAGCCGGGACACGGCGAGCCCCATCGGGCCGACCAGCCGGGCCAGGTAGGCCGCCGTCGCCTCCCCCTCGAGATTCGGGTCGGTGGCGATGATCAGCTCGGTGACGGCGCCGTCCATCAGCCGCGTCATGAGCTCCTTGACCCGCAGGTCGTCCGGGCCGACGCCGTCGATCGGGCTGATCGCCCCGCCGAGCACGTGGTACCGGCCGCGGAACTCACGGGTGCGCTCGATCGCGACGACGTCCTTGGGCTCCTCGACCACGCACAGGACGTCCTCGGACCGGCGGGGATCGCGGCAGATGCGGCACTGCTCGGCCTCGGCGACGTTGTAGCAGGTCACGCAGAAGCGGACGGACTCCTGCACCCGGGTCAGGGCGGCCACCAGGCGGCCGACGTCGGCCGACTCGGACGACAGCAGGTGGAAGGCGATGCGCTGGGCGCTCTTGGGCCCGACGCCGGGCAGGCGACCGAGCTCGTCGATCAGGTCCTGGACGGCACCCTCGTACACGGTGCTCCTCTGCTGCGAAGTGGATCGGGCGGGCACGCCCGATCAGAGGCCGGGCAGCCCCATGCCGCCGCCCAGGCCGCCGGCCAGCGGCCCCATGCGGCTGGCGGTCAGCTCGTCGGCGGCGCGCTTGGCGTCGCGGACGGCCGCGACGACGAGGTCCTGCAGGGTCTCCAGGTCGTCGGGGTCGACGGCGTCCGGCGCGATGGTGAGCGCGGTGAGGTCGCCGTCGCCGGTCATCGTCGCCGAGACCAGGCCGCCGCCGGCGGTGCCGGTGACCTCGGTGGCCGCCAGCTCCTGCTGGGCGGCGGCGAGCTGCTGCTGCATCTGCTGCGCCTGCTTCATGAGCTGCGACAGGTCGGGCTGCTGGCCTCCGGGGAACATGCCATGAGAGTAGGCCGCGCGTGCGACAGGGGACGGCGCGCCGCTCCCGGCCTCAGCTGTCGACCGGTCGGGCGCCCAGTTGGGCGCGGAGCAGCTGCAGGGCCGCCTGCTCCTGGTCGACGGCGGGCTCGGGCTCGCGGTCGCCGCCGGCGGAGCTCTCCGCCGCCCGCTCGGCCATGAGCTCCCGCGCCTCCGCCACCTCCGCCGCCCGCGCCGCCTCGCGGGCCGCCGCCGGCGCCACGGGGGGCCCGCCGGCCGCCGGGCCCGCGCCCTCCACCACGACGTCCACCCGCCAGCGGACGCCGAGCAGCTCGTTGAGCGCGTCGCGCACCACGTCCTTGTTCAGGTCGTCGCCGAGCCGCCGGGCCAGCGCCGGCGAGGAGGTCGAGAGCGTGAGGACGCCGCCGGCGAGCTGGTGCACCTGGGCGCTCTGCAGCAGCGCCTCGGTGGTGCGCTTGTGCTTCTTCACCACGGCGCGCAGTTCCGGCCACACCCGGCGGACGTCGGTGGTGGTCAGCTCGCCGTCCCCGGCCGGCTCCTCGGGGTTCGCCGACACGAGCGGCGTCGGCTCGCCGCCGCGGGGGGCCGGCGCGGACTCGGCGGCGGCCCGCGGTGGGGACGCCGGCGGACGCGGCTGCTCCACCCGGGCGGCCGCGGCCCGGACGGCGCCGGGCCGGGCCGGGTGCGGCCAGTCCTCGTCGTCGGTGGGCTCCGGCGGCAGCGGGATGTCCGGCTCCTCCGCCGTCACCCGCGGGCGGCGCGCGGGGTCCCCGCCGGGCGCGGACGGCGGAGGCGCGGACGGCGCGGTGCGGGGACGGCTGCCCGGCTGCGCCGTCTCCGGCCAGTCGTCGGCAGCCGCCGGACGGGAGCCCCCGCCCGGTCGCGCGGTCTCGGGCCAGCCGTCCCCGGCCGGTGCAGCAGGGGCCGGTGCAGCAGCGGCCGGTGCGGGCGTGACCGGTGGAGGCGTGGCCGGCCGGGCGGCCGGTGCCGGGGCAGTGGGCGCCGGAGCAGTGGGCGCCGGAGCAGTGGGCGCAGGAGCGGCCGGCGCGGGCCGCTGCTCGGCAGCAGGCGGTGCCGGCCGGACCTCAGACGGCGCCGGAGCCGCCGGCTCGGCCGGCGCCTGCGACCTGCGGACGAACTCCCGCCGGGGGCCGGACGGCGCAGCGCGGTCCTGCTCGGGGGCCGGTGCCGGTTCGACCGGCGCGCTCTCGCGGGAGCCGATCTCCTCCCTCGGCCGCCCGGCGTGCTCGCCGGCGATCGACATCCGGCGCTCGAGCCGCTCCAGGCGCTGCAGCGTCGCAGCGGCCGAACCGTCGGTGGCCGGGAGCAGCATGCGGGCGCAGACGAGTTCCAGCAGCAGCCGCGGCGCCGTCGTCCCCCGCATCTCGGTGAGGCCTTCGTGGACGGTGTCGGCCATCCGCGACAGCGTGGCCGAGCCCAGCGCCTGGGCCTGCTGGTTCATCAGGTCCAGCCGGTCGGGCGGGCAGTCGAGCAGCCCGTTGCCCCCGGCCTCGGGAACGGCGTCGAGCACGATCAGGTCGCGCAGCCGGTCGAGCAGGTCGGTGGCGAAGCGGCGGGGGTCGTGCCCGGCCTCGACCACCCGGTCGACGGCACGGAAGACCCCCGGGGCGTCGTGCGCGGCGAGGGCGTCGATGGTCTCGTCGAGGAGCGCGTCGTCGGTGACGCCGAGCAGCCCCACCGCGCCCTTGTAGGTGACGCCCTCCGGCCCGGCCCCGGCCAGCAGCTGGTCGAGGATCGAGAGCGAGTCGCGGACCGAGCCGCCACCGGCGCGCACGACCAGCGGGAACACCGTCGGCTCGACCTGCACGCCTTCGGCCTCGCAGGTCCGCTCCAGCAGGGTGCGCAGCGTCGTGGGCGGCACCAGCCGGAACGGGTAGTGGTGGGTGCGCGACCGGATGGTCGGCAGCACCTTCTCCGGCTCCGTCGTCGCGAAGACGAAGACCAGGAACTCCGGCGGCTCCTCGACCACCTTGAGCAGGGCGTTGAAGCCCTGCGTGGTCACCATGTGCGCCTCGTCGACGATGTACACCTTGTAACGGCTGCTCACCGGCGCGAAGAACGCCCGCTCGCGCAGGTCACGGGCGTCGTCGACACCACCGTGGCTGGCGGCGTCGATCTCGATGACGTCCAGCGAGCCCGGCCCGTCGGGCGCCAGCGCCACGCACGAGGCGCACACGCCGCACGGCGTGGACGTCGGCCCCTGCTCGCAGTTGAGCGAGCGGGCGAGGATCCGCGCCGAGGACGTCTTGCCGCACCCGCGCGGGCCGCTGAACAGGTAGGCGTGGTTGATCCGCCCCCCGTCGACGGCGTTCACCAGCGGCGCGGTGACGTGCTCCTGCCCGACCACCTCGGCGAAGGTCGCCGGGCGGTACTTGCGGTAGAGCGCCAGAGCCACGGGGCGAGGTTACGTGCCCCCACCGACGTCCCGTGCCACACGGGACCGGCTGCGCCCCGCGGCACCGGACCGGGAGCCCCGCGGCACCGGACTGCGTGCGCCGACCGGCAGGTTCCGGGCCCGGGACTGCCGATCTGCGCACGCCGACGGCCGGGCGAGAACGCGAAGGACCCCCCGCGCACCCGCCAGAGCCCGCTTATCCTTGCTGCCTTCCGGCCCTGGGGAGGTTCACAGGATGACGCCACGCGAGGGGTCGTCCACCACTGTAGAGGACCGGCCGCCGGCCGCCGGCGCGCGCCCCGGAACGCGACAGGCCCCGGTGCGGACACCGGGGCCTGTTCCTGCTGCGGAGGATGGGAGATTCGAACTCCCGAGGGGTTGCCCCCAACCCGCTTTCCAAGCGAGCGCCATAGGCCACTAGGCGAATCCTCCAGGTACGGCGTCGATGGTACCGGGCGCCGTCGGACGGCTCGCCGGGACACCGCGGGGGGCCTCCCGGGGCGCCGTGCGGCATCCTCACCGCAGAGCGGTTGACCGGACGGGCGGCGGGGAAGGGCCTGCACCTGCGGGCCGCACAGGAGGAGGCGCAGGACATGGGCGAGCACAGCGAGATCCGGCCGGACGTCGTCGAGGCGATCGTCGGTGTGCTCAAGGGCGGCGACGCCGCGGCGCTGCCCGCCGGCGCCACCGCGGCGGAGAAGACCGCGGCGAAGGACCGCTACCTGTCCGAGTTCGTCGCCGAGCGCAGCAAGCGCGACCGCCAGGCGCAGGCGTGGGAGCTGCTGCTGACCCGCAGCTACGACGACCCGCCCACGTGGCGGCAGCTCTTCGACGACCTCGCGCCCGAGGCGCACACGGAGCTCGGCGAGCTCTACGACGTCCTCCCCGAGGGCGCTCGTGAGGAGTACGCGCGCCGGTACGGCGCGCCCTCCACCGTCTGAGCCGGCCGAACGCCCGTCGATGACCCGACCCGTCACCGGTCCCGGCCGGCTCGTCGCCGGCCGCTACCGGCTGGAGTCCCAGGTCGGCGGCGGCGGGATGGGCACCGTCTGGCTGGCGCGGGACGAGCTGCTGGGCCGGCAGGTCGCGGTCAAGCAGGTGCTCTCGCCGCTGGGCGCCGACGAGAAGCAGATCGACGAGCAGCGCCAGCGGGCGCTGCGCGAGGGCCGGATCGCCGCCCGGCTCAGCCACCCGCACGCCATCTCCGTCTACGACGTGGCCCTCGAGGGCGGGGCGCCGTGGCTGGTGATGGAGTACCTGCCCTCCCGCAGCCTGGCGGAGGTCCTCGGCGCCGACGGCGTGCTGCCCGCCGCCCTGGTCGCGCAGATCGGCGCGCAGGTCGCCGACGCGCTGGCCGCCACGCACGCGGCCGGCATCGTCCACCGGGACGTGAAGCCGGCCAACATCCTCATCGGGGAGGGTGGCCGCGTCGCCGGCCTGGTCAAGATCACCGACTTCGGGATCTCGCACGCGCGCGGCGACGTCACCCTCACCCAGACCGGCCAGATCACCGGCACCCCGGCCTTCCTCGCACCGGAGGTCGCCCAGGGCCAGGAGATGACCGAGGCCAGTGACGTCTTCTCCCTCGGGGCCACCCTCTACACCTGCCTGGAGGGCGTCCCGCCGTTCGGCATGGAGGACAACGCCCTCGGCATGCTGCACCGGGTCGCGGCCGGGCGGATCACTCCCCCGCACCGCGCCGGGGCGCTCACCGAACCGCTGCTGCGGATGCTCGCCGAGGACCCGGCCGCGCGCCCGCCCATGACCGAGGTGCGCGACGAGCTGGCCCGGCTGGCCGCCGGCCGGGACGGCGACACGACGACGGTGCTGCTGGCCCGCACCGACCTGCGTCCCTCGTCCGGGCCCGCCGGCACGGCGGTGTTCGCCGCCGGCGCCGCCGCCACTCCCCCCGCTGCCTCCGCTCCTCCCGCGTCCGCCGCCACGGCGACCCCGGACCCGACCCCGATCCCGCCGGCCGCCCGCACGCCCGTCCCGCCCGCCGCCCGGCCGCCGGTCCCGGGTGCCGCGCCGGCCGGTCGCCGCGGCCGGCGAGCGTGGGTGGTCGCCGCCGTCGTCGCGGTCGTGCTGCTGGGTGTGCTGGGCGGATGGCTGGCCACCTCGGAGGACCGGAACCCGGACGACACGGCCGCGTCCCCCACGGCGACGGCGCCCGAGGCGCCCCCCTCCAGCGAGGAGCCGGTGCCCACGGCGCCGGAGCCGGAGCCGCCCCCGGTGCCCGTCGTCCCCCCGCCGGCCGAGGACGGCGGGGACGACGAGGAGGAGGACGGCAACGGCAACGGCAACGGCAACGGCAACGGCGATGAGGACGACGGCGACGACGAGGACCGCGAGGACCCGCTCGCCGAGGAGAACGTCCGCGACTTCCTCCGGGACTACCACCGGCTGGTCATCCGGGACCCGGCCCAGGCGTGGGAGCGCACCGGCCCGACGCTGCGCGCCAACATCAGCCGGGACGGCTACGTCCGCTACTGGGACCAGTTCGAGGACGTGCGGCTCAGCGACATCGAGGCGGCGGACGGGCAGACCACGGCGACCGCCACCATGGAGCTGCGCTACGCCGACGGCCGCCGCGAGACCGGGCCGCACGTGTTCACGTTCCTGGTCCGGGACGGGCAGCTGATCCTGGACAGCGACTTCCCCGCCTGAGCAGCCCCGGCCCCCGGCCCGGCCCCCGCGGTGGTCACGTCCGCTCGGTCAGTGCACCCTTCTTGATCCAGAGCCGGCGCTGGGCCCGCCGGGCCACCGCCGAGTCGTGGGTCACGATCACCACGGTGAGGCCGGACTCCCGCCAGTGGTGCTCGAGCAACTCCATGATCTCGTCCCGGGTCTGCTCGTCGAGGTTGCCCGTGGGCTCGTCCGCGAGCAGCACCCGCGGCCCCTTCGCCAGCGCACGGGCGAGCGCGACCCGCTGCTGCTGACCGCCGGAGAGCTCCGAGGGCAGGTGGCCGGCGCGGTCGTCCAGCCCGACGTCGGCCAGCGCCCCGGCCGCCCGGTCGGCCCGCTCCTGGGCGGGCACGCCGAGCGGGACGAGACCGGTCTCGACGTTCTGCTGCGCGGTGAGGGTCGGCACCAGGTTGAAGCCCTGGAACACGAACCCGATGGTGCGTGCGCGCAGCGCGGTGAGCCCGCCCTCGTCCAGGCCGGAGAGCTCCTGCCCGTCGAGGGTGATCGACCCGGACGTCGGCCGGTCCAGCGCCCCCAGCAGCTGCAGGAGGGTGGACTTGCCCCCGCCCGTCGGCCCCTGGACGGCGACCATCTCACCGGCGCCGATCGTGAGATCGACGTCGCGCAGGGCGTCGACGGTGCCGTTCTTCGTGGTGTAGCGCTTCGCGGTCTGGCTCAGGACGTACATGGGGACCTCCGGGTCCGGCGGAGCGGGAAGGAGCAGGGTCGGGGCGGCGGGATCAGGCGACACTGCGCAGCGCCTCCGCCGGGCGCATGCGCGAGGCACGCCAGCCGCCGACCGCGCCCGCCAGCAGCCCACCGAGGACCGCGATCGCCACGGCCAGGAGCACGGTGGTCACCGTGACCGGGGCGGCGAGCGTCACCGCGACCGCCGACGCGGCGTCCGCCGCCTCGCCCCCAGGACCGCCGAAGCCGCCCGGGCGACCACCCGCGCCGGCACCGGCACCTGCACCGGAGGAGGCCACCGTGGCCGAGAGCTCCGGCGCGACCAGGTTGATCACCAGGACCGCGCCGAGGCCGAGCGCCAGACCGACGGCGCCGCCGAGCAGGCCCTGGGCGAGCGACTCCCCCATCACCTGGCCGACGACGCGGCGGCTGCGCCAGCCCAGCGCCTTGAGCGTGCCGAACTCACGGACCCGCCGGCTCACGCCGGAGAGCGTGAAGAGGACCGCGAGCACGAAGGCCGCGAGCAGGACCAGGGCGGCCAGCCAGGTGCCGAGCGTGCGAGCGAGCTCCGAGGCGCTGGACAGCGAGCCGGACACCTCGCCGGCCAGGTCGTCGGCGGTGCTGACGGTGGCGTCGGGGAGGGTGGTCTCGATCGCGGTCTGCACCTCGTCGATCACGTCGGCGGACGCGGCCTGCACGTACAGGGTCGACAGCTGACCGCTCTGCTCGGCGAGCGTCTGCAGAGTGTCCAGGGGCACGAAGACGTCGGCCGCCGTTGTGGCCGACGCCGAGGCGGAGGAGACGATGCCCACCACGGTGAAGTCGGTCCCCCCGAGGGTGACCGTACCGTCGACGGCGACGTCGTTCTCGGCCGCGTAGGTGGCGTCCACGAGGGCGACCTGGGCACCGGCGTCGGACTCGGTGAGCCCCCGGCCCTCGTCCAGCGCCGTGGAGCTCAGCGGGCCGACGGCCTCGGCGGTGAGGTCGACGCCCTCGATGTCGACGCTCGTGACGCTGAAGGAGCCACCGCTGCCCGGGCCGGTCGCCGAACCGTCGTCCGCGCTGCCGCGGGCGGGCATCTGCCCGCTGCCGAAGGCGGGGATCTCCCCCGTGAAGCTGGTGCTGGTCATGCTCAGCGTCCCCGCGACGGCGCTCACCCCGTCGATGCCGGCCACGCTCTCGACCGCGGCGGCATCCATCGTGGCGCCGGAGGTCCGCAGCTGGTCCTGGTCGAACGAGCGGCCGCCGCCGGCGGCCTCCGTGCCCTCCTGGTCGAACTGGAAGGTGCGCGGGCCGCCGCCCGCCGTCCCGCCGCCTCCGGCGGCCGCGTCGGGGCGCTGGGGCGGCGTGCTCACGGTGATGTCGGTGCCGACGCCGTAGACGGACTCCAGGACCTCGTCCTGCGCATCGCCCACGCCTGCGGTCACCGAGGTGACGGTGATGACCAGCGCGATCGCCAGGCCGAGTCCGAGCGCGACGAGCAGGGACTGCCGGCGCCGCTGGCGCAGTTCGCGCCGCAGGTAGGTGAAGAACATTCGTCGCTCCGCGGTCTCGAAAGGTTGCATGCCGCAATGGCGGCTTCGACACAGTGGAGGCGGAATGATCAGGAGCCCTGGGGCCCGGCTGCCAGTTTCCTGAGAGCGGTGCGAGGTGGCCCACACAGCACGACGGCGGCGCCCGCAGGGGCGCCGCCGTCGTCAGCTGGCGGTGGCGGTGGGATTTGAACCCACGGAGGCTTGCACCTCACACGCTTTCGAGGCGTGCTCCTTCGGCCGCTCGGACACGCCACCGCCGAAGAGACTACAGGCCCCGCTGACGGCGGAAGAAGGCACGTAGCAGCGCGCCGCACTCGTCGGCCCGTACCCCGCCGGTGACCTCGGGCCGGTGGTTGAGCCGGCGATCGCGGACGACGTCCCACAGCGACCCCGCGGCGCCCGCCTTCGGGTCCTCGGCGCCGTAGACGACCCGGTCCACCCGCGACAGCACGCTGGCCCCGGCGCACATCGTGCAGGGCTCCAGCGTGACCACCAGGGTGCAGCCCGACAGCCGCCAGCCGTCACCGTGCACCCGCGCCGCGGCGCGCAGGGCGAGCACCTCCGCGTGCGCGGTGGGGTCGCCGAGCTTCTCCCGCTCGTTCGCCGCCTCGGCGAGCACCGCCCCGTCCGGCCCGAGGACGACGGCGCCGATCGGCGTGTCCCCCCAGCTCTCTGCAGCCGCCGCCAGCTCCAGCGCCCGGCCCATCGCGGCGTCGAGGTCCTCGGTCACGAGGACCTCCGGCGACGGTCCGTCTCTGCCCAGCCGGCGTGGGCAGAGACGGACCGTCCGAGGAACAGGTACCGGGACCGGCTCACGCGGCGTCGTCCAGCGGGAAGCCGACCAGCCCGGACAGCTCCGCCAGCGCGACCGCCGGGTCGACGACCTTGATCGTGGCGAACCCCAGCGCCCGCGCCGGCTTGAGGTTGATGCCCAGGTCGTCGAGGTACGCGCAGTCCGTGGCCTCGATGCGGCGGCCCACCGCCTCCGACAGGCGGTCGAGCGCCCTCCGGTAGATCTCCGGCTCGGGCTTGCGCACGCCCTCGACCGAGGACTCCACGATCGCGTCGAACAGGTCGAGCAGGTCCCCCAGCCGGCCCGTGCGCTCCATCGGCGCGACGTTGTTCGACAGCAGCGCCAGCGGCAGACCGGCCGCGCGCAACCGGCGCACCGCGGTGATCATCGCCGGGCGCAGTTCCCCCTGCAGCGCCGCGAGCACCCGCGCCGCCTCGATCCGGTGGCCGAGCGCCGCGGCCTCGGCCTCGAACGCGGCGCAGAACCCGGCGACGTCCAGCTCGTTGCGCTCGAACCGCGCCCAGGCGTTGGTGTCGGGGTCGGTCGAGTTGAGCTGCCGGATCAGCCCGTCGGGCAGCCCCGCCTCCCGCTCGTAGGCGGCGAAGGCGGTCATCGGGCTCTCGGTGAGCACCCCGCCCAGGTCGAACACCACCGCGGTCACCGTCACGGGTTCACCGCCGCGGCCAACTCGTCGGCGAACCCCAGCCTGGCCGCGATCCGGCCCACCATCTCGTCGGCCCACAGGTCGTCGGCGGTCACGATCGGTCGCAGCTCCTCGGCGGGCAGCCCGTCGTCGGCGAACAGGTCCAGGTCGCCGCCGGGCCAGCCGGTCTCGTCGTCGTCGAAGGCGCCGTCGGTGTCGACGCCGATGCCGTAGCGCTCCACCACCTCGGCGGCGAGCACCCACTCCAGCATCGTGGCGTCGGAGATCAGCGCCCGCACCATGCCGCCGGGACCGTGCCGCAGCGCCACGAAGTACAGCCGGGAGTCGACGACGAGCACGAACGGCGGCGGCCACCCTCCGGCACCCGGCTCACCGAGCGCGCGCTCCAGCACCGGCAGCTCGTCACCGGCGTCGGCCGCGAGCAGCTCCACCTTCCACCGGGAGCCGACCCGGGCCACCCGCACCGCGTAGCTGGCCGGCCCCGCCACGGCGCCCTCGCTCATCGCTTGCGCAGCACGGTCAGGCCGTCGGCGAGCGGCAGCAGCACCGTCTCCCACCGCGGGTCGGCGGCCAGGGCGGCGTTGAGCTCGGCCAGCGCGTGGTCGGACTCGTCCGCCGGGTCCAGCACCCGCCCCGCCCGGAGGGTGTTGTCCAGCAGGACCACCCCGTTGCGCGTCATCCGCGGGTGCAGCTCCTCGACGTAGGCGGCGTAGCCGGTCTTGTCGGCGTCGACGAACGCCAGGTCGAAGCTCTCCTCGGCCGGCAGCGCGCGCAGCGTCGCCAGGGCCTCGCCGAGGCGCAGCTCGATCCGGTCGGCGACCCCGGCCCGCGCCCAGTGCCGCCGCGCCACCGCCGTCCACTCCTCGCTGCGGTCCAGGCACAGGAGCGAGCCGTCCGCCGGCAGCGACTGGGCGATGCAGAGCGCGGAGAAGCCGGTGAAGGTGCCGATCTCGATCGCCGTGCGGACGCCGAGCGCCGCGGCGAGCAGCCGCATGAGGACGCCCTGCTCGGGGGCGATCTGCATGGTGGCCGGGGCCTCGCCGCGCTCGGCCATCTCCGCGGTCTCCCGGATCAGGCCGGCCATCACCTCGTCCACCGCCTCGGAGGAGGCGCGCACGTACTCCGCCAGCTCGGGGGTGAGCAGGAACGACCGGGGCGTCATGGCGTGGAGGGACGACGGAGCGGATGGGTCGGCGTCATAGCCTCTGATCATGGCCGATACCGCCCGTCCCGGGGCCGCCCCCGTCGGCGGGGCGCCGTCGTTCCCGGTCCCGACCATGCCCGCTCCCCCGGTCGGCGTCGTCGGGCTGGGCCAGCTGGGCGGCTCGCTGGCCGCCGCGCTCGTCGCCGCCGGCCGGCCGGTGTCCGGCTGGGACGTCGACCCCGCCGCGCGCGACGCCGCCGCCGCGCGCGGGGTCCGCATCACGCGGGAGCTCTCCGGCGTCGTGGTCCTGGCGGTGCCGCTGCCGGCGATGGCGAGCGCGCTGGACGGGCTGACGGTCGACCCCGACGCCACGGTGACCGACCTCGGCTCGGTGAAGGTGCCGGTGCTCGACGCGCTGGAGCCCGTCCTCGGCCGGCGTTTCGTGGGCGGGCACCCGATGTGCGGCACGGAGCGGTCGGGGCACGGGGCCACCGACCCGGAGCTGTTCGCCGGGGCCCGCTGGGCGCTCTGCCTGGAGCCGGGCACCGAGCTGCCGCGGTGGCTGCGCGTGGCCGAGGTGGCGCTCGCGGTCGGCGCGGAGGTCGTGCCGGTCACCGCCGCCGAGCACGACGACGCCGTCGCCGCGATCAGCCACGTCCCGCACCTGCTCGCCGCCGCCCTCGCCGCCGCGGCGGCCGGCGCCGGCCCCCTCGCCCTGGCGCTCGCCGCCGGCAGCTTCCGCGACGGCACCCGGGTGATCGGCAGCGACCCGGCCTTCGTGACGGCGATGGTCGAGGGCAACGCCGGGCCCACGGCGGCGGCGCTGGAGCGGGTCCGGGAGCAGCTGTCCCGCCCCTGGCCCGAGCTGGTGGCCGCGGGGCACGCCGTCGCCGCCCGGTCCAGCGGCCGCCGCACTGTGCGCGTGCCGCTGGACCGGGCGGCGCTGCTCGCCCTCGGCCGCGCGGGCGGGGCGGTGCACCGCCGGCTGGCCGCGTTCGTGGAGGGCTGGGTGCCCGGCCAGGGCTGACCGCGGACGGGGGACACGGCCGTCACGGTTTCGCGACCGCGTCCCCGGGCAGGGATCCGGGCATGGACGAGCAGGACATCTTGAAGCGCATCCACTCCCTGGTGGACGAGGAGCACGCGCTGCGCGAGAGCAGCGAGCACACCGACGACACCCGGGCCCGCATGAGCAAGCTCGAGGCCGACCTCGATCAGTGCTGGGACCTGCTGCGGCAGCGCCGCGCCAAGCGGCAGTACGACGAGGACCCCGACGAGGCGCAGCCCCGCCCGGAGCCGCAGGTGGAGAACTACCTCCAGTAAGGCCCCGTCCGGAGGCTCACCACGAGCCTGCGAGTGGTGAGAGGGACGGGGTCCTTTCAGGCGGAGCGGCGGGCCGGCTCCCCGTGCTCGGTGCCGAGCAGCGCCAGCTGCCAGAGCAGCCGGGACCGGGGATCGGTCACCTTGCGGCCGGTCACCGACTCGATGCGCCGCAGCCGGTGCATGACCGTGTTCCGGTGGCAGTAGAGGGCGTCCGCGGCCCGCGTGGGCGACCCGTCGGTGGCGAGGAAGGCCGCCAACGTGTCCAGCAGCACGTCGCGCTCGTCCTCGGGCAGCTCCAGCAGCCCGCCGAGGGACTGGCCCACCAGCCGGGAGCTGATCTCGGGCGAGTTGCTCAGCAGCGCCTCGGGCAGCCGGTCGTCGATGCTGACCACGCGGCTGGACCCGGCCGGCAGCGTGCGCACGGCGGTGTCGGCCAGCCGGTAGGCCGCCCCCACCGCCGCCGCTCCCTCCACCACGTCGGACACCCCGACGGGGCCGTGCGCGGTCCCCCGCAGCAGGGCCAGCAGGTCACCGGGGCGGGTGCTGCCCAGCACGACGAGCCCCACCTGCGTGTCACCGCGCACGCCCCAGACCGAGCGCACCCCCCGCTTGAGCAGCGCGTCACCGGGAGAATGCAGCGCCGGGGCGCCGTCGGGACCCGGCAGCGCCACGACCGCCATGAGCCGCCCGTCCAGCGGCACGGCCAGCGTCTCGGCGGCGGCGCGGACGAACGCCGGGTCGCTGCCGCGGCCGTCCAGCAGCCCGTCGAGGGCCTGCTGGCGGGCCGACTCGTCCACCCCCTCCAGGCGCCGCTGCTCCTCGCGGTAGCCCTCGGCCAGCGCCCCGCACTCCGCGTCGTTGGTGCGCCACACCGACCCGGCGACCTCGAGCAGGAGGGTGTCGTGCTGCCCGCTCCCGTCGCGGGAGACCGCCAGCAGCGCCTCCCACGTCACCTGCCCGCCGAGGCGGTAGGCCCGGAGCACCGCCTCCAGGGGGATCCCCTGGGCGGCCCGCCGGCGTCCCACCGCCCGGGCCGACGCGAGGTGCAGGGTCCCGGTGCCCGACGCCGCGGCCATCAGCGACTGCAGCCCGCTCTCGAGGTTCGACCGCGTCGAGGACCGCAGGTCCTGCTCGGACTCCTCCACCAGCTCGCGGTAGGCGGGCTCGGTGCGGACCAGCACGTCGACCATCCGGTCGGTCATCGCGTCGAGCTGCTCCACCAGCCGCGGCGCCAGCTCCGCGAGCCTGGTCGCCACCTCGGGGCGGAAGGGCTGCACGCGTTCACCTCCTCGGACGCACCGCTGACAGCACAACACGACCGGCCCATGGATGTGCGCTGCGCCCATTGTGAAGGGCGACACGCACGGGGGTGTGGTGTGCAACCGAGTCGTGACCCAATCGAGGCCGGGATCGGCCGCCCTCGACGAGGCCGGGCGGGCCGCCGACGGCGACCCGGTATCGACCTGGCAACAGGTCGACACACAGCACAACACGCTCTTGTGATCGCTGTGCGGTGCGCCCATTGTGACGGGTGACACGGCCGGGCAGTCTCAGCGGGACGTACTCGCGACCTGACCGCCACCACCCGCATCCGGGTGGTGCCTCACCGATGCGAAGGAGCAGTGGGCCCCTTGGCGCAGCCGCTTGGCAGCCAGCGAACACCGGACACGACGCCCACCGCCCGGCTCGAGATGACCGGGATCAACGTCGCCTTCGGCGGCGTGCTCGCCCTGACCGACGTCTCAGTGACGGTGGAGCCGGGCCAGGTGCACGGCCTCATCGGCCCCAACGGCGCCGGCAAGACGACGCTGTTCAACGTCGCCTGCGGCCTGGTCCGCCCGACGTCGGGCCGGATCGTCTGGCGCGGTGAGGAGATGCGCCGGCTCAAGCCGAGCCAGCTGACCTCCCTGGGCATCGCGCGCACGCTGCAGGGCGTGGGGCTCTTCCCCGGCATGACGGTGCTGGAGAACGTCATGGTCGGGGCCCACCGCCACGCCCGGGCCGGTTTCGCCTCGGCCCTCTTCGCCCTGCCGACGTCGGACAAGGACGAGCGGCTGCTGCGTGAGCGGGCCCTGCGGGCACTGGCCGAGCTCAACGCCGTCGAGTTCGCCGGCCGCTACCCCGGCTCGCTCCCCTACCCGGTGCAGAAGCGCGTGGCGCTGGCCCGGGCGCTGGTCGCCGAGCCGGAGCTGCTGCTGCTCGACGAGCCCGCCAGCGGTCTCTCCGAGGACGAGATGCACGAGCTGGGCGAGCTGATCCGCTCGGTCGTCGGCCGGATGAGCGTGCTCCTGGTCGAGCACCACATGGACCTCGTCATGCGGGTCTGCGACCAGATCACCGTGCTCGACTCGGGCAAGCAGATCGCCGCCGGCACCCCGGCCGAGGTGCAGGCCGACCCGGCCGTCACCGAGGCCTACCTCGGGGACGCCGTGGACGCCGAGACCGACGCCGCCGAGCTCCACCACGCCGACGGAGGACGCCCCCATGCCTGAGACCCACGGCAGCACGGCGCTGTCGGCCACCGGCGGCACCGGCACCGCCACGCGCCTGCTCGAGGTCGAGGAGCTCACCTCGGCGTACGGGCCCGTCCGCGCCCTCGACGGCGTCTCCCTCGCTGCGGAGGCCGGCCGGATCACCGCGGTCCTCGGCGCCAACGGCGCGGGCAAGACGACGCTGCTGCGCACCATCAGCGGCCTGGTGCGGCCGGTCTCCGGCCGCGTCGTCCTCGACGGCGAGGACATCACCAAGGCCCCGGTCGAGTCGATGGTCGCCAAGGGGATGGCGCACGTCCCCGAGGGCCGCGGTGTCATCTCCGAGCTCACCGTCGACGAGAACCTGCGCGTCGGTGCGCTGTTCCGCGGCAAGGTCGGCAAGGAGGAGTTCGACCGGGTCTACGACCTGTTCCCCCGCATCGCCGAGCGCAGGAACAACGCCGCCCACACGCTCTCCGGCGGGGAGCGGCAGATGCTGGTCATCGGCCGGGCGCTGCTCGCCAAGCCCCGCGTCCTGCTGCTCGACGAGCCCTCCCTGGGCCTGGCCCCGCGGATCGTCGCCCAGATCTTCGGGCTGCTCCGCCAGCTGGTCGACTCCGAGGGGCTCTCGGTCCTGCTCGTCGAGCAGAACGCCCGCAGCGCCCTGTCGGTCGCCGACGTCGGCGTCGTTCTCAACCTCGGCAAGGTGGTCGTCACCGACTCCGCCCGCACGCTGATGGCCGACGAGGACCTCCGGCACGCCTACCTCGGTTTCTGACCCTCCCCGAACAGCCAGGAAGGCTTCCTCCTCCCGTGGACTACTTCGTCAACGTCACCCTCACCGGGTTGACCCAGGGCATGATCTACTCGGCCTTCGCCCTGGCCCTGGTGCTCATCTGGCGGTCGACCCGCGTCGTCAACTTCGCCCAGGGCTCGATGGCCGCCGCCACCACGTTCATCGCGCTCGCCCTGATCCAGGCCGGCCAGTCCTACTGGGTCGCCCTCATCGTCGCGCTCGCCTCCGGCTTCGTCCTCGGCGCGATCGTCGAGCGGGTGATCATCCGCCCGGTCGAGGGTGGTCCGGAGCTCAACGCGGTGATCGTGACGCTCGGCCTCTTCGTCGCGATCCAGGCAGCGATCGCGATCATCTTCGGCTCGTCGTTCCAGTCGTTCCCCACGCCGTTCGGCGTCCGGGGCTTCGAGATCGGTGACACGACGATCCCGCTGACCCCGACGAGCCTGTACATCATCGGCTCGGTGCTGCTGGTGATGGCGCTGCTGGTCGCGCTGTTCCGGTTCACCCGCATCGGCCTGGCCATGCGCGCCTCGGCGTTCAGCCAGGAGGTCGCCCGGCTCCTCGGCGTCAAGGTGGGCGGCATGCTCACCCTGGGCTGGGGGCTGGCCGCGGTCGTCGGCTCGCTCTCGGGCCTGCTGATCGCCGGCGGCTCGTTCGTCTGGCCCGCCTACATGGACGCCCTGATCGTCTACGGCTTCGTCGCCGCGATCATCGGCGGCCTCGACTCCCCCGTCGGCGCGATCGTCGGCGGGCTGATCCTCGGCCTGGCGCTGAGCTACGTGAGCGGCTACGCCCCCCGTGGCAGCGCCCTGGTCAACATCTCCGCCCTGGTCATCCTCATCGTCGTCCTCCTCGTGCGACCGGGTGGCCTGTTCAGCAGCAGCACGGCTCGGAGGGCATGACGATGAGCGACCTGCAGAGCTCCAGGTCCACGAGCGGCACGCCCGGCAAGGCGGGCAAGGCCACCGAGGAGGCGCCCGTCGAGGCCACCGCCGGCGGGGACACGCCCTCGGCCCCGGCGAAGTCCGGCCGCTCGTTCCTGCCCCAGTCCACCCTCCTGCGCCACCTGCTCGTGCTGCTCGGCGCGGCGGTGCTCGCGGTCCTGCTGCTGGAGATGACCAGCCCGTACCGCAACTCGCAGCTGGCCACGCTCACCTACTACGCGATCGCCGCCGGCGGGCTGACCGTGCTCACCGGCATCAACGGCCAGATCTCGCTCGGGCACGGGGCGCTCATGGCCGCCGGCGCCTACACCACGGCGCTGTTCCTCGACGCCGAAGAACCGCTCCCGCTGCCGCTGATCCTGCTGGTCGCCATCGTGGTGGCCACGGCGATCGGCGCGCTCGTCGGGGTGGCCGCGGCCCGACTGCACGGCCCGTACCTGGCCGGCGCGACGCTGGCGCTGGCGGTCGGGCTCCCCGGGCTGGCGATCTACTTCCACGACACCTTCGGTGGCGAGCAGGGCATGCGCGTGCGCGCCCCGCAGGCGCCGGAGTGGTTCGGCAGCTTCATCGACACGGTCTCGGGCAACTCGGCCTCGAGCACCAAGTGGCTGGCCTACGTCGGCGCGATCTGCCTGCTGATCACGTACTTCTTCCTGGCCAACCTGGTGCGCAGCCGCATCGGGCGCACCTGGCGGGCGGTGCGCGACCAGGAGGTGGCCGCGGAGCTGGCCGGCATCAACCTCGGCGCCTGGCGGGTGCTCGCCTTCGTCGTCAGCGCCGCGGCGGCCGGGCTCGCCGGCGGCGTGCTGGCCATCGTGGTCCGCCTGGCCGCGCCGAGCGGCTTCACGATCGTGCTGTCGCTGGCGCTGCTCACCGCGATCGTGATCGGCGGTCTGGGGAGCCTGCTCGGCGCCCTGCTCGGGTCGGCCCTGCTGGTCTTCCTGCCGCCGTTCGTCACCAACCTCGGCGGAGACTTTGGCCTGAGCCAGACCGAGGCGGCCCAGCTCGCGCCGTTCGTCTACGGCGTCGTGCTCATCGTCGTGATGATCTTCGTCCCGGCCGGGTTCGTGGGCACCATCCGCCTCCGCTGGATGACCCGCAAGGCCAAGCGGGCGATGGCCCAGGCCCAGGCCAACGGCGCCAGCAGGGGGTGAGCACGACCCGATCGACCGCTCGTCCCCGGCTGCTCCACCCCACCCAGACTCCCGGGCATCCACGCCCGGGCCGCACCAGAGGAGAACTGTTGTCCAGATCCTCCCGACGTCTCATGACGGCGATCGCCGCGGCGACCGTCGTCTCCACCCTCGCCGCCTGCGGCGGCAGCGAAGAGGGCGGTGGCTCCTCCGCCAACGGTGGCGGGGGCGAGAACGAGGCCTCCGACATCGGCGTCACCGAGACCTCGATCAAGATCGGCTCGCACTACCCGCTGACCGGTGTGGCCGCGCCCGGGTACAGCGAGATCCCGACCGGCGTCGACGCCTACTTCAACTGCCTCAACGAGGAGGGCGGCGTCTACGGCCGGGAGATCGACTGGATCTTCCGCGACGACGCCTACAACCCCACCCAGACCAGCCAGGTCGTGAACGAGCTCGTCCTCGAGGACGAGATCTTCGCGATGATGAGCGGGCTGGGCACGCCCACCCACAGCGCCGTGGTCGACTTCCTCAACGACGAGGGCGTCCCCGACCTGTTCGTCTCCTCGGGCTCGCTGATGTGGGGTGACGACCCGGAGACCTACCCGATGTCGTTCGGGTGGCAGACCGACTACATGAGCGAGGGCAAGATCATCGGCGAGTACATCGCCGAGAACTTCCCCGACGCGCAGGTCGGCCTCTTCCTCCAGGACGACGACTTCGGCGAGGACGGCGAGGCCGGCATCCGCCAGTACATCGACGACCAGATCGTCGCGGCCGAGCGGTACACGCCGGGCAACACCAACGTCGGCCCGCAGATCGCGGCGCTGCAGGCGGCCGGCGCCGACTTCGTCGTCGGCTTCAACGTGCCCAGCTACACCGCGCTGTCGCAGCTGACCGCGCTGCAGCTCGGCTACGACCCGCAGTGGTTCTACTCCAACGTGGGCTCGGACCCGACGCTCGTGGGCGGCCTGCTGAACCGCTTCAGCGAGGGCCAGGTGTCCGACGCGGCCCTGCTGGACGGCGCGCTCACCACCGGCTACCTGCCGACGGTGGACATGACCGACAACCCGTGGATCCAGGAGTTCCAGCGGATCTGGGACGAGTGCGGTGGCGAGGGTGAGCTCACCAACTACCGCGTGTACGGCATGGCGCAGGCCTACACCATGACGCAGGCCCTGCAGGCGGCCGGCCAGAACCCGACCCGCGAGGGTCTGGTCGAGGCGGTCGAGCAGGCCGGTGGCGACTGGGAGGGCCCGGTCTTCGCGCCGTTCCGCTACTCCGAGGACAGCCACATGGGCACCGGCGGCATGACCATCGAGCGCATCGTCGGCAACGGCTCCGAGGAGGTGCAGCCGGTGCGGGTGACCGACATCGGTGACGCGCCGATCGAGGAGTACGACGGCGAGATGGCCACCCCGCCGACGAACGCCATCCCGGACGAAGAGGCCGTGAACTAAGACCTCCTCGCACCACGGCGGGCCGCCGTCCTCCTCCGGGAGGGCGGCGGCCCGTCCGCGTTCCGGCCGCGGAGCGGCAGGCAGGCGCCGCCACCGCCGGAAGCACTTCGGCCCCGAAGTGTGTGTGCAGTTGATCTCCGGGTACGTCCGCCGCCAGGTGCGTCCGCGGGCGGGCGCACGCACGAGAGCACAGGAGGACGACGGCATGGCGGACGGACGGCTACGCGAGGCTCGCACCATCCGGCGGGCGGTGGTCACCGGCGGTGCCGGGTTCCTCGGGTCGCACCTGTGCGAGCACCTCCTGGAGCGCGGGGTGGAGGTGGTGTGCCTGGACAACTTCCTCACCGGTTCCCCGGCGAACGTCGCGCACCTGATGGAGCACCCCGGGTTCCGGCTGGTCCGCTGCGACGTCACCGACTACGTGCACGTCCCGGGCCCGGTGGACCTGGTGCTGCACTTCGCCTCGCCGGCCAGCCCGATCGACTACCTGAAGATGCCGATCGAGACCCTCAAGGTCGGCAGCCTGGGCACCCTGCACACCCTGGGCCTGGCCCACGACAAGGGCGCCCGGTACGTGCTGGCCTCCACCTCGGAGGTCTACGGCGACCCGCTGCAGCACCCGCAGACGGAGGAGTACTGGGGCAACGTCAACCCGGTGGGCCCCCGCGGGGTCTACGACGAGGCCAAGCGGTTCAGCGAGGCGCTGACCACCGCCTACCGGACGTCGAAGGGCACCGACACCGGCATCGTGCGGATCTTCAACACCTACGGGCCCCGGATGCGCGCCGACGACGGCCGGGCGATCCCCGCCTTCGTCAACCAGGCACTGGACGGCCGCCCGCTCACCGTGGCCGGGAACGGCTCGCAGACCCGCTCCATCTGCTACGTCGACGACACCGTCGCCGGCATCCTGGCACTGGCGTTCTCCGAGCACCCGGGTCCGGTGAACATCGGCAACCCCGACGAGCTGTCGATGCTGGCGCTGGCCCGCTGGATCGTGCAGCTCACCGGCTCGGACTCCCCGATCGACTACATCGACCTGCCCGTCGACGACCCGAAGGTCCGCCGCCCCGACACGACCCGCGCCGAGCAGCTGCTCGGCTGGCGCCCGCAGGTGACCTCCGAGCAGGGGCTGCGCCGCACCGTCGAGTGGTTCGCCGCCCAGCGGAACGCCGTGGCCGCCCAGGCGGTCTGACCCACCGTCATCGGTCATGCGACGAGAGTCACCCCAGAGCGACGTGGGACACATCTAATCTGGAGCGGCGAGCTCAGGTGGAGCCGCATCCACCACGAGTCGACCTCAGAGAGCGAGCATGGGCCGCCACGCAGATCCCGCAGCCACGCGCCGTTCGGTGCTTCCCGTTCTCATCGCCGCGGGGCTGGCCGTCGCGCTGCTCGCCGGCGGGCTGGTCTGGTGGCTGGTCGGTGGTGGCTGCGACGAGCAGGTGGCCGTCGACGTCACCGTGGCCCCGGAGCTGTCCGACGTGGCCGGGGAGCTCCTGGCGGAGGTGGAGTCGCCCGATGAGTCCCTCTGCATCACCGCCGAGGTGACGGCCCGCGAACCGCTGCTGACCGCCGGTGACCTGAGCGTCCTCGAAGAGGAGGCGCTGCCGGAGGTGTGGGTCCCCGACTCGTCGCTGTGGGCGGCGCGGGTCTCCTCGCGCGAGCTCGACCCGGCCGGCTCCATGGCGGTCTCCCCGGTCGTCCTGGCCACCAGCGAGACGGCCGTCGACGAGCTCGGCTGGGCCGACTCGGGCCCGGGCTGGGCCGAGGCCCTGGGCACCGGCCGGCCGCTGGCCGTGCCCGACCTCGCCGCGAGCGCCGAGGGGCTGGCCGCGCTGGCCGCCGTGCGCACCGCCCTGGGCGGGGACGCCGACGCCGACAACGCGGTCGTGCAGGCCGTGCTCGCCTCCGCGCGCAGCACCGCCCTCTCCCCCGCCGAGGGGCTGACCGCCGGCCGCGAGGACAGCGCCGACGCGCCGCTGGTCCCGGTGAGCGAGCAGGTCGTGTACGCCGACCACCAGGAGGCCGAGGAGTCCTCCCTCGTCGCCGTCTACCCCGCCGAGGGCTCGCCGGTCCTCGACTACCCGGTGCTGCGGGTGGGCACCCCGACGGGGGCCGAGCAGCGCGCCGTCGACGCCGTCGTCGACCGGCTGCTGTCCGAGGACGCGCAGGTCGCCGTCCGCGACGCCGGCTTCCGCGGCCCCGAGGGCGCCGCGCCTCCCGGTGCCGGTCCCGACAGCGGCATCGCCGAGGCGAGCCCACCGGTGCTGCCGCTGGACCCCCAGCAGGTGCAGGCGCTGCTGACCCGGCTGTCCAGCCTCGCCGCGCCGTCTCGGGTGCTGACGGTCTTCGATGTGTCGACGTCGATGGCGGCGCCGGTCGGCGACGGCACCCGCGCCACCCTCGCCCGCGACGCCGCGAAGAGCACGCTCTCCCTGGTGCCCGACGACTACGCCCTCGGGCTCTGGGCCTTCGCCTACGAGCTCCAGGGCGACCAGGACTGGACCGAGCTCGTCCCCACCCGGGAGCTGGACGACGTCGTCGACGGCCGGACCCAGCGCGAGGTGCTCGACGAGCAGCTGGACACCATCCCGGACCGGCTGACGCCGGGCGGGACGGGGCTGTACGACACCACCCTGGCGGCTGTGCGGTCGGCGCGGGAGAACTACGACCCCACCGCGGTCAACAGCGTGCTGATGGTCACCGACGGCACGAACGAGGACGACGCCGAGGGGCTCAGCCTGGAGGAGCTGCTGAGCACGCTCGAGGCCGAGGCCGACCCGCAGCGGCCGATCAAGGTCATCGGTGTGGCCCTGGGGCCGGACGCCGACCTGAGCTCGCTCGAGGAGATCGCCGAGGCCACGGGCGGCGCGGCGTACTCCGCGGTCGACGAGAACGACCTGCAGACCGTGCTCTTCGACGCCCTCCGCCAGCGCTCGTAGGCGATGACACCGCGATCCTCCGGATCGCACCGCGGCCACGTGCCTCCGCCAGGGTGCTGAGCCGTTGCGTCACGCCTGCGCGGACCCCTTCGGGGCCCACTCGGCGCGACCGGACAGGAGCTGGTCGAGGGTCCCTTCCACCTCGTCGACGGTGATCCGGGCCAGCGCGGGGTCGAGGTCGGTGCCCCAGGGGTCGCCGGTGCCGTCGCCGTGCCAGAGCACCACGTGCTGGGGCCGCGGGGGCGGTCCCCACAACGCCGGGGAGACGGGGCCGAAGAGCACCACCGACGGCCGCCGGTAGGCGGTGGCCAGGTGCGCGACGCCGGTGTCGCCGCACACGACCAGCTCGGCCGCAGCCACCACGGCGGCCAGCTCCACGGACGTCGTCCGGCCGGCCAGCACCGCGGTATCCGGCAACCCCGCCGCCGCGGCCACCGACCGGGCGAGCTCGACCTCCGCCGGGCCGCCGGTGATCCGGACGTCGTGGCCGGCGTCGGCGAGGTGGCGGGCGACGGCGGCGAAGCGCTGCGGTGGCCAGCGCCGGCCCGGGAACGCCGCCCCGGGGTGCACGACGGCGGCACCCCGGACCGGCGGGGGCACGGCCGGCACGGCGATGTCCAGGGCGTCCGGGTCGGCATCGACGCCCAGCCCCTCGGAGACCAGCCGGCACCAGCGCCGAACCTCGTGCTCGTCGGGGTACCAGGTCGGCCCGGGGTAGCCGGGGCTGGCGAAGGTGAGCAGCCGCCGGGGGTGCAGGTCGGCGACGACCACGTGCGATGCCGGGCCCTTGCCGTGCAGGTCGACGGCGAGCTCCGGCGGCGGACCGCTCCACTCCAGCGCTTCCAGCTCGCGCGCGGGCAGCACCTCGTCGACGGCGTCGATCAGCTCGGCCAGCGGTCGCAGGGCCGACGTCGTCGCCAGCACCAGCCGGTGGTCCGGGACGGCGGCCCGGATCGCCCGGATCGCCGGGACCCCGGTGAGCAGGTCCCCCAGACCGAGCGGCCGGAGGACGATGGCGACGGCAGGAGGACCGCCCTGCCCCCCGCCACTCGCAGGCTCGCGGCGGGCCTCTGCAGGAGGGCCACCGGGATGCGCCGCGGCGTCGATGCCGCCCTTCACACGCGCGAGCGCTCGACCAGGGCCGTGGTCGAGTGGCCGTCGAGGTAGGGCAGGACGACGGCCTGGCCGCCCCAGGTGCGCAGCACCTCGGCCTCGGGCAGGTCCGCTCCGGCGTAGTCGCCGCCCTTGGCCCACACGTCGGGGCGCAGCCGGTCGAGCACCTGGCTGGGGGTGTCCTCGTCGAAGACGACCACCGCGTCGACGAACTCCAGCGCCTCGAGCACGCGGGCGCGGTCGGGCGCGGTGACCAGAGGGCGTGCGGGGCCCTTGAGCCGGCGCACCGAGTCGTCGGAGTTGATGCACACCACCAGGCAGTCGCCCAGCCCGCGGGCCGCGCGGAGCGTGGCGACGTGCCCGGGGTGCAGCAGGTCGAAGCAGCCGCCGGTGGCCACGACGGTGCCGCCGGCCGCGCGCACCCGGGCGATGACGGCCTCGGCGCCGGGCTCGGCGACGACGTCGGTCCCGGGCCGCTCGTCGGCGTCCCAGGCGGTCGCCCCGCCGCGGGCGACGAACGCCGAGGCGAAGGCGACCGCGGCGGCCACGGCCTCGCCGGTGACGGCGCCGTCGGCGAGAGCCAGCGCCGCCGCGGCGGCGAAGGAGTCCCCGGCGCCGCACGGATCCCCGCCGGTCACCGTGACCGCGGGCACCACCATGGGTGCGCCGGAGCCGTAGGAGAGCAGCGCGCCGCGGGCGCCCAGGGTGACGGCGACCGCGCCGACCCCCCACCGCCGGATGAGCGCCTCGGCCCGGGCCCCCACGGCGGCCAGCCCGGTCCCGGCCGCGGCGTCGGCGGCCACGCGGGCGGCCTCGGCGCCGTTCGGCGTGACCAGCCGGGCGTTGGGCACCGGGTCCGCGCCGCGGGGGTGCGGGTCCCAGACCACGGGGCCGCGGGCCTCGGCCAGGGCGGCGCGCACCGCAGGATCGGCGGTGGTGCCCCGGCCGTAGTCGGCGACGAGGACGGCGGCGGCGTCGCGGATGGCGTCGGCGGCCGCGGCCGGCAGCTCGCCGAGCACCGCGACCGGCGCGCCGCTGTCGAGCCGGGCGATGGAGTGGTCACCCACCCGGACCCGCTGCTTCACGGCGGTGCCGCCGGTGGCCGGGATCTCGAGCAGGCGCACGCGGCCGGCGAGCAGGGCGCGCAGCCGGTCGGCGTCCTCGTCGGCGTCCAGCGGCGCCACGAGCACCACCTCGCGCCCACCCGCCGCTGCGGCGATGACCGCGGCCAGCGCGGCGCCACCGGGGCGCTCGCGCCGTTCGATCTCCTCCACCACCGGCACGGGGGCATCGGGGGTCAGCCGCGAGGCGGTACCGACCAGGTCGACGTCGAGCAGTGCGTCACCGACGACGACCAGCGGCCGGGCGCTCACTTCGCCGCCTCGAGCGAGGGCCCGTCGGGCACCCGCGGCGCCTCGGCGAGCACGGCGGCGTCGAAGGCCGCGCAGACGAGGTGCAGGGCGACCAGGTGGCACTCCTGCACGGTGGCGGTCCACGGGGAGTCGATGCAGACCGCCTCGTCGGCGGCCGCGGCCAGCGGGTTGGGCGCCGGGCCGGTGATCGCCAGCGTGGTGATGCCGCACGCGCGGGCCCGGCGCGCGGCGGCCACCGCGTTCGGCGAACGCCCCGACGTCGACAGCAGCACCAGCACGTCGCCCGCGCGGCCGTGGGCCTCCACCTGGCGGGCGAACAGCTCGTCGGCCGGGTAGTCGTTGGCGATGGCGGTCAGCGACGAGGTCTCCGCGGTGAGGCAGATCGCCGAGAACGGCGGGCGGTCGGCGCGGTAGCGGCCCACCAGCTCGGCGGTGAGGTGCTGGGCCTGCGCGGCGCTCCCACCGTTGCCCGCGGCGAGCAGCCGGCCGCGGGACTCCCCGCACAGCACGTCGGCGAGCAGCCGGCCCCAGCGGTCGAGGACCGGCAGCTGCGCCTCCAGGGAGCGCAGCGCGTTCCGCAGCGAGGCGACGTGGTCGGCGCCGGTCAGGTGGGTGCAGGAGTCCGGCGCGGGGACCACGTCGGTCACGTTCTCGAAGAACGAGTGCGGGCTGGCGCTCATCGGGCGACCTCCACGGGACGACGCCGGGCGAGGACCTGGCGGTAGACGGTTTCGGTGTCGGCGACGACGCGGGCCCAGCGGTAGCGGGCGCGGGCCCGCTTAACCCCGGCGGCGCCGTAGGCGGCGCGGCGGTCGTCGTCGGCGAGCAGCGCGGCGAGCACCTCGCCGAGCCGCTCGGGGTCACGCGGGGGCACGAGGTCGCCGGTGATCCCGTCGGCGACGGTGTCCTGCAGCCCGCCGACGGCGGTGGCGACGACGGGCCGCCCGCAGGCCATGGCCTCCAGCGGGGTGATGCCGAAGGGCTCGTACCAGGGGACGGCGAGCACGACGTCGGCCGAGCGCACCCAGGCGGGGACGTCGGCGCGGGCGACCGACCCGGCGAAGACCAGCCGGTCGGCGACGCCGGCCTCCGCGGCGATGCCGCGCAGCCGGCGCACCTCCGGATCGGCGTCGACGGCGTCGGGCGCGGGGCCGCCGACGACCACCAGCTCCGCGTCGGGCACCGCGCGCAGCGCCCGGACGGCGTCGTCCTGGCCCTTGCGCTCGACGAGCCGGCCGAGGACCAGCAGCCGCTTCCGCTCGCCCTTCGGCGCCACCGGGCCGCGGGGCGTGAACACCGAGGTGTCCACACCGCACGGCACGATCGAGACCCGGTCGCTGGGCAGCCCGAGCCGGCGCAGCTCGAAGACCTCGTCAGAGCAGGTGGCCACCACGTGGGCGACGTCGCGGCACAGCCCCCGCTCGAGGTCGATCCGCTCCGCCGGCGAGGTGTCGGCCGCCCCCTGGTGGCGCCGCTTGACCGAGCCGAGCGCGTGGAAGGTCTGCAGCACCGGGACCGGGGCCAGCAGGCTGGCCGACGCCTCGACCGAGGCGAGGCCGCTCATCCAGAAGTGCGCGTGCACGACGTCGGGGGGCTGCGCCGCCCAGCCGTGCCGCAGCACCCGCGCGAAGGCCGGCATGTGCTGGAGCAGCTCGTCCTTGGGCAGCGCCTCGGCCGGTCCGGCGGTGACGTGGACGACGTCGTAGCCGTCCGCCGTCGTCACCCGCTCGGGCAGGGCCGGGTCGTCGCGGCGGGTGTGCACCGTGACCTCGTGCCCGCGCTGGGCCAGGCCGGCGGCCAGCGCCGCGACGTGCACGTTCTGCCCGCCGGCGTCGACGCCGCCGATCGCGGCGAGCGGGCTGGCGTGCTCGCTCACCATGTGGATCTTCATCGGGTCACCTCTCCCAGGAGCGCGTCCCAGTCGCGCAGGAAGCGTTCCAGCCCGTAGCGCTCGAGGGCCGCCGCGCGGGCGGCCTTGCCTGCCAGCCTCGCTGCGTCCTCGTCGTCCAGGAACTCCCGGACGGCGGCCCACAGCCGCTCGGGCCGGGTGGAGATGACCCCGGCCGCGGCGGGCACGGCCTCGACCACCTCGGTGGTGGCCAGCGCGACCACCGGCATGCCCAGGTGCATCGCCTCCAGCAGGGCGAGCCCCAGGGACGTCCAGCGCACCGGGTGCACGTACACCCGGCGGCGGGCGAGCTCCGCGTGCATGGCGGCCTGCGGCGGGTCGTCGAACAGCGCCACCCGGTCGGGGTCCAGGCCGTGGGCCTCGTGCAGGCCGGCCAGGCCCATGCCGAAGACGTCGACCGGCGCCACCGCGGCGAGGCCGGGGAGCAGGTCGGCGCCGACGGTGCGGCCGCGCCGGACCGGCTCGTTGGTGACGACGGCGGCGCGCGCCAGCTCCCCGGTCCACCGCTCCCCCGGGTCGACGATGCCGTGCTCGATCACCGTCGTCGGCGCCCGGCCGTTGTCGTAGAAGAGCTCGTTGAAGGAGGTGACGTGGGCGATCGGGATGTCGGCGCGGTCGGCCATCGGGTGCCGGGTGTGCGGTACCGGTCCGTCACCCGGCTCCAGCCCGGGGGCGTTGTGCTCCAGGAAGACCGCGGGCAGGTCGCGGCCGGGCTCGCGGCCCAGCCACTCGCGCACCAGCTCCAGGTCCCGCTTGCGCTGCAGCACGACGACGTCGACCTGCTCCTCCCGCAGCTGGGCCGGGGTGACCTCCCGCGCCGACGCCGGCCAGTCCCAGGTGCGGGCGCGGCCCAGACCGTCGCCGTCGCGGCCCGGGGTCACCGGGATCAGGTACTCGTGCCGGCCCTGGACGAACGCCGTCGTCCACGAGCCGTGCACGTGCCAGACCAGGACCTTCATGCGCTCACCAGCTTCTCCACGGCGGCGACCACGTCGGACGCGGTCACGGAGGTCAGACAGGGGTGGCCGGCCACCGGGCATTCCCGGGCCCGGGTGCCGCGGCAGGGCGCCGACTGGTCGCCCAGGAGCACGCTGGGCACGCCGTAGGGCGCCCAGCGGACGGCGGGCACGACGGGGGCGAACAACGAGACCACCGGGGTGCCGACCGCGGCGGCCAGGTGCGCCGGGCCGGTGTTCCCGACGACGACCGCCGCGGCGCCGTCGAGCAGCGCCGCCATCTCGGCCAGGGAGGTCTCCCCGCCCAGGTCGACCCCGCGGGTGCCGGCGACGGACGCGGTGAGCCCCCGCTCCCCCGGCCCGCCGGTGACCAGCACCCGGTGGCCGGCGTCGGCGAGCGCCTCGACCGCCTCGGCGCAGCGCTGCGCCGGCCACGCGCGGGCCGGCACCGAGGCCCCGGGGTGGAGCACGATGTACCCGGCCGACAGATCATGGCCCCCGGGGGTGTGCGCGACCGGGGGCAGGGGCCGTCGCACGGAGAGCCGGCCGTCGTCGCCGGCCGGCAGCTCGAACCCCGCGGCCCGGGCGAGGGACAGCGCCCGCTCGGGCTCGGGGAGGTCGTCGTCGACCCGGTGGCGGACGTCGAGCAGCGTGCCGGGGTAGTCCACGCTGATCGCCGAGATGCGGGGGACGCCGGCCGAGCGGAGCACCAGCGCCAGCGGCAGCGGCGACTGGTGGAACGACGTGGAGATCACCGCCTCGTCCGGGGCGAGCGCCCGGACGCGGTCGGTGAGCCGGCCGAGGTCGTCGGCGTCGACCGGTGGTGGGTCGCCGAGGATCCAGGGGCAGGCCCACGTCCACACCTCGTCGACGCCCGGGAGCAGCTCCGCGGCGGCCGCACCGGCGGGACCGGCCAGGAAGACGACGCGGTCGGCGCCGTGCGCGACGGCACGGACGAGCGGGCCCTGCAGGAGCACGTCACCGGCGTTGTCGAGCCGGGCGACCAGGACGGTGCGGGGGGCGCTCACCAGCGCCCGGCCAGGACGTCGTCGACCGCCTCCGGCAGGGTCGCCGCCCGCTGCCGCGCCGCCGCCACCTCCTCGGAGCGGGTGACCGGGGTCGGCACCAGGATGCCGCGCGCGCCCGCCGCGGCCGCCGCCTCGACGTCGGCGCCGATGTCACCGATGACCACGCACCGGGCCGGCTCGACCCCGAGCTCGGCGCACGCGGCCGCGACCATGCCCGGGGCGGGCTTGCGGCAGGCGCAGCCGTCGTCCGGCCCGTGCGGGCAGACCTGCACCGTCTCGAAGGGGCCGAGCAGCTCGTCGAGCCGCTTCATGCAGGCGTCCACCTGGTCGGGCGTGATCAGCCCGCGGGCCACGCCGGACTGGTTGCTCACCACGCCGAGCCGCACGCCGCGGGCGCGCAGCCGGTCGAGGGCCTCCTTCGCGCCGCCCACCGGGCGCACCCACTCCGGGTCGCCGTTGTACGGAAAGTCGTGCACCAGGGTGCCGTCGCGGTCGAAGAGCACCAGGTCGGGCAGCCCGCGCCACGCCGGCACACCCACGTGCTGCACGACGCCGCGCAGCCAGTGCCAGGTGGCCAGCGGCGGGATGAGCGCGCTGGTGGCGATCATCGTGCCCACCTCGGCGCGGCCCCGCGGGCCGGGGGCGATGCGCCGCCAGGCGAACTCGGCGGTGCCCGCGGCCCAGGCGGCCGCCGCAGCGAGGGCGGCCCGGGGCCTGCGGGCGACGGCCAGGCCGAGCGCGGCCAGCGCCGCCGCGGTGACGGCCGTGTGCTGCGGCCGGCGGCCGAGCGCGGCGTCGGCCCGCTCCCGCCAGTCCGGCCCGTGCAGGCGCCGCATGAGGACGTCGTCGGCGTTCCCGGCCTGCACGCGCACGCTGACCCAGCGGTCGGTGGGCCGCACCGGGTGGGTGATCCAGCGCTCGCCGCGCACCAGGCGGGCTCCGGTGTCCATGACCCGCAGCGCCAGGTCGGAGTCCTCGCGGAAGGCGCGGGGGAAGCGCTCGTCGAAGCCACCCACCGCGGCCAGAGCGCTGCGGCGGTAGGCGAGATCGGCGGTGATCCAGCTGGCGGTGGCGAGCCCCGCGGTGCCGCGCTCCCAGTCGGTGGGGCGCCGGTGCTCCGGCAGGGGCACCCGCACCCGGCCCTGGCTGCCGGCGACGTCGGCCGGCAGGTCGGCGAGGTCGGCCTCGAGCCGCTGGTACCAGTCGGGGTCGGGCACGACGTCGTCGTCGAGGAAGGCGATCCACTCGGTGCGGGCGGTGCGCCAGCCCAGGTTGCGGGCCCGGGCCGGTCCTCCGCCGCCGGTGCGGACCACCCGCACCGGCGGCAGCCCGGGGCGGTCGGGGTGCAGCGGCTCCCCGGTGGGACGGTCGTCGACGACGACGAGCTCCGCCGGGCGCGGGCCGGGGGCGGCGGCCAGCGCGTCGAGCAGGACGTCGAGCGAGGGACGCCCGATCGTCGGCACGACGACGGTGCACTGCGCGAGCATGATCGCGTCCTGCCCGTTCTCGTACGGGCGAAACACTACGGGCTTGAAGTGTTCTCCCGGCGCCGGCCGATCGAGGAGCGCCCGGGGTCAGGGGGCCCGCAGATCCCCGACCTCCTCGGCGAAGTGCAGGGGGGCGGCGGTGCGCCGCTGCAGCTCCTCGCGGGGAAGCCCGGCGACCATCTCGCGGACCACGAGGCCGGCCGGCTCCACGTCGATCACCGCGAGCTCGGTGTAGACGCGGTGCACGACGCGCGCGGCGGTCAGCGGGTAGGTGCACTCCGGCAGGAGCTTGGGCCGGCCGTCGGGCGTGGTGTGCATCATCAGCACCAGCACCCGCTTGGCGCCGACGGCGAGGTCCATGGCCCCGCCGACCGCGGGCGGGAGGTGCGCGTCGTCGGTCGCCCAGTTGGCGAGGTCGCCCTGCGCGGACACCTGGAAGGCGCCCAGCACGGTGACGTCGATGTGGCCGCCGCGCATCATCATGAACGAGTCGGTGTGGTGGAAGTACGAGCCGCCGGGGACGAGCGTGACCGGCGCCTTGCCTGCGTTGATGAGCTCCCAGTCCTCCTCGCCGGGGGGGGGGGGGGGGGGGGGGGGGGGGGGGGGGGGGGGGGGGGGGGGGGGGGGGGGGGTGGGGGGGGGGGGGGGGGGGGGGCGGCGGGGGGGCGTGGCGGGGCCGGGGGGGCCG